>JBGPLI010000041.1:0-31383 GCA_041486445.1 Bryobacteraceae bacterium
ATATGAACGGCAATTTCAAGATGAGGATCGGCGGAACTCCGAGGGGACCAAACAGCAACGACATGCACGGCGGCATTAATGACACGCCCCTGCTCTATCTGGCGGCCGACATGGTGGTCGATCCCGCGACGAACCGCCTGTACGTCTCCGACGGCTACGGAAACCGCCACGTCCTGATCGTTGACGCCAACACCGGCAAGTATATTGGCCATTTCGGCGCCTACGGAAACAATCCCGTCGACGACGCAGCCGCTGCTGCCGCCGGGCCGTGGATGGCCGACTATTCCAAAGGCAACAAGAAGCCCGCATTTTTCAGGAACCCCGTGCATTGCGTCAAGATCGCCAATGACGGCAAGATTTATGTCTGCGACCGGGGGAACGATCGCATCCAGGTGTTCGATAAGAACGATCCCGCGCTTGGCAAGCCGTGCAGCAATCCAACTGGCGAGGCCGGCAAATGCGGTTTCGTTGCGGAGCAGTTTATCAGCGAGCACACCAACATAATTGGAACTGCCGTTTCCGTGAACTTCTCCACGGACAAGGCGCAGAGTTGCCTCTATGTCGGAGACAACGCCAACATGACGATCTACATCCTGAACCGGAGCAATCTGCAGGAGCTCGGCCGGCTCGGACACAGCGGCCGGATGCCTGGAGATTTTCACTACCTGCATCAGGTGAGCGTGGACAGCAAGGGCAACATCTATACCGGGGAAGTCGATACCGCAAAACGGATCCAGAAGTTTCTCCGCTATGGCGGGAACGGGTGCAGCGGAACCGGATCGTCTACCGTGGGCGGAGTGGTGGCCGCGAAATAGTACACACTACCAGTCCTGATCAGAACCCGCGCAGCCGCGCGGGGTTGTCGACCAGGATCTTCTTGCGGAATCAGACTGCGGTCGAGACCATTGGGCTGTCGAGACCATGGGCTTGGATTCGGCGGCGAAAGAGTATATGATTCCGCCATGCAGACAGCGGCACGAATCGTGACCCTGATCGCCGCGCTGGCCGGCTGGGCCTGCGCGGTTCCGACCCTCTCCGCGCAGTGGATCAAGGTGATGCCCAGGGGCGTGCCCAAGACGCCGTCCGGCACGCCGAATTTCGGCGCCCCGGCGCCCCGCACACCAGACGGCAAACCCGACCTGTCCGGAGTCTGGGAATCCGACACCGTCCCTTGCCCGCCGGATTTTCCGTTCTGCGACGACCTCCCTTCCGGGATCCCTAAGAGAGCCATCTCGATCGACGAGAAGCCGCCAGTTCAACCCTGGGCGGAAGCGCTCGCCAGGCAGAGAGCCGCCGATGAAAGCAAAGACGACCCGTTTATCAAGTGCCTGCCGCTGAATCCGCCCCGCATGTGGTCGTGGTTCGCTCCCCAGAAACTCGTTCAGACGCCCGATTTGCTCCTGGTCCTGGGAGAGGACAACATCGAGTTCCGCCAGATCTTCCTGGACGGGCGGAAGCTTCCAGAAGATCCTCAGCCTACCTTCAAAGGTTACTCGGTGGGCCGCTGGGAGGGTGACACATTGATCATCGAGTCTAACGGTTTCAAAGACGGCCTGTGGCTGGATTCGGGGGGGCATCCGATGACCGATCAAGCCAGGCTGGTGGAGAAGATCCGCCGGATCAACTACGGGAACCTGGAAGTGGAAACCACGGTAGACGATCCCAAGGCGTACACCAGGCCGTTTACCGTCAAATCCACGATGTTTTTGGTCATCAACTCCGACTTGATCGAGTACATTTGCAACGAAAACGAGAGAGACCGGCAGCACCTGGTAGGCGCGGGCAACCGCAAGTGACCCCTACGTGGGTCACTGGATACTGGCGAGGGGCCGCAGGCGATGCGAACATTTCGGGTCGCGCAAGCGCCGCAGCGCGCGAGCCTCGATCTGGCGCACCCGCTCGCGGCTGAGGTTGAACTGCCGGGCGATCTCGTGAAGCGTGTGCTCGCGGTCGTAGCCGATCCCGAACCGCATGCGGATGACCTGCTCCTCGTTGGGCCGCAGGCTCCGGAGCACGTGCGCGGTTTCCTGGCGAACGTCGCCGTCGAACATCGCGTCAGTCATCGGACGAACCCAACGGTCCTCGATCAAGTCGCGGAGAGCCGATTCGCCGTCCCTGCCGACCGGGATATCGAGCGACACGGGCTCCCGCGAGATCGCCTTCAATTCCTCCACTTTTTGCGCGGTGGTCTCGATCCGGCGGCCAATCTCTTCGTTGGTCGGCGCGCGGCCAAGCTCCTTTTCCAGCTCGCGCGAGGCATGGAGGAACTTCGACAGACTCTCGTTCATGTGAACCGGGATGCGGATGGTGCGCGACTGGTCGTCGATGGCGCGCGCGACCGATTGCCGGATCCACCAGGTGGCGTACGTCGAGAACTTGTAGCCGAGCCGGTAGTCGAACTTGTCGGCGGCGCGCATCAGGCCGATGTTGCCTTCCTGGATCAGGTCCAGCAGGTGCAGGCCCCGGTTCACATATTTCTTGGCGACCGACACCACCAGGCGAAGATTCGCCTCCACCAGCGCATTCTTGGCCTGCGAGGCTTCCCGCTCGGCTTGATCGATGGCTTTGAGGCAACGGCGCATCTCGGGCGCTTTGGATCCGGCTGCCGCGTTTTTGAACGCGCCGGCGAAGCGCGTCCACTGGGCCGTCGAAAACGGAACCTCGCGGATCGCCTGCGCCAGCTTCACTCTCGAGCGAATCAGCTTGCTCGCCAACTCCGCCCGCACATGGACGTGGGCGCGCGAGGTGGAAGCGAACCGCTCCTCCGTCGCCGTCAAATCGCGATGCAGCCGCCACACCCTGGTGAGCCGTTGCATGGCCGCTGCGCGCTTGCGATCTTTGGCCTCCGCGTCGGGAGCGCCGATCTCGAGGACGCCGTCCGGCCTCACCCGATCCTGACGCAACTCCTGGTAGCAGGCCACGGCCATCTCCCGCACGAGCGGGGATCGCGAAAGCACTTTTCGCACACACAGCTTGCCTCGCTCCATGCGCCGCGCCAGATCGACTTCCCCCTGCCGAGTGAGCAGCGACACCGATCCCATCTCCCGCAGGTACACGCGTACCGGGTCGTCCGTGTAGGGGGACTCCTCAGCGCCCGGCGTGGTCTCCTCGCCGGCATCGAGTTCAGCCAAAGGGAACCCAACCGAATCTTCCGATTCCGCCAGGATGCCCTCGTTCAGCTCTTCCATCTTCCCTCCGCTCAAGCTATCTGTCCGCTTGTCCGCTTGCTTACGCGCGCGGTTCAGTCCTAACCTTTTGATGCGAAAGGGCTGACTTAAGTTTCAACCGCGCGACCCACAGCAGGGCCCCCGTCGCCAGCCACGTCATGACGATGTTGAACCCGAATCCCATGCCAAAGCTACCTGTTTTATCAAAAGCATAGCCCGCGATGAGGGGGACCGAGCCCAGGCCGGCCGAGTAAGCGAGATGACCGATCGACAGCAGCCGTCCCAGGCGCCTTTTGGTGCCGAACGCTTCCGCGAGCATTAACGGGAAGAAGGAAACCAGGGCTCCGTGGCCCAAACCGTGAAGGACGGCGAAAGTCACCAGCAGCGCGGGCACACGCACCACAAACAGAAGGAGCGCCGATACAGCCAGCAGCAGGAAGCTCACCACGCCCGCCCGGGCGGCCGAGTAACGGTCGCTCAACGCGCCAAAGCCCAGTCGCCCTGCGACGCTCACCGCGAATTCCAGGCTCAGCGCGGCGGCGGCGATCTGGGCCGAGAATCCGGAGTCGCGCAGATACAGAATCAGAACCTGGAGCGTGGTGCCGACCGTACCGGCCGCAAAGAACACCGATCCGATCACGACCCAGAAAACCGGTGTGAGGAAAACCTGCCGGAACGCCTCCAGCGTTTCCCGCTGAGGCTGCGGAGCCGAGTCGAGCCGCTCAGGGCGTTCCTTTATGACCAAGACAATGAGCGCGAACGGCACGACGAACGAAATCGCGCCAAGCGAGGTCATCGCGCCGCGCCATCCGAGATGAAGGATCAGGAACGTGTTCAGCACCGGGGCGAGGGTGCCGCCGAGCGCGCCCGCGGAGTTGATGGCGCCGATCGCCAGGCCGCGGCGGCTCACGAACCAGCGAGACAGAAGAATTTGATTCGACAGGTAACCCATTCCCGAGAGTCCCGCACCGAAGACGAGCGCGATGGCATACAGCTCCCACAGCGCCGTGACCCTTGCAAACAGCAGGCAGGCCAGGGCGACGCAGCCCGTGCCGGCCGCGAGTACGGGCCGCACGCCTCGTTTATCCGCGATCGCGCCCCACGCCAAGGCCATCAGGCCGAATGCCGCCTGGGCAATGGTGTATCCGAACAGCATCTCGGAGCGCTTCCACCCGAAGGTGGCGATGAAGGAAGGGTAATAGGCCGGAAAGCCGAACAGCGCCGTGCCCATGAGGGTCATGATCACGACGGAGCTGGCGAGAATCCACCAGCCGTAGTAAAGGCGCTGCATCGCCTCAGGCGGACACGAAGGACGTGCCGCGCTTGGATACCAGCAGATCCCGAGTCGCCTCCTCGAAAGGCGCCTGCTTGGGCAAGACCACGGAAATGGCGCGCACACGCTGGCTGGCTGGATCGAGGCCCGGGGGCGTGGCTTCGCGCAGCTCGCGAGCGGCCTTGATCAGACGCCGGCGTGCGGCGATGATGGCCGTGTCGCTGGTGCCCAGGTGCTCTTTGGTGCGGTCCTGGATAGGGCCCATGCTCTCCTGAACGGCAATGTCCTGTGCGGCGATGCCCCGGATACCGCTGTACAACACCCCGCTCTTCTGAAGGTCGCGATCGATCAGGTAGTCGTTGGCCTTGTTCTGCCGGGGCAGGTTCGTGCCGGGGACGATCTGGGAGTGAATTCCGCCACCGGCGCGCATTTCCGCGATCTCCTCCGGGTGCAGCGGCCGCGCTGCGTGCCAATTGATGTTGTAGGTCCAGGTATGCTCATCGTCGATGGGAACCCACGCATGGCCTCCCACCGGGGCTTCGCCGTAGGCGGGAATCATGGTGTACCACGGCATGAGCCACTGCGTGAGTCTCCAATAATAGTTGTTCTCATCCGCGTTTCTTCGGGCCGCAATCAGCAATCCATACGCGGTGTCGTGGACTTCGAATTTCGGGGCGGTGTCCGCCCGCACTAGTTCCCGCCCAATGCCCATCCCGCGCAGCACGCTGGCTTTGGTTTTTTCGGAGACCAGCGCGAGATCCCGATGGAGCAATGATATGTGGCTGGAATCGATGCCGCCCTCCATCGCCTGCAGGTAGTTGCACTCCTGGAGGCGCCGGGAAAGATAGCGGTGATCGTTTGGCACCAGTGCCCATTCGAGCTCCGGCAGGCCGGGCATCCGTTCCGGCGGGCCCATGTAGACCCAGATGAGCCCTCCCCGATCGCGGCCCGGATAGGCTGTGAGGTGGATCTTGTCCTTGAACGCGCTCTCAGCGGGTTCGGAGGGCATGTCGACGCAATGACCCCGGACATCGAATTTCCAGCCGTGAAAGACGCAGCGCAGTCCGCCCTCTTCGTTGCGGCCGAAGAAGAGCGATGCGCCGCGGTGAGGGCAGTGTTGCTCGACCAGCGCAATCTCGCCGGCGGTATCGCGAAAGGCGACGAGATCCTCGCCCAGGAGCCGCACGCGGACCGGCGGGCAGTCCGGCCCGGGCAGATCGTCCGAGAACAACGCCGGAATCCAGTATCGGCGGAACAACTCGCCCATCGGCGAGCCCGATCCGACTCGCGTCAGCAGCTCGTTCTCCTCGGCTGTCAGCATACGTTGTGGAACAATTCTACAGCGGATCGGGGCTCGCTTGCGCCAGGCACTCTTCCGAGCGCAATATGTGAGACAGATGCTAAAACAAGCACTGTGCATTTGCGCGTGCCTGAGCCTGGTCGCGCCGGCCTACGCGCAACAGGGACACCCGCTGACCGGCACCTGGTCCGGCGACTGGTGTCCCACGGCGACCGAGCGGAACCAGATCACGCTGGTGCTGCGCTGGGATGGAAAGAACGTCACGGGCCTGATCAACCCGGGTCCGGATTCGATCCCAATCGCGAGCGTCTTCGTGGATGTGACGAACTGGACCGTCCGCATCGAGGCGGATACGAAGGATCCAGCCGGCAAAACGGTTCACATCGCGGCCGAGGGGCGGCTGGAGGATCTCGGGTCGTATCACCGCACGATCACCGGCGCGTGGAATCAAGGTGCGGCCAAGGGGACTTTCAAGATCACGAGGGACTAGTGCCGAGATGGAGAAATTTGCGTTCTGGTCCGCTTGCTGACGCGCGCGGTTCCGTAAGGACTTCGGCGCGGCTATTTGTCGTGAGTCTGGCGATGCTGGCCGCTGCACCTGTCTCGGCGCAGCGCGCGTTCTCGGCGACCTACGACAGCAGCAGGCAGGTGACGTTGAAGGGTGTGGTCACGAGGATCGATTGGGCGAATCCAGGCGCGTACTTTTTCCTGAATGTCCGCGACGCGAACGGCGCCATCGCAAATTGGGCCGTCGAATTCGGCAATCCGCTCGACCTGGAGCGGGACGGCTGGAAGCAAACTTCTCTGCACATCGGCGATGCGGTTACGGTGGAAGGCGTCCTCGCGCGGAACCAGAGCCGGCAGGCGTTTGCCAAAACGGTTGTGCTGGCGCGCACGGGCGCGAAATTGTTTGCGGCGTCGAACCGGAAGCGTGCCGCTGCGAGCGCGCCTACGCCGCGCTGGCCCGATGGCCAGGTCCGATTGGGGCCGCCTCCGGGGAAAAAAGGATATTGGGGAACAGCGGGTGCCAGTGCGCTGGTGGAACGCGCGAGCACCCCAGTCCGGATGAACGACGAAGGCCTCTTGCTCAACATCGCCGATGCGGATCGCGTCGCTCCGTTTCAGCCTTGGGCGAAGGCGGTGTACGAGTATCGCCAGCGCACGCTGTTGAAGGACGATCCCTTTTTGCGGTGCCTGCCCCCCGGCGGACCGCGCCAGTTTCAAACTCCTCACGGGTTTCAATTCGTCGAGCAGCGCGAGCTTGGCCGCATTCTGGTGCTGCTAGGCGGCGGCAATCGCAATTGGCGCGTCATCTACACCGACGGGCGCGCGCAGGGTCAGGCGGACGAAGTGGTGCGCAGTTATTATGGGAATTCGGTCGGCCACTGGGAGAAGGATACGCTGGCGGTCGACTCGATCGGCTTCAATGAGAGATTCTGGTTTACCAACGGCGGGCTTCCCCATACCGAGGCGCTGCATCTGGTGGAACGTTTCTCGAGACCGGATCTGAACACGCTGAAGTACGATGTGACTGTGGACGATCCGGCGACGTATACCAGACCGTGGACCGGTGGCTGGACGATTCAGTGGGTTCCGGACGAGGAGCTCCAGGAATATTTTTGCGAGGAGAACGTCGAATCGACGTTCAGGAGGTAGTTGCGATGAGATTTTTCACGATGGGTTCGCTGCTGGCGCTGGGCCTGATGACCCCGGCGAGAGCGCACCACTCCTTCGATGCCGAGTATGACGGCAGCCGATTAGCGACGATCACGGGCATCGTGACCAAAGTGGACTGGGTGAATCCGCACGCCTACATCTTCATCAACACCAAAGACGAAACCGGCGCCACGAAGTCCATCCGGGCTGAGCTCGGCCCCCCCTATTCGCTGGTCCGGGGCGGGTGGAAAAAGGATACCGTGAAGATCGGCGATCAGATCACCATCGAAGGCGCAGCTCTACCTAAAGACGCCCGCAACAATTGGGTGGGAGCGATCCTGACCACGCAAGTCGTCACCGCGGCGGGCGAGAAGTTGCCCATGAGGTGAATGAAGAAGGAGTCAGGAGTCAGAATGAGAAACGTTATCGCGTTGTGGGCACTCTTGTTCGCCGTTACCGTGTCTTTGTTCGCGCAGGGGAGGAACTTAGGGTCGCTACCCGGCAAGAAGGGATACTGGGAGGTACGTCCCGGCCTCGGCGGTTTTCCGCGCGCGGCCGATGTTCCGTTGCAGCCGTGGGCGCGGGCCGTGTACGAGTACCGCAATCGCACTTTCTCGAAGGACTCCCCGCTGGTGGATTGCAAAGCCTCGCCCGGTCCGGCGTTCATGAATCCACCCGGGTTTGAGATCGTGGACGTACCGGAACAGAAGAGCATCTTCATCCTGGACATCGCCGGGCCGCACTCCTGGCGGGTCATTTATATGGACGGGCGTCCGCACCCGCAAGGCGAGGATGTGCGGCCGACTTTCTTGGGCCACTCGGTCGGGCATTGGGAGGGCGACACCCTGGTGATCGACACGGTGGGCTTCAACGAAAAGCAGTGGGCCGCGGGAGCCTTTCCGAACACCGCGCAGCTTCACCTCATCGAGCGCATCTCACGACCCAACCTGAGAACGCTCTCCTACGAAGCGACGATCGACGATCCAGGAGCTTACACAAAGCCCTGGACAGTGCGCTGGACGATCAACGAGAAAACGCCCTCCTCGTGGATCGACGGCGGCGAGCCGTTCGAATACATCTGCGAAGACGCAGGGCGGTAGTCTCCGCTCACTGACGGTCGCGGTTCTGATTGCGGCCGCACGCCTTTACACATTCTTTACAGACCTTTAGGAATCAATTGGTGGTGTGTCAGCGTCTTGCATACCAGACGGGGATTTTGACTTCCCAACAAAGACATGATCAAGACTATTTTCGCCACTTCCATCTCGCTTCTGGTCTGGTTCTTTACTTCGGCGCTGGTGCATCCTCTGCCGCACACCATCTCAGATCGAGCCCGCGCGCCACTGCTGCTGGGCGCTGAGATTGCCCCGCCGGTTGCCGGTGTATTTGAGCGCTCCTGCGCGAACTGCCACTCCGAAAAAACACAGTGGCCTTGGTATAGCCGGCTGGCGCCAATGTCCTGGGTGGTCGAAACCGACGTAAAAGAGGCCCGGAAACACCTGAATCTATCGAGATGGGATCGTCTCGACCCGGATGAGCAGAGGCTGGCGCTCACGTCGATCGTGAAGGCAATTGAAAGCGGGGAAATGCCTCCTCGCCGGTACGTTGTGCTTCACCCGGAGGCCCAATTGTCAAGCGACGCTGCTGCCCAGGTCATCGAATGGTCCCGCACGGAGCGTCATCGTCTGAAGTCCGAGGGTTCTCCTGGTATGCCGAAGTCGCCATCACGGAGAATTTTCCCACGGCTGCGGGAGTCTTCGGTTTTGAGGCAGATCAAATCAGAGAGGGGGCCAATCGACGACAACGTGGACCACCGCCCCCGTGGCAAGGATCTCTTCCGGAAGCGCTGCGCCGGGTGCCATGCCCTGGATAGTGAAAGGGTTGGTCCCCGTCTGCGCGGGGTATTTGGAAACCCGGCGGGAAGGGTTCCCTCGTTCCCGTACTCAGAGGCGGTCCGGAAGTCCGGTGTCCTCTGGGACAGCGATTCCCTCGATAAATGGCTTACGGATCCTGACGCGTTTATTCCAGACAACGACATGGAATTCCGTGTCGCGAATTCCGGCGAGAGAGCGGATATTATCTCGTATCTTAAGACTCTGGCCGGCACCACAAGCTCGCATTAGCGAGTAATTTCAACACACCAACATAGAAAGGTCATTCTCATGAAAGCATTTCAGAAGGCGTTTTATACCCTGGCGGCCGCAGCTCTGGCCACGCAGGGCAGCATCCACGCGCAGAATCGATTTTCACAACATAACCTGGTCTCCGACGTCCCCGGTTTAGCGGACCGAACGGATGGGAATCTCGTCAATCCCTGGGGGATCGCTCTCAGCAGGACCAGTCCGTTCTGGATTTCTAACAACCGCGCCGGCGACGCCACCGTCTACGATTCACAGGGCCAGCCGTTTCCGGCATCGGGACCGTTGAACGTGAGAGTTGCCGCGCCTCCCAGCGGCGCTCCGGTTTCCAGGCCGACCGGCCAGGTGTTCAATGACACGACTGGCTTCAACGTCGCATTTGGGAAGCTGGCGACCTTTATTTTCGCTACGGAGGATGGCACCATCTCCGGGTGGAACTCTGGCCTCGATCCTCAAAACAGCGTCCTGCTCGTCGATAATTCCGGCGCCGGGGCGGTGTATAAAGGCCTCGCCCTTGCGACGACGGATGCAGGTCCGAGACTATACGCCGCTAACTTTTCTTTGGGGACGATCGATGTCTTCGACGCCAATCTCGCTCCCGTCACAGCCGCTGGTGGATTCGCGGATCCCGGTATTCCCGCCGGCTTTGCGCCATTCAACATTCAAAAGATTGGCCGTAAATTATATGTGACCTATGCCATGCAGGACGGAGCGAGACACAACGATGTCGCAGGTGCTGGCAACGGCTTCATCAACGTCTTCGATTTCGACGGTAATCTGCTCGGACGCCTGATCTCACAGGGTGGCCTGAATTCACCCTGGGGTCTGGCACTCGCTCCGTCCTACTTCGGTGCCTTCAGTAACGCGCTCCTTGTCGGCAACTTCGGAGATGGTACGATCAACGCCTACGATTCCTGTAACGGACAGTATCTGGGAACGCTCGCCGACCCGAATGGAAATGCGGTTTCCATTCCCGGTCTCTGGGGCCTGGCCTTCGGCAACGGACGCAACGGCGGCGACGCGAACACGCTCTACTTTACGGCGGGCATCCCCGGCACTGGCGCTATCCAGGATCACGGACTCTTCGGCAGCCTTCAGGTGGCCGATTCCCCGGCGGCGCCCGCACCTCAAACTGCGGCGCTCGACATCGCCAACTTTTCTTTCATGCCTGACCCGGTGAACGTGAAGGCTGGCGCGCAACTCACCTGGACCAACCAGGACAGCGCTCTGCACACGATCGTCGCCGACGACGGCAGCTTCCAGTCCACGACCCTGAACAAAGGTCAGAAGTTCTCTCAAACGGTGGCGGCGCCGGGATCGCACTCCTACCATTGCTCGATCCATCCGTTCATGAAGGGCACTATCGTCGTTCAGTGACGCTCTCTTTCGCCGCAGAGCCTCACTTCGACGCTCTCCGCAACTGCTCTACATCGATGTCAAGCTGCGTGCACTTCTTATAGAGGTGACTGCGCTCCAGGCCGAGCATGCGCGCCGTCTCGGCCATGTTGTAGGCGTGGTGCTTCAGTTCCGCCAGGATGGTTTCCCGCTCGAAACCGTCCAGGCGGGACGCCAGCGTTCCGGAGCCAACCGGGCCCGCCGCCGCGCGCGCCGCGGGCAGCACCAGGCGAACGGCATCCTGATCCACTTCGCCGTCGGCGAGCAGCAGCAAGCGCTCCACCGAATTGCGCAATTCGCGGACGTTGCCGGGCCAGGAATAACTCTCCAGCGTGTTCACAGCCTGCGGAGTGAAGCGCTTCGGTTTCCAACCATTCTGTTCGCTCACCTGCCGCGAGAAATGTTCGACGAGAACGGCGACGTCGCCGGGCCTCTCGCGAAGCGGAGGCAGCAGGATGGGAAAAACGTAGATGCGATGGTACAGATCCTGGCGGAACGCGCCCGCGCTGACCTGTTCGTCCAGATTGCGATGCGTCGCCACCACCACGCGGACGTCGACGCGGATCGGGCGGTCTCCGCCGACGCGCTCGATTTCGCCTTCCTCCAGCACCCGGAGCAACTTGGCCTGCATGACGGCGGGCATGTCTCCGATCTCGTCCAGGAACAGGGTTCCCCGGTGCGCCTGCTCGAACTTGCCCGCGTGGCGGATCGCGGCGCCGGTGAAGGCGCCCTTCTCGTGGCCGAACAACTCGGACTCGATCAATTCCTGCGGCACCGCGGCGCAGTTCACCGTCACGAACGGGCCGTTCTTGCGCGCGCTGTTTTCGTGCACCGCGCGGGCGATCAGCTCCTTGCCCGTGCCGGTCTCGCCCAGGATGCACTCGCGCGATTCGCCGGCCGCAACGCGCTCCACCTGCGCCATGGCGCGGCGCATGGAGTCGCTGGCCCACACGATTTCGTGACGGCCGACGCGCTTGCGAAGCTCATGATTTTCGGCCTCCAGGCGCGCCAGCCGCGTTGCGTTCTCAACCGTCAGGAGAAGTTTCTCGGTGGAGAGCGGCTTCTCCAGAAAATCCAGCGCGCCGAGACGCGTGGCGCGCACGGCCATATCCAGGGTCGCCTGGCCGGACATCATCACCACCGGCGTGGCGACGCCCAGGCCGCGAATTTCTTCGAGCAGCGCGATGCCGTCCTTGCCGGGCATCACCACATCGGAAAAAATCAGGTCGAAGGAATGGTCGCGGATCAGCGAAAGAGCGCGCCCGGCGTTGTCGGCGACTTCGGCTTCGTGGCCGGCCATGCGAAAAGCGCGCGCGAGCGAGGCCAGCGTGTTGGGATCGTCGTCGATGATGAGGAGGCGGCTCATGTCGGCAGCTCGATCGTGAACGTCGCGCCCCGGCCGGGCTCGCTCGAAACCGAAATGCGCCCGTGATGATCGCTCACCACCGATTGCACGATGGCCAGCCCCAGCCCGGTGCCGTGCTGCTTCGTCGTGTAGTAAGGCGTGAACAGACGTTCGCATTCCTCCGCCGTGAGGCCTTGTCCGGAGTCCGACACTTCGATCCGCACGCCTCCTTCGCTCGCCTGCGTGCGGACCCTCAGCGTTCCGCCCTCCGGCATCGCGTCCATGGCGTTCAGCACCAGGTTGCGCAGCGCGCGGCCGAGCTGCTCGGCATCGGCGGGAACCGAAGCGAGCGAGCCGTCAAGCTCCGTGCGCGATTCGATCTTCCGGTCGCCATTACCGGCCAATTGCGCGTCGAACAGCTTCATCACGCCGCTCACCACCTGGTTCACGTCCACGGGCTGAAAGACGGGGCGCGGCATGCGGGCGAAATCGCTAAAACGGCCGATGATGGTCTTGAGCTGCGCCAGCTCCGCCAGCAGCGTGGCCGTGCTCTCGCGGAAAATTTCATCGAACTCGGCGGGAGCCCGGTCGCGGGCGCGTTGCAGATTCTCGACGGTGATCTGCAGGGGGAACAGGGGATTCTTGAGCTCGTGCGCCAGGCGTCGCGCCAGCTCGCGCCAGGCGGCCACGCGCTCGGCCTGGAGAGCGCGGTCCTGCTGCGCGATCAACTGCTCGGTCATCTGGTTGAAGGCGCGCGCCAGATCGCCGATCTCGTCGGACGTACCGGCTTCCACGCGCACGCTCCAGTCTCCGGCGGCAACGGTTCGCGCGCCCGCGGCGAAGCGTTCCACCGGCTTGGTGACGCGTTCGGTGACCCACCAGCCCAACAGCACTCCCATCACGATTCCCGATGCGGCGACAGCGACGCCGGTCCACAAAATGGAACGTTCGAGCGACACCTGCTCGCGCAAGGAATTGCCCACCAGCAGCACTCCTAACACATTGCCGCCGCGGGCCAGCGGCAGCGCGTAGACGGATTCGCTGCTGGCGCTCTCCGGAGTCCATTGAATCACGTCGCGCGCGGGCTGCGCGGTTCGCGACACCTGTTCGACCAAGGTCTGAAGCCGCACGGGAGCTTCCACCGGACCGCGCACGTCGACGATCTCTTTTTGTCCCAGCGCCAGCAGCACGCGCATGCCGGGAGCGAGTCCCAGCGCGGCGAGGAACGACGAATCGATGCGTCTTCCGCCACCTACATAAGCCGCGCCGGCCGGACGCACCGCCACCAGGCCGATCGCCTCGCCCTCGGGAAGCGGAATGCGCGTGAGAAACGCGCCAGGTTCGCGCGCGTCCGCGGGCAGCGAGATCCAGTTGGTCGGATAGCCGAACCGCGCCGGCCAGTGAGCCGAGGAGACGATGGTGCCGTCCGCGGCGAGCAGATCCAGAAAATCGAGCGACAGCGTCTCGGCCTGCGAGGACGCTTCGTTGAGCCACGCGGAATAGTCGGGCTCGCGACGGCCGCCTTCGATGGCCACCCGTCTCGCCGCATCGGACACGGCCACCCGTTCCACCTTCCGCACCACTTCCTGACTCCGGGTCTCGAGCTCGTGTTGGAATTGTTCGAGCAACGCATCGCGGCGCGTCTGGTCGGCGCGCTCGAAGGCACGCCGCGCCGCCACCGAGACCGTGCCCGTAACCAAAGCGACCGCTCCTGCAACCGTGAATCCGGAAATCAGCAGCAGGCGCGTCCGAAATTTCATGGCTCGAGCCACACGTCTTCCCATCGGCCTTCGCCGCTCCAGCCGTGAACTTTCGGGCTCAGTTGCCAGACCACCGGCAAATGAAACAGGGGGTTGACGCGTCCGCCGCCAAGCATCGCCCGCTCGGCGCTGTACAGACCGGAGGCCGATGGCGGCGTTTGTATTTTCAGCTGCGCCGCCAGATCGTCCAGGGCGGTCTCGGCATCGGCCGAGGCGATGCGCAGGCGCACGATTCGGGCGTCGGCCGTTCCCGCAGCCACTCGAACAGCGCCTGCGGCGACTCGAACAATGATGCCGGCTTCGATCGCGTTGACGGCGATTCTTTCGGCGATCGTGCGTGCCAGCGCGTCGGAACGCTCGTACGCCAGCGAGAGCGGCAAAGCGCCCGAGGCAAGCTGCCGCGCCCTCGCGAGATCGCGCGCCTGAGGGAACACGAAGCTGTAGCCGCTGAGCCACTGCGGCAGCAGCGCAGCGGAGATCTCTCCCTGCCGCTGCAAGAGCACCGTGTGGATGGCGGTGCGATCGATCGACAGCGCCAGCGCCTGCTGCGCCAGCGGCGCCACGGCACGCGGACCGTCGAATACCAACGCCACGATTTCGAGTGATGGCGAGATAGACACGTTCGCGTTGCGCTGCCGCAAGCGGCGCACATCGGTGACGGCGGCCTCGATCGCATCCACGCTGCCGGCTTCGAAGTCCAGGGCTTGCTGACGGCGATCCGTTCGCGCCATCCGCACTTCGATGGAATCGAGGTACGGGCGGCCGCCCCAATATGCGCCATGGGCAGCCAGCGTGACCGATTTCCCCGCTTCCCAGCGCGCCACCGAGAACGGACCCGTGCCGGCAAGCGCGCCGTCCGGCAAACGCACCACCACCGCGTTGCGAGGCCGCGCTAGATCGCTCAGAATCCGCTCGATCGGCCGGTCATCCGGCACGGCGAGCGCGCTTTCTTCCGGCTGCCACGGCGCGCCGTTGTGCAGCATGACGTTCGCGCGCGGCGTGAAGACCCAGCGCCTGCCAGCGGCATCGTGGCTCCAGGACGTGGCCAGGCAAGGCTGCGGGCGGCCCTTCTCATCCAGGCGTACCAGGGTCTCGAATACCAGGCCCGCCAGCCTCGCCTTCAGCGCCGCTTCCGCCGGATCGCCGGGCCAATCCGCCGGATCAAGCGTTTGGACGGCAGCGGAAACCTCGACGCGCAGCACGCCGCCGTATCGGGGCCGCCGCGCGGCCTCGATCGAGCCCACCAGGATGATCGCGCTAGCGGCCGCAATCGAGCGCGAGAGTGTAGGCCACATACCGTCCTGTCGCAAGCTGCCGCACCACCGCGAGAGCGCCGCCGGGCGCGGGCCACAGAGCCGTCACCGGACCCGGAAGCGGCAGCGGATCGGTGACAGCGCGAGGAGCGGGAGCCGCGATTTCGTAAGCAGTGACGGAATCGGCGGAGTCCGGACCGCTGGCCGCGGTCGCGACCACCAACGCCGACGAGCCGCAGGGAACCGCGACGATGTCGCTGCCCCATCCGTCCCAGGCGAGGGTCTGCTGGCCTTGCGAGGCGTGAATTCGCCCATCGAGTCCCGCCGTCAAGCGCCACGGTCCGGCACGAGCCACGGAATAGAACTTTTCTCGGTCGGCCGTTTCGAGCGTGTTCTGCCCGGGCGAAAAGTGCACGCGCTCACGATCAATCTCAAACTCTCCCGAGGCAGTCCCCAGTCTTCCTCGGGGATCGCGCACAGACAGAGGCCGCGCATCCCTGGCTTCGCAACCATCGCGCCCGCAGAGTTTCGATCCCGAGGGAGTCAACACCAGCAATCCGTCACTTGCCGCCGCCACATCGAGAATCGGATCGTCCTGTTCCCAAAGCACCCTGGCCGCGAGCGACGGACGCGAGGCGGGAATCGCGGGCGGAGAGGTGTAGGCGGCCGTTTCGACGATCGTCTCAGGACTCCTCTGGATTTCGACCACCAGCAGCGGGCCGCGCAGATTCTCCGCCGCCGTCACAACCACCTCCACAGCGGTAGCGCCCCGAGCCGCCGGCCGGCGCAGAGCGCGATCGAGAAGAGCCCCTGCCCGAGCGGACTCAGCCGCCAGCGAAGGCGACAGGCTGCGGGGCGTGACGTGCGCCACTTCGCCGGGCGAAAGCCCGGCCGCGACGGTCTTAGCCAGCGCGCGAACCGCATCCTCCAGCGTTTGGCCGCGCGCGAATGCCGTCAGAGAGAGCAACAAGAAAAACTCTCGCACTTATCCGGAATCATAACAAAATGGGAGCGGCCGACCTCTCTTTGGTGACCGCTCCCGCGTCCAGCTACTGCCCGGTCATACCTTTCAACACGTCGTTGGCGAAGAAAAACTTCCCGTCGTTGGGAACCATCATGATCTGGACCTTGTCGGAAAGTTTCTCCGCGATGATCTTCTGGATCAGCAGCGGACTCTGCTTGAGAACGTCCGCCTCCAGCCGCATTTTCTCGGCGTCGGCCTGGGCCACGTGGCGGATGCGATAGTCGTCGCTGTCGGCCAGCAGTTTGCGCTTCTCCAGCTCCGCCTTGCTGTCGATGACTTTGGCCGCGGCCATCGCTTCGGCGTTTTTCACCGTGGCTTCCTTGCGCGCCTCCGCCTCCAGCCGGCTTTGCTGGATCTGCTTTTCCTTGAGCGGCAGCGTATACTGCATCGCGTCGGCCTGGGATTTGGCCTGAAGCACGGTGATCTGCGCCTGTCCTTCGGCCTGCGTCACCTGGCGGACCTTTTGCGCCTCGGCCTCAAGCCCAGCTTCCTTCACCTGCTTCAGCTTCACGTCCAGCTCGACGGAAAGCCGCTCGTTCTCCTGCTCCTTCAACAGCAGGCCTTCGAGGCTCCTGGCGTACTCGGCGGGAAGCTGGATGTCGCGCAGCAGAACCTCCTTGACCACAACACCGTCGGAGGCCAGCTTTTGCGCGATTGCGCCGGCGGCCGCGCGACGGATTTCGTCCCGGCGGCTGGCGAAGATTTCCCGCACCTGGTAGTTGGGCGCCAGCTCGCGGAACGCGCTGGCGACGATCGGCGGCACGATCTCCGTCTCCACCGGCTGCGGAACATTGGCGTAAATGTAGGCGAGACGAGAAGGGTCCAGCCGGTAGCGGACGGTTACCGCCAGCCCCACGGCCATCCCTTCCTTGGTTTGCACGCGCAGCGCGTCGGGAGTTTTCTGGACGTCGCCGGCGAGCACGGTCGTGTAGACGTTGTCGCGGATGTTGAACTGCTCGACGTGATCGAACAGCGGCACGATCCAGTGCACGCCCGGATAGAGCGTCCGCGGCGACGGTCCGGAGACCTGGCTAACTCGCACGCCGGCCGCCCCGCTCGGGACGATCGCGATGCTCAGGCCCAGCAGCACCGGACCCGCGCCCGCCATTGCCAGCTTTCCGGCGCGGAGCCACCGCACCTCGCGCCACGATGAAATAGCGGGCGGTCCCTGGCGCTTTTCTAGAAGAGACGCCGGGGACCGCGGTGATTCTTCCGGGAGGGCCTCTTTCCGGTCATGCGCCGGCTTGCGGCCCTTGAAGACTATGTACAGGTCATAGACGAGGATTGCGGCAGCTCCTGTGAAGAGGCCGAATCCGGTAATCAGCAACAGGTAACGAAGGAACAGCATGGTCATTCTCCTTTCAGGGTCTGCGGAGGATTCAGCTCCGCCAAAATCAGGTTGAAGATCTCGGGACGATCGGCGTGCAACTCGACGGTGATGCCGACGCCCACGCGTTCGAACAGATCCTCCGCATCGTGGTTGCGCATCCGTATGCAGCCGTGCGAGGCCGCCCTGCCGATCGAGCCCGGAACGTTGGTGCCGTGAATTCCGTAGCCCTTGGCGCTCAGGCCCATCCAGCGCGTGCCCACGGGATTGTTGGGGCCCGGTGCGACGGTCTGGTCCGGGCCGTACCAAGTGGGGTTGGCGACGTGGTTGATCATCTGGAACTCGCCGGTGGGGCTGGGTGTCGAAGGCTTGCCGATGGCGACGTCGTAGACCTTCACGACGCGGCCGTCTTCAACGAGGGCGAGCTTGCGGTCGGGGAAACTGACGACGATGCGGCGGGCGGACTTGGCCTCTTCCGCCCAGGCTTCCGCGGCGGCGACAATCAGCAGCGCCGCGAACTTTGTGACTTTGATTTGTGTCTTCATGCCCCGTGAAAGGGCATCGCAGCGGCCAGAGCGTAAGTAGTTCTAAATAAAGGGGTTATGCGAAACGTGCGCGTGTCCGGCTGAACACATGCGTCCGGAGGGACACTATCGTGATGACGTGGCGCCTTTCACAACTTTGAATTTAGGTGACCGCATAGCTTTGAGCAAGAGGCAACACCGAGTCTTCGAAGAGAGATCCCGAATCATCGCCTCACTTCCCGGATCCCGTACCGTTCCCAATTAACGAGGAATTTTCCGTTGGTGGCGCCGGCGGTTTCGGATCGCGAGTGTCAGCTACGCGCATAGTACTACCGAGAGAACTTTGGCCTTTACCCCCTTCACACCTGGGTGTATACTAACCCTTCCCGCTTTTTGTGACGGAGTTTGCACAAAACAAGGAGAGTTTATGCGCTACCAACGCTTGAACAGGATCACACTCTCGCTCCTCGCTTTATTGTTGGCGTGGGGGATAGCTCAGGGCGAGAATCTTTCCGGCGTGATTTCAAGCACCAAAACGATCACCGACGACAGCAAGCTAACCGGAGACGTGACCTGTGGCGCAATAGCGCCCTGTATCAGCTTTGGTGCTCCGAACCTTCAACTTAAGTTGAATGGGCACACCATTACGGGTGTCAATGGCGCGCTGGATCATTGCACCGGTGCGACGGGAGGCGGCGCGATCGGTACGAACGGCATGGACGGCGCGATCATCCAGGGGCCAGGCATCATTACACAGTTCCAGGGCTTCACCGCGATCGGGGTGACCGGGAACAATTCGACGGTGCGCCAAGTAGTTGTCATCGGCACCTGTCAAAACGGAATCGCCGTGCGGGGCAGCAATAACGTGATCGGCTCCAACAGCATTTCCCGGTTTTCCTTATCCGGTGCCCTTGCTATCGGTGCCGCTAATAACGGAATCGCTGTTCTCGATACTACTGGAGGGGGTGCTACCTCAGGGAACGACATTCACGGAAACGAGATCACGGGGGCGGGCTCTTTGGTCCTCGTTACTCCCGGGCCTAATCCGGTTTATTCCACTGGATTCGGAATCGGGATATTGGTGGCGCCGGGATCCAGCGGCAACACAATCCATGGAAATAATACATCGGGGAATGCCAACGGGATCTTTGTATGGGGCACAGGAAATACGATCAGCGACAACCAGGCTCTCGGGAATACTGTCTTGGGCGACATTTACGATCCGAACCCAGCCGGCACTAACGTCTACCTGA
Source organism: Bryobacteraceae bacterium (assembly GCA_041486445.1). Lineage (GTDB taxonomy): Bacteria > Acidobacteriota > Terriglobia > Bryobacterales > Bryobacteraceae > Palsa-187. The sequence continues at coordinate 19,416 of JBGPLI010000041.1, forward strand.
ACAATCTCTGTCTGCAGGTGCTAGCGGCTATGTCCCCCGGAGCTCCGGCGTGTCCTGGCAACATTCCGAAGAAGCTGATCGGCCACCAGTAGCTGGTACTGGCGCGGCTAACGCCGTCACTTTACCTCGCGAATCCCGTATCGTTCCCAATTGGCGGCGACTTTATCCAGGTGCTCCTTCGGCGGCAGCGACGGCGCCGGATATGCGTGCTTGCGCGTGGCATCGATGCCGACCTTCGAGCTGACCTGCTCAGAGGGCGGCACGGGCTTGCCGTCCTTCATCGGCTGGGAGGGATCTAAGGTGATGGGGTCCGTATCGCGCACAATGCGGATGTCCTCAGCCGGCTGCGTGCGGAACGCGATCGCCCAATTGACCTGGAAAGGATCGCGGATGTCGATGTCCTCATCCACCACGATCGCGATCTTGCCGAGTCCGGCGGTCATCGACCAGACTCCCATCATCGCTTTCAGAGGCTGGAACCGGTTCTGCTTGCGGAGGGAAATAATCACGGTGGCCGCGGCGGCGCCGCTTTCCGGGAAGCAAACATCCTGGATCGGAAGCCCGAGGCTGTTCACCAGGTGCCGGCGCACCTCCAGCTCGCGCCCGAGGCTCTTGATGCAACTCGACTCGCTGGGCGGCATCTGGCTGAGAAAGGCCTGATAAATCGGGTTGCGGCGGTGCGTGATGCAGGTGACTTCGAAAACGGGATTGTTTCCTCCCGCGCCCATGTAGCCCGCATATTCACCGAACGGTCCCTCCGGTTCGCGGCCTTGAAAAGGGACCCGGCCTTCGACCACGATCTCCGCCGTGGCGGGAACTTCCAGGTCAACGGTGAGGCACTTCACCACCTTGACCGGTTCGCCGCGGATGCCTCCCGCGGCCGCGAGCTCATCCACGCCCAGCGGGAATGGACTCACCGAAGTGAGCCCGATCACGGGATCGGTGCCGAAAACCAGCGCCGCTTCCGTGCAGCGTCCCTGCGACTCATTTTTCTGGATGTGCTGGCGCATGCCGGCGCGCGGGTTGATCATCATGCCGCCCTTGCGCGGGCCCTTCACCTGGACGCGATAGGTTCCCACATTTCGAACGCGCGTTTCCGGATCGCGCGAAACAACAAACGGGGACGTGTGATACGGACCGGGGTCCTGGCCGACGGTCCAGACAGGAGCGGGCAGCATCTCGATATCGGCCTCGTCTCCCATGTGAACCACTTCCTGGCAGGGACCGCTCGCCACCAGCTCCGGCGGCACGGGATTTTTCGCGCGCGCCCATTTGTCCCAGATGCCGGCTTGATCCGTCTCGAGCGCAGTGGCGTAGATCTCGCGGGAGCCGCCGAGAATGCCGACCACCAGAGGGATGTCGTACCCTTTGATGCGATCGAACATCAGGGCCGGGCGGCGCTCCTGCGGGATGGTGCGGAAGGTGCGGCGGCAGACCGCGCTGATCTCCCAATCCTTGTCGACTTCAGCTTGAACGTGGCAGAGGAGTCCTCTTTGTTCCAGCGCTTTCAGGTACTGCCGCAGATCCTCGTAGGGCATCGGTGTCTCTCGGGTCTTTCTCCACGTTCCCCATGATAAACACATAGGAGATCGCGCCAAACAGCGCCATGCCGCCCGCCACAACCAGGGAGAGCACGAAAGAGCCAGTGACAGCGACAATCCTGCCCGTGACGATCGGCGCCAGCAGTCCGCCGGCGTTGGCAAAGAAATTCTGAATGGAGGTGAGCGAGGCGACCGCGCCAGGAGGCGCGAGATCGATCGGCAGCGAGTTCACCGAACCGGTGGCCAGACGCAGGGAGCCCACACACAGCGTGAGAAGCGTCACGGCCAGCCAGCTCTGCTCGACGTAGGCCGCCGCGATCACCAATATCGTCGAGGTCGTCAGCCCGACGCCGATGATGCTCTTGCGCGATGCCGTTGTCGTCACGCCGCGTTGAATCAGGTAATCCCCGAGCCAGCCGCCACCCAGCGTGCCCAGCAGTCCCGCCCAGAAGGGAAGAGCGGAGGCGATGCCGGACTGGAGCAACGTCATCTTTCGTTCCAGCACGAGATATCCCGGAAGCCAGCTCACGAAGAAGAAGTACGCGTACAGATACCCCATCTGGCCGAGCGCAATGCCCCAGGTGGAGCGATAGCGGAGCAAAGTAAGCCACGAAATTCGCTTCCGGTTGGCTTCGCTCGCTTGCCTTCCGATCCGTTTATCCGGGTACAAACCGAACCAGGCCACCGTGAGCAGCAGACTGGCGCCGCCGATGCAGTAGAACACAGCTTGCCAACCGAGATGGGCCAGAATGAACGCCGCGACCGTGGCGCAGACTGCCAGCCCGACCTGGTTTCCCGCGAATGCAATCGCCACCACCCTGGTCCGCTCCTTCACGCCAAATCCGCGTGAGATCGCGGTCGCGCCCGCCGAGAGCAGCATGCTGTGTCCCAGGCCAAAGATCATGCGCATCAGGAACAGAGAAGTCGCGGCGCTCGCCAGCGGCAGAGCGATGGTGGAGACGCTCCAGACCAGCGAGCCCGCGCCCATCACAATCCAGGCGCCGAAGCGGTCGACCACCGGCCCTAGAATCGGCAAGCCCGCCGTGTAGGACCAATTCCAACCCGAGAGAATGTAACCCATGGTCTCGGGCGACAGGTGATACTCCTTCATCAGCGTCGGGGCCACGATGCTGAGGGCGTACCGGATCATGTAGGCGAAAAGCTGGCATCCAAACAGCAGGCTGACCGTGATGATCTTATTCGAGCGGTCTTGCTGCGGATTCATCGGGCCAAGCTTAGCACGCTGGCGACGAGTGCGACGGCGGTACAGTTACAGAGCCGCAACTGTAAGGGAGTGCCCCATGGGGCCCCCCGCGGCGGCCCACCAAAGGTGGGGGACGGACACTTGATTGTGCTAGGATGACGACCATGAGTTGCTACACCAGGGCGGGCTTGAAAGTGTACGCGGTTGTGAAGAGATGGATGGGCGACCATCCTGAATCTTCGGGCTGGTATGTGTTCGAGGATGCGAACTCGCACGACGGTTATGTTTCGATTCCCCAAGAAGAGGGCCGGAGGATGCGACTCCCCGATCAGCAGGTTTCCCCCACGCTCACGCCGGAAGTCGAGCGCCGGATTCTGAACTGGCTAGAAAACCTTTCGGGTCAACCCACAGTCAATCCTCAGACTTGACTCGCTACCCAACGAGTTCCGTCCTCGGTTCGGGTCAAGGCTTCATCTCTGTAAGGCGGACGTAGAGTAACTTCCGATTCAGTCTCCAGCCTGCACCGCTGGCGGATCGACAGACAGTACGATTCCCTGTGGTTCCAATTCGGGCAGCGTGACTCGTTGATGCCGAAAGAGGCGCTCTTCCGGTTCACCAATCACCCATTCTGTTTCAATCGAACCATCGACAATCGGCCACTTGGTGATACGGATAAACGGAACGTTCGGAAGAAACCGAATGTTCAACGTTCGAGCAGGGTCGGGATGCAGAATGCCACAGACGCAACTCCGATCAGCGTGAACCGAAACGAGGAGAATTGCGGATATGCTTTGCCGGCACACCTCGATGGTACCTGCCGGGCCGGTCTTCAAGAACACCGAACTGCCTAGATCCGTGATCTGAGTTGCAGGCCCACCACCGATTGGCGTCATGATCTTCGGATTCGATACCAAGCACCATTGCGCCGCAAAGGTGTTGAACAGAGTAGCAATGCCAGCATGACTGGACGCTATGGCCAGGACCCGAGGCATATCGTAGTTCGCAAGCTGCGTGGCCTTGTCAGCAGCCTTGTTGCGCACAGAATGCGTCAGGAGCGAGAACGCTCGACCTTGACCGTCCTCAACTTCGTTCGGGATGCCAGACCGGTTGGCGACCGCGTCAAGGTCAAGCGATGTCGCCTCGACAACAAACCGATCTTGCGGGTTGGGGGTCGCAAGCCGCCGCAGAACTGGACTACGATAGGAACCGTTGCAGATAAAGTCGGCGCCACCAAACTGAACCGTGTCGTTTATATGTGGGTCCACGCAAAGCTGATCGAGCATCTGAAACACGACAGCTTCCGCGAAAGCCGATTCCCGGCTGGCGCTGCGGATACGTTGGAAACGGTCAAAGTTGGCCGGATGATTCATGCGGAGGTATTCCCCGTAGGAACCGAGCACATCATCAGTGGACACGGGCTCCAGGCCCCAGTTCGTATAAGTCCCCTTTGTGGTCATTATCGCATTGAGACGCGCTCGTCAGCCCAGCGCGACCCGAAGTGACGTGCGCGCATCTGTCAGCGACGAAATCTTAACCCCTCAGATTGAGTCTGTGAATCAAGCACCGTCATTCCCGTCGACGATGGCGAGACCTACTTTTTCAGCGGGACCGACTTGCAATCGCACCTATTCATGTCGCCAATCTCCTGGGTCACGAGTATTTGCCGCAGTCGTGACGAATCAATAACCTCCATCCTCAGCGTGCGTTCTTCGACCGTAATGAAAAACGTCTTCTGCTGAGGGCGTACCGAATCATGTAGGCGAATAGCTGGCAACCAAACAGCAGGCTGACCGTGATGATCTTGTTCGAGCGGTCTTGCTCCCGATTCATCGGGCCAAGCTTAGCACGGCGAAGGACCCGCCGCTCGCCTAACTTGACATCATTTTGGTTGTATGACATCATAGACATCGCGATGAGAACGACGCTAAACATCGATGATGATGTCTTCGAGCTCGCCCGAAGCCTCGCCGATGCGCGCCGCGTTTCCATTGGGAGGGCGCTGTCGGAGTTGGCCCGCAGAGGAGTGAAGGCTAGGCGCCCCTCCGTTTCGCGGAGTGGATTCCACGTGTTTGCCGTGGAGGAGGCAGTTTCGTTCGGCCCGGACGAAGTACGAGCGGCGCTGGAAGCGGAAGATCTCGCGCTCGCGAACCAGTTTACGAAAGGCCTGCAGAAATAAATTGGCGGTATTGCTCGACGTCAACGTGCTGCTGGCCCTGGCTTGGCCCGCGCACATTCACCACGACGCTGCCGATAATTGGTTCTCGGCCAATCGCGCCCGCGGGTGGGCCACTTGTCCGCACACGCAGCTTGCGTTTCTGCGTTTATCCACCCAGCCTGCGGTTGTAGGAGCTGCGATCACCATGGCCGATGCGCATGAACTTCTGGCGGCCAATCTCGCCGAGAGGGACCACGAATTTTGGCCGGTGGATTACCCGGTAACCGGCATCCTGACGGAGATTCGCGACAGGATTGCCGGTCACCATCAATTGATGGATGCGATTCTTCTGGACCTTGCCATTCGCAGGCACGGCTCCCTTGCGACCTTCGATAAGAGGATCGCGAGCCTTCTTCCCGCACAGTCTCCTCACTCAGCCGCGCTGGAAGTGCTGTCGATTCTAGACTGAGAGTTTACGCCGCAACCGTAGAATAATTCGCCCGCCCGATGGCGACCAGCTCGCCGGCCTGGTTCATCACATCCACATCCACAACCCCCACGGTCTTGCCGCTGCGCCGGATGCGCGCGGCCAGCGTCAGCGCGTCCTTGCCGGGCCGCAGGTAGTCCACGCGGAGATTGATCGTCGGCAGAGGCTTGCCGAACATCATGGCGAGCGCGTAGTCGCCCACGATATCGATGGCGGCGGCGATCGGTCCGCCGTGCCAGTGCCCCGTGCCGGCCAGCCGCTCGAACTCCGGCCGCATCTTCAGCCGCATGACGACTTCCTGCTTGTCTGGATCGGCAGCCACGACCTCGAGATCCAAAAAAGCGTTGAACGGAGAGTGCAGAAGCCTCTGTTGAAGCTGTTCCTTGTTCAGCGGCCCGTCGCTCATGGCGTCACCACCAGCTTTCCGAATACTTCGCGATTCTCGATCCGCCGCAGCGCTTCCGCGGCTTCCTCGAGCGGAAAGGTTTGGTCCACGATCACCTTCAACGCGCCGCTGCTCACCAGCTCGAGCACCTTGACGAGATCCTCGCGGTCCCAGCTATTCGATCCCAGAATCTTGAGCTCGAAGGTCCAGATGAATCGGAGGTCTTCGGGCGGGTCGTAGCCCGCGGTGGCGCCGCACGTGAGCAGCCGCCCGCCCACGCGCAGGCAGCGCAGCGACTTGACCCACGTATCGCCGCCGGTGAAATTCACCACCACGTCGACGCCTTGATTGATGCCGGCCCCTCGCCGCGCCGGCTTGCCGTAGAGCGCGTAGACTTCCTGCACGAAGTCCCGCTCCGCGTAGTTGACCGTGTGGTCGGCGCCCAACTGCTTCAGCTTGGATATCTTCTCGGCCGTGCCGGCGCAGGCGATCACCGTGGCCCCGGCGATCTTCGCGAGTTGGGTCGAGCAGACGCCGACGCCGCCGCTCGCCCCGAGGATCAATACTCGCTCGCCCTTGGACACGCCTCCGATCGTATACATCATTCGTAATGCAGACCCGTAGGCGCACGGCAGGGCCGCCGCGTCGACGTAGCTCACCTGGTCGGGAATCCTGATCAACTGATGCGCCCGCACGCGGCACAGCTCGGCCAGCCCGCCGGGAACGGTCTCGCCCATCAGTCCGCCTTCGACGCGATTTCTCGGATCCACCAGCACGCGATCGCCGCGAGCCCAGCCTTCCACGCCGGGGCCGATCTCGGCGATGTCTCCGGCGCAATCGAGTCCCATGATCGCCGGCAGGGCGATCTTGATCCCGGGCATTCCACGGCTGGTGAAAACGTCGTGGTAGTTGAGCGAGGTCGCGCGGACTCTCACCAGCACGTCGCCCTCGCCCGCTATGGGGTCGGGGAAGTCCGCTTTCAGGACAAGTCTCGCCGGTCTGCCCTGTTCCTCAAGCACCATTGCTCTCATCGTGTGTCCCTTGCCAGCGCCGACGTTCTCTCTTCCGCGAGTTTCATCAGTGCTTGTGTGTCGATCTTGTTGGTCCCCGCCAGCGGGAGTTCGTTCAGGAACCAGACCCAGCGCGGGTGCTGATAGGCGGGGGCGTTGGCCAGCGCGTAATCCTTGATCTCCTGCTCGCTCGCATGCCCGCCGGGCTTGAGAATGACGAACGCGGCCGGCTTGTGTCCCTTGATTTCGTCCTCCACCGGCACGACGCAGGTTTGCTGGACGGCCGGATGCCGCTCCAGCATTTTCTCAACTTCGCTGGGGTAGATGTTCTCGCCGCCGCACACAAACATGTCGTCGGCGCGGCCCACGAAGTAATAGAAGCCCTGAGCGTCGCGGCTGAAAACGTCGCCGGTGATGTAGTAGCCGTCCGCGGTCATCACGTTTCGCGTGGCCTCCGGCAGCTTGTGATAGCCGTTCATCAGCGCAGGGCACTTGATATGCAGCACGCCATCCACCAGCCGTAACTGCACCTGAGGATGCCCGCAACCAACCGAGCGGAAGGGCTGCGCGATTCCTTCCGGATGGGGTCCGAAGGTGATCGGGCCGGACTCGGTGGTGCCGAAAACGTTGTTGATCTCGGCGTGCGGGAACAGCCGGCGGAGCGATTCGTGGAGCGCCGCCGATACTGGCGCCGAACCCATGCGAATCGAGCTTACCGAAGAGAGATCCGTGCGGCGAAGCAACTCACCCTCCCGAAGCATCATGGCCATCATCGGCGGCACGGCGCTGAGAGTGTTGCAGTGATAGCGGCCGATCGCATCGATGTAGCTGGCGGGAGTGAAGCGCGGCAGCAGGACCACCGAATCGTGCTGCGCCAGTGCGGCGTGCGCCGTCGCCAGACCGTTCATGTGGTAGAGCGGCGCCGCGATCAGCACCCGCCGCCTGCCGGTAGATGCAGGCCGCCGCCGCATCGCCAGCGCCCACAGGTGGCTTTCATGCGACAGCACGACCCCCTTCGGCTGGCCGGTCGATCCGGATGTGTACAGAAACATCGCGGGCTGCCGGGGCTCGGGGCGCAGCGCGGTAAACGGTCCCGGCGACAGCAGAGAGTCGAACTCGCCCTCTTCGAAGCTGACTCGCGGGATGTCCGCCGGGCAAACCTCCCTCCGCCCGGCGTCGGAAAGAACGAGCCTCGCGTCCGAATCCCGGATGATGTATTCGACGCTCGCCGCCGGCAGCTTGATGTTCGTTGGCACGGGGACGAAGCCGGCGCGCATGGCGCCCAGGAACGCCGCGATATATTCGGCCCGGTTGGCCGACACGATGGCGATCCGGTCGCCTCTCGCGAGGCCGCGTGCCACCAGACCTCGTGCGACCGCATCGGCCGTTTCATCGAGCTGGCGAAAGGAGTAGATGCGCGGCGGCGCTTCGCCCCCCAGATCGATCAGGGCGGGGCCTTCGCGATCGCCATCGCGGTCGATGGCATCGCCCAGGTTGTACGTTTCTTCCACCAATTGGTTAGTACAAGAATGTTAACCTATACGTTCCCCTATGTTCACGAGACCCTCCTGTTCCTTCCAAGATTGGCCCGTCTGGGGCTACCTTCCTGTGCTCACGGCCCTCGCTGCGGTGTGGGCGCAAGGCGTCATTTTCGCGCAGAGCACAGGGGGTGGCGAGCTGAAGCTCGACACCGGCCAGCAGATCTACGAGGCGGCGTGCATTGGCTGTCATGGTCCTGGCGGCAAGGGACAGCCTCAGTCGATCCTGGGTTTCACTCCGCCAGCGACGTTTCCGGATTTTTCGGACTGCAACGGCACCGTCCGCGAGCGCGTGCTCGACTGGAAGGCCACCATTCATGAGGGAGGGCCGGCCGGCCGCGCGTTCTCCGAGATCATGCCTTCGTTTTCCGAAGCGCTCACGGCTGAACAGATCGACATGGTCGCGCAATATCTGCGCACTCTTTGCACCGAAACCGTCTGGCCGCCCGGCGAGTTGAATTTGCCGCGCGCGCTGGGCACCGAAAAGGCGTTTCCCGAGGACGAGGCCGTGCTGACGACGGGCATCAATACCACCAAGGACGGCAACGTGGAAAATGAGTTCGTCTACGAGATGAGGATTGGAGCCAGGAACCAGCTCGAAGTCTCCTTCCCGTTCGGCTTCGCGCAACAGGGCAGCGGCGGCAGTTGGTTCGGAGGCGTCGGAGACCTGGCGCTGGGGCTGAAGCGCGTCTTATATCATCACTTGAGCTCGAATATCGGCTCCATCTTCAGCCTGCAAGGCGAGGTGTCCCTTCCCACCGGAAACAAGAACAAGGGTCTGGGCTCGGGCATTCTGTCGTTCAAAACTTTCGCCGCTTTTGGGCAGCTTCTTCCCAGGATGAGCTTCGTCCAAGTTCAGGCGGGGGCCGAGCTTCCCAAGGACACCACCAAGGCGCCGCAATCCGTCTTTTGGAATACAGCCGTGGGCAAGACGTTCGTCCAAAGACAGGGTCTCGGCCGCATCTGGACGCCGATGGTCGAATTCCTGTCGAGCCGCGATTTAGTGGACGGCGCGAAAACCGACTGGGACATCCTGCCGCAGATCCAGGTGTCGTTGAGCAAACGCCAGCATATCCTGGCGAACGTGGGCGTGCGAATCCCCACCAACAACACGGCTGCGCGGGCCACCCAACTGGTGTTCTATGTGCTTTGGGATTGGTTCGACGGCGGCCTGCGCGAAGGTTGGAGATAGGAGAACTGCCGTGATAAAATCCATCGTTTCCTTTTCGACAGCGCTCCTGATCGCGGTTCTGCTGGTCTCATTGTCGGGGCCGGGATGGAGCCGGGAGCCGGCCCGCAAGTCCAAGCCACCGCTGTTCCAGACCTCGGACCGGTGCTTTGCCTGCCACAACGGACTTTCGACGCCCGCCGGCGAGGACATCTCGATCGGCCTTTCCTGGCGGCCGACGATGATGGCGAATTCCGCACGCGATCCCTATTGGCAGGCGGGCGTGCGCCGCGAGTCCATGGATCACCCGGAATCGAAGGCGGCCATCGAGGACGAGTGTTCCATCTGCCACATGCCCATGGCCCGCTACCAGTCGAAATTCGAAGGCCGTGAAGGCGAGGTATTTTCGCACCTTCCTTTCGACGACGGCAAACCGATGGACCGTTTTGCCCAGGACGGCGTTTCCTGCTCGCTGTGCCATCAGATCGACAAGGAGAAGCTGGGAACGCGCGAAAGCCTGGTGGGCGGATTCGTCGTCGATACCACGCACGGAAAAGGCGAGCGGCCGGAATATGGTCCCTTCAAAATCGAGAAGGGCCAGAACCGGATCATGCGAACTTCCTCGGGAGGCTATCAGCCGACCGAAGGCGAGCACATCCGCCAGTCCGAGCTGTGCGCCACCTGTCACACGCTGATCACCAAGGCGCTGGGACCGAATGGGCAGGTGATCGGGCAGTTGCCGGAGCAGATGCCGTACCAGGAGTGGCTGCACAGCGATTACAAGGACAAGCAAAGCTGCCAGAACTGTCACATGCCGGTGGTGAAGGAAGACGTTCCGGTCACGAGGGTGCTCGGCAAGACCCGGGAGGGCGTCTCGCGGCATATTTTCGTGGGCGGCAACTTCTTCATGCTGAGGGTGCTGAATCGCTTTCGCGCGGATCTCAGTGTTGCCGCTCTTCCCGAAGAGTTTGAAGCGGCGGCCACCCGGACCATCGAGCATCTCAAGTCGCAGACCGCCGCGGTCAGTATCGATCGCGTCGACGCGCAGGCGGGGCGGCTGGCGGCGGACATCTCGGTTCAGAACTTGAGCGGTCACAAGTTTCCGACCGCCTATCCTTCCCGCCGGGCCTGGCTGCACGTGACGGTGCGCGACCGCGACGGCCGTGCCGTGTTCGAGTCGGGTGCGCTGCGTCCGGATGGTTCGATCCAGGGCAACGACAACGATGCCGACGCGAATCGCTTTGAACCGCACTACAACGGGATCACCAGTTCCGAGCAGGTTCAGATTTATGAGTCGATCATGGTGGGTGCGAACGGCATGCCGACCACCGGGTTGCTCACGGCCCTTCGCTACGCAAAGGACAACCGGCTGCTGCCTCGCGGTTTCGACAAGCAGACGGCGGACCAGGAAATCGCGCCGCAGGGAGGCGCTGTCGAAGACCCGGACTTCACCGGCGGCGGGGACAAGATTCGCTATTCGGTGGATCTCGGCGGCGCTGCGGGTCCCTTCCAGGTGGAAGCCGAATTGTGGTTTCAACCCGTTTCGTATCGCTGGGCGTCCAATCTCCGCCCCTACGATTCGATGGAAACCAAAAGATTCACCAGGTACTACGACGCGATGGCTTCCGGGTCGGCGGTGCTGGTGTCGCGCGCATCGGTGGCGAGATAAGGTCCAGGGAGGATTTGGTGAGCGCGGTTTCCGACTGTGTTCATTCGATAGGCGTCTTCGCAATCCGCACGGATCCCGGGCGTAAGACCACAAAGGCCCCCGTGAGCTTGGCGCCGAGTTCTTCAGTTAGCCGCACGACCGAACCGGCAAGGCTGCGCCGGGCGGTAGCGGGGAACCGGATCAAAACGACACCAGCGGTGTTCATGCGCCTGACGAAAGCGAGCCAGCCGAAATCCTTATCTTCCGTAAGCAGGATGCGTTCTCCAGTGTGAGCCGCATCCATAAGTTCCTCGTCTACAGAACGCCGCTGGAATTCGGCGACGGCGATAACGTCGTGACCGGCCGCGCGGAGAGCCCGAACGACTGCGAAGTCGCAGCTTTCATCCGCCAGGAATCGCATGCAGGCCGCTACTCAGAACTTAATTATGTGAATCTCTTCGTGCGCAATGGTGTCCGCCGCATATGCGAGGCATGCCCGCACGTCGTCCTCGCTGAGCCGGGGATAAGCGTCCAGGAGCTCGTCAACCGTAGCGCCCTCGGACAGCTTACGAAGTAGAAGCTCCACCGGAATCCGAGTGTTTCGAATCACGGGCTTGCCTTGCATCACTTCGGGGTTGATCTCGATCCGGCCATTCATAGCGGGTCCACCCGCGATTGTAACAGGCAGCGCACTGCTGAATCTTGACATGCATTTTAGAGGGAGTTGCCCGCACGCGGCGTGTAAGTTATGAGATTTGGTGAGCGCGGTAGGAATCGAACCTACAACCTACTGATTAAGAGTCAGTTGCTCTGCCAGTTGAGCTACGCGCCC
>JBGPLI010000042.1:0-31376 GCA_041486445.1 Bryobacteraceae bacterium
GGACTGCGTTGCCGCTGGTCCTACGGACCCTATCGGGGAATGCCGCCCGAGCGGCGCATCGATCTCGCCGACCTCGAAGGGTTCCATCGCGACTGGGAAAAGTACTCGAACGAAGGACTGATCTCTCTCGGATTCATGTGGGGCGGCGTGCCGCCGGGTCAGGCAGCCGACGCAGCCAGGAGAGAGTTCGAGACAGCCCGCCGGCTGAAGGTTCCGATGTGCGTGCATTGGGCGTCCAGGGAAAATACTCCGCCAGGGGAAGTGGAAACTCTGGCGCGAGGAAAATTTCTCGGCAGGGACGTGCTGCTGATCCACATGCTGGCGGCGTCGCCCGCCGAGATGAAGATGGTGGCCGAAGCGGGCTCGCCCATCAGCGTCTCGCCAGGCTCGGAGCTGCGCATCGGCTACGGCCTGACCAAAGCGTGCGACTTCATGGACGCGGGAATTGTGGTGAGCGTCTCGGTGGATAGCGTGCCTCTCACCGGCAACGCCAATTTCTTCGGCATTCTGAAGCTGATGCGGAACGCGGAGAATGCCAAGGCGTTTAACGAGTTCAAACTCTCCGCGCGACGCGCGCTGGAGATGGGCACCCTCGCCGGGGCCCGTGCTCTGGGCCTCGATGACCGCATCGGGTCTCTCACGCCGGGCAAGCGCGCCGACCTGATCATGGTGCGAACCGACCGCGTCAACGCCGGCGTGTTCACCGACCCGACGCACATGCTGGTGGAGGCCACCGAGGAGGCCGACGTCGACACCGTGATCGTCGATGGGCGCATTCTCAAGCGCGGCGGCAAGCTTACCTCTCTGGTGCCGGAACAAGTGATCGCTGGCGCAGCCGCTTCTCTTGAGGCGGTCGGCAAACGGATCAGCTAGCGAAATCCGCCCGTCCGAACCGCCGTCGCGATCACCTCGAAGGTATCGTCTTTCGCCAAAGCGTCGGTCTGGCGCCATCCCGTGGGCGTCTTCGCGAGAGTCACGGTAAGAAAGTTCGGATCTCCGTCCTCATCTATCGCCCGCAGGAACACGACGATGAATCCGCGCACTTCCGCCTGCCCGGTCATCTCAATTATGCCGATGCCGCGGTAGTAGACGCTGATCCGCCCGGCGGCTTTCGGATCGATGAACTGCTTGCCCGCCTGCTCGTGCTCGGCGGGGACGAAGTTCTCGACAATCCACGAAACGTCGCCCTCCATGTTCGCCGAAAGGATGGATGCCATCGCGTTTTCGGGCGTGCTCCAGTCGGCCTCGCTTCGCTGGACATGCTTCGGAGCCACCGGCGGCGTGAAAAGGCGGCCGGGGAGCACGACTTCGACCAGGTCATCCGGGCCCTTGCCCTTTGCCAAAGAATTCGTCTGGCGAAGATTCGAGACCTTCGCCTCGAAGCTCACCCGGTCCCCACCCAGCCGGCAGGAGAATTGAGCCAGCGCGGCGATCAGAATCGCCGCTATTGCCAATCCACTCCGCATCGCTACTTTTTCTTCCCCGGCGACGCAGGAAGCGCGAACTGATTATCGGTCAGGTCCTGGTTGATGGCCACCGACTCGGCGAACATCTGGAAAATCTTTTCGCCGTTCCGCTCCCGCGTGACCTGGTAGGGCCACTGAATTCCGCCGACTTCGCGGTACCGCGCGTAGCGGGTCTCCTCGTCGTTGCGCTCCTTGGTTTGCGGATCGCGCCACGAGTATTTCTGCAGGACCGGCAGCCTGGTGCTTTGGTGGAAGTACACCGTCACCACGCGATCCCGCGAATCGGTGATATCGACCATGTTGACCGGCTGGTTCTCCCACACGTCGCCGCCGCGCGACTCGAAGATCATCCCCGGCTCGTCCAGCCGCTGGCGCAGGACGTAGAAAATGTTCCGCATCGTCGTATCGTGGTAGCGCTCCAGGCGATCCTTGGGAAGCTCCTTGGCGCCGCGGTACGTAATCTCCCAGCCGCCGCTTTCAAGAAACAATACCGAAGAGTCTTCGTTCTTGCCGAACGCCTGCCGCTCCCGGACGCCCAACTCTTCGCCCGACTTGCCCGTGGCGACGGTGATGTAGCGCGTGTAGATTTTCGCGATCGACAGCCCCGTGAGCTGCTCGCGATAGAACGAATAGGCGCGGCCCGCCTCCACGCGGTCCTCCATCGTGAGGAATTTCCGCCCGCCGAGGGCGGCCACCGCGTCGTCGATGATTTTCTTGCCGCGCTGCTCCGCGCTCTGCGCCAGCCCGCACGCCGCGCAAATCAGCAGCGTCCCAACCACCTTCATGGCGTCTGACTCAGCTCCTCGGGTTTCATGCCGCTGTTCAATTTATACTCCAGCACCGTGGCCTCGGCAAGCTTCTTGCCCGCTTGTTCGATGGTCAGTTTGAATGGCGCCTTCAAGCCGCCGGCGTCGCGCCAGTCGCTATACATCTCCGCGACGTCGATCGGCGATCCGTTCATCCCCGGCGCCTGGTGCGACTCCCGCACGGGCAGTCCGGTGGCTTCATCGAGCTCCAGCCTGACCGTGCCGTCGGCGCTCGCAATCTCCACGATGTTGCTGCCGGCCGCGCTCACCTCGAGCGACGGGTCCCGGTCCGCCATCACCAAATGGAAAATGTGACGGAACACTTCTCCCTGCGCTTGTTTCAACACCGCGGCGGTCATGGCCATCCTGCCCTGCGGCGTTATCAGCCATCCGGTCTTGCCGTCGGTGTAAGCGCTCATTTTCCCGATCGGCAGCTCCTGATCCTGGCGAAAGTAGCCGGGCGCGACGTAGCGGTTGCGCTGCTTGATCTTCATGCCGCCCGCCGTGGCGTCCATCGCCATCTCCACCGATTGCGTCAGGTCCTTGATCGCCGCGAGCTTGTCCGCGCCACCCATAGCCTGCTGCGCCCGCGCGAGCAGTTGCCGCGCGCGGTCCTTGCCGGCGGCATTAGCGGGTTCCTTTTTCGGCTCTGGGATCGTCAAGTCGATCGGGTTAACTTTGCCGAGCGTGGCCAGAGGCTTCCCAAAGTCCTTGGGATTTCCGACCGCGACGATGGAGAGAGTTTCCGGCCGGAAGCGCTCCTTCGCCACGCGCAGCACGTCGGCGCGCGTCACCGCCCCGATGGCTTTCTGATACTGGAACAGAAAATCCTTGGGGTAGCCGAAGTACTCGTATCGCAACACGCGATTCAGCGTCTTGGCGGGGCTGTCGAAGAAGAAGACGAAGCTGTTCAGCGCGGCTTGCTTGGCTGTGTCGAGCTCCTGCGGCGTAACCTCGGAGGTGCGCATCTTCTCAAGCTCGGCATTGATCGCCTCGAGCGTCTCGGTAGTGGATTGGGACTTGGTGCTCCCGCTGATGCGGAACGTGCCCGGGTGATTGTAGTTGGCGGCCCACGCCGCGCCGATGTCGTAAGCGTAGCCGAGCTTGGTGCGGATCTGCGAAACCAGCCGGCTGCTGAATCCGCTGCCCAGGATGTTCGCAGCCACTTGCAGAGCCGCGTAATCCTTATCGAGGAACGTGCCGCCCAGCTCGCCCATCGCGAAAAATGTCTGCGTCACATCGGCCTTCTCGGCCAGATAGACGCCCGGCGCCGGCTGGGCAGTCACCGCAGGAAACGCCGGAACCGCCGGTTGCTCCACGGTCCAGCCGCCCAGGAGCTTCTCCAGCTTGTCCTTCATCCCGGCGGCCGAGAAGTCGCCGTAGACCGCCAGCATCATGTTCTTCGGGAAGTAGTATCGGCGGTAGAACTGTTCGAGATCGTCGCGATGGATGCGATCCAGGTGCTCGTACTCGATCTGCCACCCGTAAGGCGTCTCGCGTCCGTAGAGCAGGCGCATCAACTCGCGGTCGGGAATTCCGCCCGGGTCGTCGTTTCGCCGCGCGATGCTGCTGCGCAATTGCGACAGCACCAGGTCGATCTTGTCCTGCCGGAACTCCGGGTCCGTGAGAACATCCTTGAAAATTTGCAGCACGGAGTCCGAGGTCTCCTTCAGGCCGGAAAAAGACACGCTCGCGCTGGTCTCATCCATGCCGCTTTCGACCGACCCGGCGATGTTCTCCAGCTCCTCGTCGATCTGATCCCCAGTCTTGGCTTTCGTGCCTCCCGAGCGCAGCACCTCCGCCATCACTGCCGATAGCCCGCGCTTGTCCGGCGGGTCGAACAGGTTGCCCGTGTGAATCAGCACGGAGCCCTGAATCAGCGGCAGCTCGTGATCCTCGAGCAGGAATACGCGCATGCCGTTTGAGAGCGTGAACGCCGCCGGCTCCGGAATGCGGACTTGCGGAAGCGCGGGATACTTCAGGTCCTTGTAAGAGGGCGGCTTCTGGGCAAAGCCGAGAGCGGCGCCCAGCAGAACCACAGCCAACGCGCGGCGATTCATTTCGCGCCCCCCTCGGCCGGAACAAACGTGTAGGCGACGGTGCGCGCGCTTTCGATCAGATACGTGGACGCCACACGTTGCACATCATCCGCCGTGACGCGATCGTAGTCGTAGAATTGAGTGAACAGCTTCCGCCAATCGCCGTAGTTGACGGCGTAACTCGCCAGTAAGGCCGCCAGACCCGAATTGCTGTCGAGCTTGTGGATGAGAGCCGCGCGCAGCTTGATCTTCACGCGCTGCATGGTGGCGTCGTCGACTTTGTTCTTCTTCACACGCTCGATGATTTCGTAGAGCGCTTTCTCGTTCTCCTCGATCGAATGGCCCTGCGAGGGAGCGACGAAGAACAGGAACAGGCTCGGGTACCTTCCGCTCGGGAACGTGGCCTGGCTCCCGGCGCCGAGGGCGATTTTCTTGTCCCGGACCATTTCTTTGTAGATCAGCCCGGTGCGGCCGCCCGAGAGAATGTCGCTCAGCACGTCCAGCGTCAGGTCGTCCTTGCTGTACTGATCGGGCCGCTTGTAGGCGATGGCTATGAATGGTTGCGCCGGCGAAGCCACGGCGACGCGTTTCTCGCCTTCCTGCGGCGGCTCGACGGTCCGCACCGGCGGCGGCAGAGGGCCGCGCGGCAGCCGTCCGAAATATTTCTCGGCGAGCCGTTTGGCTTCGGCCGGATTCACATCGCCCGCGACCGCGAGCGTGAGGTTGCCCGGCGTGTAGTAGCGCTTGTAGAACTGCTCGGCTTCGGGGCGCCGGAAGTTCTCGATGTCGCTGGCCCAGCCGCCCGGCATGTTGCGGTAGGGATGCGCGGCGAAGGCCGCGGCCAGCAGCATCTCCACTAGCTTGCCCTGGGGGCTCGATTCCACGCGCATGCGCCGCTCCTCGCGCACGACGTCGCGCTCCTTGTAGAACTCGCGGAACACGGGCCGCAGGAATCGCTCGGACTCGAGCAGGAACCACAACTCCAGCCGGTTCGAAGGAAAGCTGTAGAAATAATTGGTGGAGTCCTCGCCCGTGCTGGCGTTCAAGCCGACGCCGCCGCTCGATTCCACGATGCGGTCGTACTCATTCGGCTCGACGAAGTTGTCGGCCTTGGCGATCGCCTCCTTGAGCTCGGCCCCGATCGCCTCGATCTTCTTCGGATCGGCGCGGAGTCCTTTGCGCCGCTCGGCATCCAGGCGATCGTAGACCTGCTCGATCGCGTCGAGCGCCTTCTTCTCCTCGGTCCAGTTCCTGGTGCCGATGGTGTCGCTGCCCTTGAAGGCCATGTGCTCGAACATGTGGGCGAGGCCGGTTTCGCCGCCCGGATCGTCCACCGAGCCGACGTTCACGTAGGTGTGGAAGGAGACCACCGGCGCCTCATGCCGCTCGATGATCAGGAATCGCACGCCGTTGGACAGCGTGAACTCGGTGACTTTTTTCTCGAAGTCCTTGAGCGACTGCGCCGCAACCAGGACGGGAAATAGAAGCAGAAGAAGACGGACCCGCATCTCCTTCAGGGTAACAAGAGGCTCATGCCGCAGGTAGCCAGTGACTGCGAGCACAATCTTGCGCCGGCCGGTTGGTAGAGCGACAATCAAGGCATGGCTGCTGTTGTCGAGGCAATTCCTTTGACGAAGGATGCCCACGGCGTTTACCGCGTCGGTGGGACCCGGGTGACGCTGGACCTCGTGGTTCGCGCATTCAATCGCGGCGCTACGGCGGAAGAGATCGTGCAAAAATTCCCCAGTTTAGAATTGTCCGCCGTATACCAGGTGATCGGCTACTACTTGAAGCACAGCGACGAACTGGCTGAGTATTTGGAGAGGCGCGAAGGTGAGGAACGAGAGCTGCTGGCCGCCCACCAGGACGAATGGTCGCCCAAGGGCCTTCGCGAGCGTTTGCTGGCCCGCCGGAAGACTCAGTGAAATGGCTGGCGGACGAGAACTTCGATAACGATATCATCCGCGGCATCTTGCGGCGCGCCCCTGCATTCGACATCGTCCGCGCACAGGATCTACCTCAAATTGCCGGGGAAGACGACCTCGTCTTGCTCAGTTGGGCCGCCCAGAACAATCACGTTGTCCTGACCCATGATCTCTCGCCAATGGTCCCTGCGATGCGGCAACTGCAACGCGCATCCGATTGCGGCCCGATAGTTCTCGTGCCGGATTCGAAGCCGACTGGGCCGCGGGCGTGATCTATCTGCCGCTCGGCTAATCCGAGCCATCGATCACGATATCCGTCAAAACCTACGTCCCTCGTTGACCATTTCACGGACGCTCATCCTGCCGCGTTTAACACGCCTGCGCAACTCCCGCATGCCTGCGACGATTTTCGCTCGCTATCATGACGCCGTCACAGGTTGAGCAAAATCCGCAACCGGGTCTCCACGCTGGCCATCGTTCGTTCCGTCACGGCTCCATGGAAGCGCTTGAGACGCCGCTTTGAAACGGATCGGATGTCATCGCACTTGATGAAACTTGGAACCGTCAGTCCTCCCTCCGGCGGCACTACAGCGACGTGAATCGGTTGCTTCTTGTCCTTGGACGTGATCGGCAGGACGACCACCAACTGGGCAGGCCCGTGGTTGAACTTATCCACGGAAACCACCAGCGCGGGACGCGTACCAGCCTGTTCGCGGCCGACGGTTGGATCGAACGTGACCGACCACACGTCAGCGCGCCAAGGCTAAAATTCGCTCATTCACCCCTCAGCCCATCGGCCAAAGTTCGGTCCCACAAGGCCCGCTCGGCCTCCTCTTCCTTCCACGCCTTCGGGTCGCTCCGCAGGGCCGCGTAGGCCGCGTTCACTTCGTCCAGAAACCGGTCACGCCAGTATTGTTCAATGGCGTCGTCAAGAACCGACTGCATTTGACTTGCCCTCACGCTTGGCCAAATGGCTACTTGATATCCAGAATCTCTTTCTCTTTCCCCTTCGACGCCTGGTCCACTTTCTGGATGTGCGCGTCGGTCATCTTCTGGACGTCTTCCAGCGCGCGGCGCTCTTCGTCCTCGCTGATGGCCTTGTCCTTGAGCAGCTTCTTCAGGTGCTCGTTGGCGTCGCGGCGGATGTTGCGCATCGCCACGCGATGGTCCTCGGTGATGTGGTGCAGCCGCTTGACGATCTCCTTGCGCCGCTCCTCGGTCAGCGCCGGGATCGGCACGCGGATCAGCTTGCCGTCGTTGGCCGGATTCAGGCCCAGGTCGGAACTGCGGATGGCCTTCTCGATGGCCCCGATCTGCGACACGTCCCACGGCTGGATGGTGATCAGCGTCGGGTCGGGCACGTGCAGGTTCGCCACCTGGTTCAAGGGCGTCGGCGTGCCGTAGTAGTCCACTCGCAGGCTGTCGAAAATGCTCAGGGACGCGCGGCCCGTTCGGATCGCCGACATGTCGTGCTGCAGATCGGAAATCACTTTGTCCATCCGGGTCTTGGAGTGGGCCTCCACGTCCTTGACGGTTTGAAATACCTGGTTGGTAGCGGGTTGTTCCTGTTTCATACAGTCCTTCAGTGAATCAGAGTGCCAATCGGCTCTCCCATCGCCATACGCATTATATTGCCGTAGACATTCAAATTGAAAACGACGATGGGAAGCCGGTTGTCGCGGCACATGGCCACCGCCGACGCATCCATCACCTTCAGGTTCCGCGACAGCACGTCGGAGTAGCCGATTTCGGGAAAGCGGACCGCATCCGGACTCTTCAGCGGGTCCTTGTCATACACGCCGTCGACGCGCGTGGCCTTGGCCACGACCTCGGCGCGAATCTCCAGGCCGCGCAGCGTCGCCGCGGTGTCGGTGGAGAAATACGGGTTGGACGTGCCGGCCGCGAACACCACGATGCGGCCCTTCTCCAGGTGCCGGATCGCGCGCCGCCGGATGTAGGGCTCGGCGACCTCGTGCATCTCGATGGCGGTCATCACGCGGGTCGGCACGCCCTGCTTTTCGAGTGAGTCCTGCAGCGCCAGAGCGTTGATCACCGTGGCCAGCATTCCCATATGGTCGGCCGTCACGCGGTCCATGTTTTGCGCCGCGGCCGCCACGCCGCGAAAAAAGTTGCCGCCGCCGACCACCAGGCCGATCTCGACCTTGGCGCGCGCCACCTCCGCGACCTCCGAGGCCAGCGCCGAAATCCGCGCCGCGTCGATGCCGAACGAACCTTCGCCGGCCATCACCTCGCCGCTCAGCTTCAGCAGAATGCGCTGGTATCTGGCCACGACCTTAAGAACTTTCCGGCGTATCGGTGACGGTGTCTCCGACCTTGAACCGGACAAAGCGCGACACCGAGATGTTTTCCCCCAGCTTGGCGATCTTGGACTTGATCAGGTCGCCGACGCTGGTGGTGTTTTCCTTGATGAAGGGCTGCTCGTAGAGGCACACCTCTTCGTAGAACTTGACCAGCCGCCCCTCCACGATCTTGTCGAGGATCTTTTCGGGCTTGCCTTCGCCCAGCGCCCGCGCCCGCGCGATGTCGCGCTCCTTCTCGAGCACCGCCGGCGTCACGTCTTCTTTGCGGACGAACTGCGGATCGGCCGCGGCCACCTGCATGGCCAGATCGTGCACCAGCCCCTGAAAGTCGTCCGTGCGCGCCACGAAATCGGATTCGCAGTTGACCTCGATCAGCACGCCGATTTGTCCGCCGGTGTGGATATAGCTGCCGATGGTGCCCTGTTTGGTGGTCCGCGACGACTTCTTGGCCGCCGACGCAATCCCGTGTTTGCGCAGAATCACTTCGGCCTGGGGCAGGTCGCCGCTGGCCTCGACCAGCGCCTTCTTGCACTCCATCATTCCCGCTCCGGTGCGCTCCCGAAGCTGTTTCACAAGTTGTGCACTGATTTCCATAAGATTCTAGTGTCGCGTCTGTCCGCTCCCTAACGTGCCCAGGGGGCGCCCAGGTTCTGTGCCCTAGCTGTTGTGGGTAGAAACCTCTTCGGCGGTCTCCGAACCGGGCCCCTTGCGCGGCAGTGAAACCGACGGCAGATCCTCATCCGGCAGACTTTCCGACATGAGCTGCTCGTTGTACTTCGGATCGACGTACTGCGCGTACTCGGGAATCTCCTCCACCGGCGTCTCGTCGCTGATGATCTTCTCGGCGGCGAAATCCTGCTCGGTCGCCAGTTGCCGCCCTTCCACCACCGCGTCGGCGATTTTGTTGGTGAACAGGCGGATGGCGCGAAGCGCGTCGTCGTTGCCCGGAATCACGTAATCCACTTTGTCCGGATCGCAATTGGTATCCACCACGGCCACCACCGCGATGCCCAGCCGCCGGGCTTCTTCGACCGCGATCGCCTCTTTGTTCGAGTCGACCACGAACAGGATGTCCGGCAGCCCGTTCATGTCCTTGATGCCCGCCAGGTTCTGATTGAGGTGCTTGCGCTCGCGTTCCAGGCGCACGATTTCCTTTTTCGCGCGGCCGTCCCAGTTGCCTTCGGTGGCCATCGAGTCCAGGTCCTTCAACCTCTTGATGGAGCGCTGCACCGTGGCCATGTTGGTAAGCAGTCCGCCCAGCCAGCGCTGGTTGATGTAATACTGGTTGCACCGCGTGGCTTCCTCGGCGATGGCTTCCTGCGCCTGGCGCTTGGTGCCGACAAACAGCACCGTCTTTCCCTGCGCCGCCATTTCCCCGACGTAGCGCATCGCGTCCTTGAACAGCTTGAGCGTCTTCTGCAGATCGATGATGTAGATCCCGTTGCGTTCGCCAAAGATGTACTCCTTCATCTTTGGATTCCAGCGCTTGGTCTGGTGCCCGAAATGAACGCCGGCTTCGAGCAATTCCTTCATGCTAATGGACGGCAGATAACCTCCTCTGAGTTTTCAAGCCCGTGCCGCGGCCCAAAGCGGAATTTGCGGCTCCGGGGGTAATCCAGCGTGGGCGGCCTGCGAGCGTCCGCCCAAAATCGGGTTTAGCGTTTCGAGAATTGGAAACGCTTGCGGGCGCCCTTTTGCCCGTACTTCTTGCGCTCGTGCTGCCGCGCGTCGCGCGTCAGCATCCCCAGCCCCTTCAGTTTAGCGCGCAGCTCCGAGTTGAACTCGAGCAGAGCGCGTGCGATCCCCAGCTTCGCCGCCCCGGCCTGCCCGGAAGGGCCGCCGCCGGCGGTGGTGATCAGAATGTCGAACTTGTCGGCGGTCTCGGTGGCCAGCAACGGCTGCCGCACCATGGCTCGCGCCGCCTCGCTCGGAAAATAATGTTCGAAGGCGCGCCCGTTGACGGTAATCGCCCCGCTGCCAGACCGCAGGAACACTCTCGCCACCGCTCGCTTGCGGCGGCCCGTGCCCAGATGTTGTAGTAACGCCACTCCAGCCAATCTCCTTAATGGTTATCGGGACAATGCGAGTTCCACCGGCTTCTGCGCCTGGTGCGGATGCTTGGGGCCCGCATATACCTGAAGCTTCCGGTACATTTGCTTGCCCAGCTTCGTCTTCGGTAGCATTCCCTGGATCGCCTCTTCCACGATCCTCACCGGCCGCGTCTGGCGCACCACGCGCACGCTGGTCTCGACGAGTCCGCCGGGATAGCCCGAGTGACGGCGATAAACTTTTTGCTCTTCTTTACGGCCCGTAAGCCGGACCTTGGCGGCGTTGACCACCACCACGTGATCGCCCGTATCCAGAAACGGCGTGTAGCTGGGCTTGTGCTTACCCATCAGCACCATGGCAGCCTTGCTGGCCAGCCGTCCCAGCACCGCGCCGTCGGCATCGATCAAGTGCCACCGGCGCTCGATGCCCTCGGGCGATGGAATTGCGGTTTTCATCGAGACACACCTTCTCCTTGCGACTTCTTCAGCCCTTACAGGTTACCGAACTTTCCTTCAACCTGTCAACTTTCTGTTGCGATTGAACGGATTACATGCGACAATGGCCAAAGTTTGACGTCCCGGCAAGCCGGGAATGAAAGAAGGAGATTTCAAGTAGTGAGAGAAAAGGGTGTTGTGAAATGGTTTAACGCCGCCAAGGGCTACGGATTCATTCAAAGGGCCAGCGGCGAGGACGTGTTTGTGCATTTCTCGGCCATCCAGATGTCCGGCTACCGGACACTCGAGGAAGGCACGGAGGTGGAATTCGAGGTGAAGCGGGGTCCCAAGGGCCTCCAGGCCGAGAACGTCAACCGTCCCTAGGACGCTCCCGTTCGCAGGTCAAGATCCAAACAGCAGGGCCGCTCCCGCGGGAGCGGCCCTTTTTATTTTTCCCTTTCGCTCACTCGAACAGCTCGATCTGACCGGTCTTGCCGGCCTCCTTCGCAACCCTCCGCCGAAGAGGGCTCCCGATGACGCCGAGCACCTGAACCTCGGTCAACGCCTCCCTCGGGACGAAGATCCTTTGGTTCTGGAAAGTCGGATCGGGAGGCACGATGTGGAAGCCTGCCGGATCGAGCAGCAGCAGGTTGTTGGCGACGGTTCCTTCCAGCGAGTCGCCGTCCCGGAACCGCAGACGCACCCACAGCCCGGGGCTCTTGGGGCGGGTGGCGAAGGCGCGATGCTCCAGCCAGGTGTCGCCATTGTCGAAATCCCGCACAAAACAAACAGCCTTCGTTTCAGCGTAGGGAATCCGGACCAGGTTGCCACTGGGTGTGAGCAGCTCGACGCCCTCGGCCGTGAATCCGCCCGGCGTTTGCAGGAAGCCCGGCAGCGTTTCGCGGTCGAACCGGGCCACGAGAACCTTCTTGTTGGCGCTGGCAACCACTTAGTACGCCCTTCGCAAGGATTTTCTTTTAAACAATTTCGCAAGTATTGTATCATTGGCTGAATGCAGGCGTTCTCGCCTTCGATGCGGCCCCTCCCGGGAGGGGTGAAGGGCTTCCTCGACTTCTGCCGTGTCGAAAAGGGTCTGGCTCGAAACTCTCTCCATTCCTATCGCCTTGATCTGGAACGATTTAGCGCCGGGATTCGGACTCCGGTGACGGACGTTTCACCCGAAGACCTGTCCCGCTACGTTGACTCTTTGTACCGCGCCGGATTGTCGCCCCGGACGATTGCCCGTCACATCACAACCCTGCGCAACTTATACAGCTTCCTGACCCGGGAGCGGGAAATCGACCGGGACCCGGCCGAGCACCTGGCGCTGCCGCGGCAGTGGTCCACGCTTCCCAAGTATCTGAACCGGGAAGAAGTGGAGAAGCTCCTGGCGGCGCCCGGCGACGACAAGCCCACTCGCATCCGCGACCGGGCGATGCTCGAGCTGCTTTACGCCACCGGACTCCGCGTAACCGAGTTGTGCCGGCTGGAGGTCGCGGCCGTGGAGCGCGACCTGGGCGTGCTGCGGGTGATCGGGAAGGGCAACAAGCAGAGGATCGTGCCGTTCGGCGAGCCGGCGCGGGAGGCCGTGGACCGCTACCTGGCCGGCGGGCGGCCGAGGCTGTTGAAGGGGCGCGCCAGCCGGTTTCTGTTCGTGACCGCGCGCGGATCGGCCATGACCCGCCAGACGTTCTGGAACCTGCTGCGCGGCTACGGCCGCCAAGCGGGTATTTTCCGCAACCTCACGCCGCACGTGATCCGCCACAGCTTCGCCACGCACCTGGTGGAGGGCGGAGCGGACCTGCGCAGCGTCCAGACCATGCTTGGGCACGCCGACATCTCGACCACGCAGGTGTACACGCACGTGGCGCGGCGGCGGCTGCGCGAGATCGTGGACCAGCATCATCCGAGGGCCTGAGAAGAGTATCGAATGAGCGACTACATGTTCATGCTGGAAAGCCACCTGAGCGCGGATCAGTTCCGGGTGGTGCGGCTGATGCAGGATCTGGCGACGCATGCCGGCGTAAGTTTGTTCCTGACCGGCGGAGCGATGCGCGACATGCTGGGCAGATTTCCCGTCCGCGATCTGGATTTCACGGTGGAGGGCAACGCGCTCAGGCTGGCCAAAGTGGCCGCCCACAAGCATGGCGCGACGCTTGTTTCCACCGACGATCTGCGCAAGTCCGTGGAGCTGCGCTTTGCCTCGGGCGTGACGGCGGAGCTGGCCATGGCCCGCCAGGAGCGATTCCCCAAATCGGGCGGGCGGCCGCAGGTGAGTCCCGGCACGATTTACGAGGATCTGCGGAGCCGCGATTTCACGGTGAACGCCATCGCGCTCTCGCTCAATCGCGCCTCCCTGGGCCTGCCCATCGATCCCACCAACGGCGTCGGCGACATCGAGCGCAAAGAACTGCGGGCGATTCACAACTATTCCTTCTACGACGATCCCTCCCGCATGCTCAGCCTGATCCGGTTCAAGATTCGCCTGGGTTACGCCATCGACGAGCGCACTCGCTTGCAGTTCGAGAACGCCCGCGAGGCGGAGATGCTCACCAGGATCACGCCCGAAGCGCTGGGCGCCGAGCTGCGCCACATGGCCGGCGAGCTGAACATCGCCGATCTGATGCGTGCGCTCGAAGAGGAGAAGCTGATCGAGCTGTACTCGCCCGCGCTGGCCGGCCCCAAGCTGAACCTGCCGGCGTTCGCCCGGCTGCAGAAGGCGCGGCAGCTGGTTCCCCCGGAAATCGATCTGCGGATCGCCGGCCTGCCGCTGCTGCTGAACGTCCTGATGGAGAAACTGAACGCCAAGGAGCGGGCGGCGCTGGTCAAGGGCGCCTCTCTCACCCGGTCCGAGGTGAACGCGTGGCAGAAGCTGGATGCCGCGGGCAAGAAGCTGGAGCGCGAAGTCAAGAGTCCGAAGCTGCAAAAACCCTCCCAGCTCTATCAGGTGCTGGTGAAGGCGCCGGGGGAGCAGTTGCTGTACCTGGTGCTGCGCTCGGAGCAGCGCATCGTGCAGGACCGGACGCGCAATTACTTGCAGAAGTACCTTCCCGCCTCGCTCGAGATCACCAGCGAGATGGTAGCCGCCACCGGCGTCGCGCCTGGCACGCCGAAATTCCACCGGACCAAGGAGGAAATGATCCTGACCCGTCTCGACGCGCGTCCCAAGAAGCCGGCGCCGGCGCCCGAGCTGCCGCCTCCGCCGCCCATGTCCAGTTTCGCGCGGGGGCCGGGGTTGCGATCGGTCCGGTAGCACAGCCATTCCCGGCTGTGTCTGCAAGTTATCCTGGACTTGAATGGGACAGGCAACGTTTCTCGCGGCGTGGCTGCTTTCTCCGGGAGCGCTGCTGTTCGGCGCCGATCTCACGGTACAAATTTCCGCCGTGTTTCCCTCCCCGGACGGCACGGCGATCACGAGCGCGGCGATCAACAATAACGGCGACCTGGCGGTCACGACCTTTGGAGCCGGAAGCGAGCGCGGATACGGCTCCTCCTATTACCGGTTTTCAGGCGGCAACTTCACGCACTTCGTATACCCCGGCTCCCTCGGCGGCCACGCCAACGCCATCAACGATAGCGGACAGATCGTGGGCGAGTACTACGCGACGCTGACGCAGCATTATGCGTACATTCGCAACCCAAACGGGAATTTCGCCGACCTCGGACCGGCCGCGGGCGCCAACGGCATCAACAACAACGGCGCGGTGGTGGGCGACTCCTACCTTCGCGACGCCACCGGAAACGTTACCCCCATCGCTTTCCCGGGCGCTTCCTCCACATCGGTCGAAGGCGTGAATGATTCTGGGCAGGTGGTAGGGGAGTACTGCTGCGTCAGCGGCAGTGTGGTTCCGTTCATTCGCAGTCCTAGCGGGTCCTTTACCGACTTCCCCACACCACAGTTGCTGGGATCGAGGTTCCTCGGGATCGATAATTCCGGCCAGATCCTGGGGTTCTCGCAATCAACCGGAAATTTCCTGCGCGACGCCGCCGGCGCTATCAGCCGCATCACCTTTTTCCCCGACCGCATGCAGGTCCTGAGCGTCAACAGCAAGAATCAGGTGGTCGGAGTCCTGGCGGCGAATAGTCTGGGCTACAGGGAACGGGTTTTTATAGGAACGCTGGTGCCCGCTTCGACGCTGGTTGTCACCTCCACTTCGCCGCTGCCGCCCGGCGCGGTCGGCGAATTCTATCAGCTTCCCCTCTATGCGAGCGGCGGTTCTCAGCCATACAATTGGATTCCGATCGCCGGAACCATCCCAAACGGCCTCTCGATTGGAAATGGACGCGACCCCAACGGCTACAGCATCGGCGGCCTCATTGGAGTCCCAACCACTCCGGGGACGTCGAGCTTCACGCTGCGGGTGACCGACGGCACCTCCGGGTCCACGACGCAGACGTTCACCGTGACGATCGCCGGCCCGTTAGCCATCGCCAGCACGTCAACCTTGCCGCCCGGCACGCAGGGCGTGCCGTATTCGCAATCACTCGCGGCCACCGGCGGCGTTCCGCCCTATACCTGGAATCTGGCCGCAGGCTCCATGTTGCCGCCGGGCCTGACCATGTCCAACGCGGGGGCGATCACCGGGACGCCGACCACTCTAGGCACCTCGAGCTTCACCGTGAACATGTACGATGCCGGCTTTAAGACCCTCTCGCAGTCGTTCACGCTGACGATCGGCACGGGTTTGACGATCGTGACCGGTTCCCCGCTGCCGTCGGGAGTGGTGGGTGCGTTCTACTCGCAGACTGTGCTTGCCGCAGGCGGCCTGCTTCCCTACACGTGGTCGTTGGCCTCCGGCGCATTGCCGCCGGGACTCACACTATCGCCGGCCGGCGCGATCGGCGGGACGCCCACCGCTCAGGGAACGTTCAATTTCACGGTGCGCGTGGCTGACAGCTCCTCCGCGTCGGCGACCAGGGCATTCAGCGTGACGATGAACGCGAGCGGCAGCCTGTCGATCGATACCGTGTCCTTGCCCGCCGGAACCGTCGGCATCGCGTACTCCCAAACTCTCGCCGCCAGCGGTGGCGTCGCTCCCTTCAGGGCATGGACGATCGCGGCCGGGAGTCTGCCGCCCGGAATCACCCTGAGCACGCTTAGCGGCGGCCAGACCGGATTGCTGAGCGGGGTGCCGACCACGCCCGGAGGCTTCTCCTTCATCGTGCAGGTGACCGACAGCGCGAACACCGTCGCCTCCAAGGCGTTCAGCGTGACCATCAATGTGGCCGCCATATCCATCGGACCCAGCGGCATACAGAATGCCGCCAGCTATTTCGCGGGCGCCATCGCCCCCGGGGAAATCGTGTTCATAAGCGGGTCCGGCCTGGGCCCCAGCACACTCGCCACTCTCGAGCTCGATGGCCGGGGATACGTGGCCACTTCACTCGCAGGCACCCAGGTGACGTTTGACGGAACGCCCGCTCCGCTCATTTATGTGCTGGACGGGCAGGTGAGCGCGGTGGTGCCCTACGGGGTGAGCGGAAGATCCTCCACTCAGGTACGCGTCTCCTATCAAGGCCAGACTTCGGCAGCCGTTTCGGTTCCCGTGGCCGCCGTGGCGCCGGGAATCTTTACCAGCGACTCCAGCGGCAGCGGACAGGCTTCGATCCGGAACGAGGACTTCTCCGTGAACTCGCCCGATAATCCCGCGGCTGCGGGTTCGGTTGTCGCGGTTTACGCGACCGGTGAGGGCCAGACCAACCCCGGCGGAGTGGATGGCAAGCCGGGCGGCTCGCCGGCGCCGGTCCCCAATCAGCAGGTCACTGCCAGGGTCGGCGGAGTCGCCGCTCAGGTGACCTACGCAGGCGGCGTTACGGGATTGGTCGCGGGAGTCTTGCAGGTGAACGTCCAGATCCCCGCGGGAGTGACCGGCCCCGCCGTGCCCCTCGTTTTGAATATCGGGGGCGTTAACACCCAGGACGGCGTGACGCTCGCGGTCAAATAGTCCGTCATTCCGGTATTCTGTATTTAATGTTCCGGGGACATCACCGCAAGGTGCGAATCCTCTTCGGGCTGTCCGACATTCTGTTGACGGCCCTGGCGTTCGAGCTGGCTTACATCGTGCGAGCCCGGATGGAGCTGGAGGGGCACGTCTTTTTTCTCAACCCTCCGGTGCGAATTCTGTTGATGGGTTGGTCGATGCTGGTGTGGGTGACCCTCGGCTACTGGTGGGAGATTTACGATCACATCGATTCGGCGCATCCCCGCGTCATCCTGCGAGACGCGTTTCGCCAGTCTCTGCTGGGCGCCGCGTCCGTGGTTCTGCTCGAGTTCCTGCTGCGCCTGGATCTGAGCCGCTCGTTCCTGGGTTTCTTCGCCGTGTTTGCATGGGTCCTGCTGTGCCTGTTCCGCCTGAACGTGGGCTGGGTCCTGCGAGTGCTGCGGCGCGAATTTGGCGTGCCGCGCTATGTGATCGTGGTCGGACTGGGGCAAGCGGCGCGGGAACTGGGGCGCCGGCTGGAAGGGGCCGCCGGCTATGGCGTGCGGCTGACAGGCTTTCTGTCCGAGCCGGCCGACGGCGCACCGGCTGAAATCGAGCTCGACGGCCGCTACCCGGTGTGGCCGCTGGCCCAGCTCCCGGACCTGCTTCGCCGGCAGGTGATCGACGAGATTATTTTCGCCGTCGACAGCCGCCGCCTGTCCGAGCTCGAAGAGGTGTTTCTGCTCTGCGACGAAGAGGGCATTCGGACCCGGGTGGCTGTAGATTTCTTTCCCCACGTCAACAGCCAGATGTATCTCGACCGGCTGGGCAGCTCACCGCTACTCACTTTTTCCGCGACGCCGCACGATGAGATTCTCCTGCTGGTCAAACGGGTCACCGATTTCGCGCTCGCCGCCGCTGCCCTGGTGCTGCTGGCGCCGGTGATGCTGGCGATCGCCGTCCTGATCCGGCTGACCTCGCCGGGTCCCGCGATTTTCCGCCAGGTGCGCTGCGGGCTGAACGGGCGGCGCTTCGTGTTTTACAAATTCCGTTCCATGTGCCAGAACGCCGAGGCCCTGCGGGATTCGCTCGAACATTTGAGCGGCCGCCAGACCGCGATCAAGATTCCCAACGATCCCCGGCTGACGCCGCTGGGACGCTGGCTGCGGAAGTTTTCCGTCGACGAGTGGCCCCAGTTGTGGAACGTGTTGAAGGGAGACATGTCGCTGGTGGGGCCTCGTCCCGCGATTCCGGAGGAGGTGGAACAATACAAGCGGTGGCAGCGCAGGCGGCTCCGCATGCGCCCGGGCTTGACCTGCCTGTGGGCCGTCAACGGACGCGACGCGGTGGATTTTGAAACCTGGATGAAGCTGGACATGCAGTACATCGACAACTGGTCGCTCGCGCTCGATTGGAAGATCATCCTGCGGACCATCCCGCAAGTGTTGAGCGGCCGGGGCGCGCACTGATGCATCTGGTTCCCACCCAGGAGGAGGTGGTCGCGTTGCTTCGCAGCACCGGCGGCTTGCGCGACGGCCACTTCGAGTACCCCAACGGCCTGCACTCCAACGAGCACTTGCAAGTGGCGCTCACGCTGCGCACCTACCAGGCGGCGAAAGTGCTCGGGGTAGGATTGAGCCGGCTGGTGCGCGCCAACCCGGAGATCCGGGCCATGATTCCCGAGCTCTCGATCGTCGCGCCGGCCACCGGCGGCCTGCCCGTCGCCTACGGAGTGTGCGAGGCCCTGCGCGCTCACCAGGTGTATTGGGCCGAGCGGGAAAACGCGAACGAGCCGCAGCGCTTTCGCCAATATCTGGAAACCAGTCCGGGCGAGAAGGTGCTGCTGGTCGACGATATTCTGCGCTCCGGCCACAAACTGGCCGAGCTGAAAAAGCTGGTGGAGAATCGAGGCGGCGAGGTGGTCGGGTTGGCCGTCGTCATCTACCAGCCGACGCCCTCGACGGTCACCTTCGATCCGCTGCCGTTCTACTATCTGGCGCGCCTCGACGCGCAATACTACAAGGACGCCGCCACCTGCGAGTTGTGCAAGAGGGGAGTGCCGGTGGATAAAGTGTGGGTATAGTGGCCAGCCTGTCCGCTCCCTCACGGTCGCGGTTCTGAGCCGCGCGCGTCAGCGAGCGGACCTCCTATAAGTCCGTCAGGTGCTCCAGTTTTCCATTGGAGTCCCCCAGCGACTCTGTGGGCACGCCCATTGCGTCGAGCATCGTCAGGTACAGGTTCGCCATCGGCGTATTTTTCGGATAGCGAACGTGCCGGCCCGTCTTCAGGGCCCCCTGGCCTCGGCCGGCGATCACCACCGGAAGGTTGTCGTGCGAGTGGAGGTTCCCATCCGAGATGCCGCTGCCGTAGACCGCCATCGTGTGGTCCAGGAGCGTACCGTCGCCGTCGCGAACCGAGGCGAGCTGCCCGGCGAAGTACGCGAACTGCTCCATGTGATAGCAGTTGATCTGCGCGACCTTCTCCATCATCTCGGGGTTGTTGTCGTGGTGCGTCAGCGGGTGATGCGCCTCCGAGATGCCGATCTCGCGATAGGCGCGCCCGGAGCCCTCAAGCGCGAGCATAAATGTGGCGACGCGCGTCAAATCGGCCTGGAAGGCTAGCGTCATCAGGTCGAACAACAGGCGGCAGTGCTGTCCGAAGTCCTTCGGAATCCCGTCGGGGAGGCTGGTGGGCGGCAGGTGCCTGGCTTTCTCGGCCGTCATGGCGATCCGCCGCTCCACTTCGCGCACGGCGTATAGATATTCGTCGAGCTTGCGCCGGTCCGGCGGCCCGAGCCGGGCTTCCAGGCGCCGGGTGTCTTCCAGCACGAAGTCGAGGATGCTCCGGTCGTAGCGCGCGTGGCGGGCTCGCGCGGCGGCATCGCCACTTGCATCCAAGCCTCCGAACAGGCGCTCGAACACGAGCCGGGGGTTGTTCTCCGGCGGCATCGGATTCGTAGCCGTCCGCCAGGACAGATTGTTCGAGTACGCGCAGCTATAACCGGAGTCGCAGAATCCTGCGTTGCCACCGCCCTCGCACCCGAGTTCGAGAGAGGCGAGAGGCGTGGCGGACTTGAGATGCTCGGCCGCCACCTGATCGACGGAGGGACCGTTGTGAATGTAGGCGCCGCCGGTCTTGCGCGGATGCACTCCGGTGAGGTAGCTGGCTGCGGCGCGCGCATGGTCGCCGTCTCCGTCGCCGAGCGGCCGGCCGCCATTCTGCGCCAGGCCGCTCAACACCAGCACGCGGTCCTGATAGGGCTGGAGCGGCATGAGAATCCGTGGCAGTTCGAAGCCGGCTCCTTCCTCTTGCGGCGTCCAGTAGCGCATGTCGACGCCGTTGGGTGCGTAGACGAACGCCATGCGGCACGGAGCGTTACGGGCGAGGTTGCGGGCCGGCGCGGCGAAAGCCGGCGTCATCGCGTCCAGCAGCGGGAGTCCGATCGCGGCCCCCGCCCCTCTGAGGAACGTTCTTCTCGCCAGATGCTTTTGCATCGCGATCATTCGATGTCCCCTCGCCGCATCTGGAACGGAACGCTCTTCACGATTTCCATCACCAGTTGCGAAAAACGATCGCCACCCGCTTCCAGACCGCGGCGGATGGTTTCGATGGCGGGTTGGTCATACGGTTCGAGACCGCGGCCCAGGGCGTAGGTCAGAAGCTTCGACGCCAGAGCGTCGCGAAAAGCGTCCGGCTGCGAACGGATGATCCTGCGCAGCTCGGCCGGTCCCGGCGAGTCGATGGGAGACTCTCCGTCGTGGGTGCGCCAGCGCCCGACGCCATCGTAGTTCTCAAGAGCAAAGCCCAGCGGATCCATGCGCGCGTGGCAGGAGGCGCAGGCGGGGTTGGCGCGGTGCTGTTCGAGCCGCTCGCGCATCGGCATCGGAGCGCCGGCAGCGGATTCGCGCAGAGCCGGAACGCCTGGAGGAGGAGGCGGCGGTGGAGCGTTGAGAAAATTGTCGAGCACGAATTTCCCGCGGAGCACCGGCGAGGTGCGCGCCGGGTAGCTCGAAACGGTGAGGACGCTCGCTTGCGTCAACACGCCTCCCCTCCGATCGCCTGCGAGAGTCACGCGGCGAAACTCCGGACCGGTCACGCCGTCAATGCCGTAGTGCTTGGCCAGACGCTCGTTCAGAAACGTGAAGTCCGCATCGATGAAATCGAAGATGCTGCGGTCCTCGCGGACAATCGCCTCGAAGAACAACGTCGTCTCGCGGCGCATCCCGTTGCGCAGTCCGCGGTTGAAGCCCGGAAACTGTTTTGGATCGGGGGAAGCCTGGTCCAGGTTCCGAAGCTGCAGCCACTGCCCTGCAAAATTCTCCACCAGCGCCCGCGACTTCGAATCCTCCAGCATGCGGCGCACCTGTGCTTCGAGCACGCCGGGAGCGCGCAGGCGTTGCTCCTCCGCCAGGCGCAACAACTCCTCATCCGGCATGCTGCTCCAGAGGAAATAGGAAAGCCGGCTGGCGAGGGCGACCTGGGAACCTTCTGCGATCCGAAACAAGAATTGTGGCGAGACCAGCACAGCCTTGACCGCCACAAGGACGCCTTGCTCGAAAGTGTCGCCGTTGCGTTGCGCCGCGCGGACGAATCGAACCAGGCGGTCCACTTCGGTGGGCGTCACGGGCCGGCGATACGCCCGGCGCGCAAACGCGGCCAGGTTCGTGCGCGCGCAGGAGGGTTGGTGAGGTTGTCCGGTCTCATGGCCGCAAAGAAAAATGTGCCGGTGCGCTTCCGGCGTGTGCACGACAATATCGGCGGCCGCCAGGTAGCGTTCCATCAGCACCGGCGACAGCGTGAGCACGTCGCCGATGTTGTCGAATCCGTAACCGGAATCGTCGGCGGGAAAGGTGGCGGCGAGGTTCAGGTCCGCACCGGTCAGATCGCGAATGGTGTTGTTGTACTCGGCGCGGTTGAGCCGGTGCGCGACCAGGCGCCCGGAGTCCTGCCCGAAAGCGGCGGCGGCCAGCAACAGGAGACAGGCAAGTCGATCCATAAGCGCGCTACAAGTTCACATCCACGACTTCGTCGAAAATCGACAACGGGATCTGGATGCCGCTGATCTTCAGCCGCTCCAGGATCTTCGGCGTTTCTCCCGAGCTTCGGAAGCGGCCCTGTACCTTGCCCGCGTCGGTCACCCCGGTGCGCTCGAACAGGAACACATCCCGGACGTCGATGCGGTCTTCCTTGACGCCGCGGACCTCGGCGATGCTGATGAGCTTGCGCGTGCCGTCCTGCATGCGCGAGATCTGCACCACGATCCTGATGGCGCTCGCCAGTTGTTGCAGAATCACGCGCGAGGGAATCTCGAGGTCCGACATCAGCACCATCGCTTCCAGGCGCGAGAACGCGTCGCGCGGCGAATTGGCGTGTACCGTGCTCATGGACCCTTCGACGCCGGTGTTCATCGCCTGGAGCATGTCCAGCGCCTCGGCGCCGCGGCACTCGCCCACGATGATCCGGTCCGGACGCATGCGCAGCGCCGTGCGGACGAGCTGCCGCTGGTTGATGCCGCCTTCCTTATTCAGATTGGGCGGGCGCGTTTCGAATTTCACCACGTGCCGCTGCTGGAGTTGCAGCTCAGCCGTGTCCTCAATGGTGATGATCCGCTCCTCTTCAGGAATGAAGCGCGAGAGGGCGTTGAGAGTGGTGGTCTTGCCGGAGCCCGTGCCGCCGGAGATGAGGATGGTGGTCTTGGCCTGCACGCAGGCGGCGAGAAAGCGCAGCATGCCCGGCGTCAGCGTCTTGTTGGCCAGCATCTCCTCGGAAGTGATGACGTGGCGGCCGAAGCGGCGAATAGAGAGCGACGGACCGTCCAGCGCCAGCGGCGGGATGATGGCGTTCACTCGGGAGCCGTCGGCCAGGCGCGCGTCCACGATTGGCTGCGCCTCGTCGATCCGGCGGCCGACTTGCGATACGATTTTCTCGATGATGTGCAGCAGGTGCGCGTTGTCCTTGAATCGCGCCGAGGTCAGCGAGAGTTTCCCGGCGCGCTCGATGTAGACTTTGTCGTACCCGTTGACCAGGATGTCGGATATGGACGCTTCCTTGAGCAGCGGCTCCAGGGGGCCGAGCCCGAGTACTTCATCGAGCACCTCCTCGATGATCCGGTTCTGCTCGGCCGTAGTCATCGGCACGCGCTCGTCTTCGAGCAGGCGCTCCACCACGCGCCCGATCTCGGCGCGAAGACGGTCTTTCGGAATCGAGGAGACGCGCTCCAGGTTCAGAACGCCAATCAGCTTGCGATGGATCTCGCTCTTGAGCTCGAAGATGCGATCGGCGGCGCGCACCGCAGTCGCGTTAGGGGCGCCGCGTGGCGCGGGTTGCGGACGAAAGTTTCCCAAACCTCAATTATAGGGGAGAAAACCTATGGTCGAACCAAGCCGCGCAACTCTTCGAGCCGCTCGACACGGCCCGTTAATTCGGTCATGTCTTTGTGGAACTCGAGGCGGAGTTCGGCGAAGCCTTGTTTCATCTCTGCCCGCAAAGCAGCCATATCGCCCTTCATCTCTGCCCGCAAAGCAGCCATTTCCGCCCGCATCTCCGTCCGCAAAGCGGTCGTCTCGGCTCGCACCAGCTCGATCTGGGCGCTGAGGGCCTTCGTATTGAGCCACCCCGTGACGACCACCACGATCAGGCTCCCAAACAGAGCCAGAATCGCGGGCATCCACAATTGAACTTGTGGGTTCATGGGCAACTTCATTATACGGCTACTTGACCGGCGGCGGATCGCTCGGGCGGCGCAGC
This sequence comes from Bryobacteraceae bacterium, assembly GCA_041486445.1. Classification (GTDB taxonomy): domain Bacteria; phylum Acidobacteriota; class Terriglobia; order Bryobacterales; family Bryobacteraceae; genus Palsa-187. The sequence goes on from JBGPLI010000042.1 coordinate 23,709, forward strand.
GTGGGCGCTTTTTTCTTCTGCTGCGCTTCCTTCTTCTCGGCGGCCTTCTTCTCTTCCAGTTCCTTGGGCATCATGGCCGCCTCGCGCTCGGTCTTGTCCTTCTGTTCCTTGGCGGCGACCTCGTCGGCGCGCTGCTTCAGGTCCTCTTGTGACAGATCGGCGCTGTCCCCGGTCGTATCGATCGCCTGCTGGAGCACGAAGTCGTACCGCGCGACGTCTTTGGGCTTGGACGCCTGAATCTTTTCGAGCTTGCCCAGCATGTCCTTCTCGGCGGCGGCCGCGGCGGCCGTGCCTATGTCGATGGCGACCTTGCGCTTTAACGCATCGTCAGCCACGGTGTCGATGGCTTCGATGATCTTGGAATAATCTTCGAGCAGATCGTGGATCAGCCCGCTGCGGCCGGCCTTGTCGCTCGCCAGAAGCTGCTCCACCTGGTCCAGGCGCTGCCGGGCGAACTTGAGGTACAACTTCATCCGGTTGTTCGGCTCCTGGACCTCGCGGACCTGGTCGGCCTCGTCGGTCGTCAGAAAATCGCGCTGGGCCAGGGCCGGGAGCGCGAGAGCGAGAAAAACTATGGCCGTGCGCATCATTTCCTTTTCTTGCCCATGATTGCTTTTAGCAGATCGTCGTGGACCTCCGCCACACGGTCCCGCACCCTGTCGACGGTCTGGCGGTCGGCGACGCTGAACGATTCGCGCAGGCCTTCCAGACGGCGCAGAAGCTCGCGCGTCCGCAGCTCGGCGCGCTTGAACGGGCCCGGACTGCGGCGCGCATCCTTCCCGGTTCGCTCGAGGGAATGGTAGGCGAGCTCCACCGACTCGCCCGCTTCTTCCAGTGCGGACTGGGTCTTGGCGAGATCGGCCGCGCTGTAAGCGTCCCGTGCGGAGTCGAGCGCGGTATTCGCGTTGTCCAGGGCCCTGTCGCTGCGCCGCTCCAGGTTGGGTTCGTTCTTAACGGCGCCCAGGTCCAATGCCAGAAACACGATCAGTAGCCAGTGCATGCGCTACCTCTTGGCCAGCTCCTGCTGAATAATCCTGACGCGCTGGCGAGCCTTGAATTCCTCGTCGGGATTGTTTCCTTGACTCGAGGCGAGAAACTTATTGTAGCTCTCGAGCGCCTCCTTGAGCAGATGCATGTGATCGAGCGAAATGGCCCGGAAATAATAGTGGCCGGTAGTTTCTCCGCCCAGCGCGCGCACCCGGTCGAGCGCGGCCACCGCTTGCGGATACTGCTCGGCGATCACCAGCACCGCGGCCAGCTCGCTCCAGGTCTTGGCGGAGCCGGAATCGAGTTGCGCCGCCGCGACGAACTGCTGCGCGGCGTCCGCGTACTTGCGCTGGTCCCGCAGCAGGCGAGCGTAAAACAGGCGCACTTGAATGTCGCGCGGCTCGGCCGCCGCTACCTGCGCCGCCAGAGACGAGGCCTTGTCGAGCTGCTTTCTCTCGGCGTAGGCTTGGGCCAGCGCCAGGCGATTCGCGCTGGTCGGCGACTTCGCCACCGCGGCCTCCAGGGCCGGAATCGCATCGGCGGCGTGTCCGGTTTCGGCCAGCAGCGCGCCCATGCGCTCCTGCGCGCCCGGATTATCCGGGAAATCGCGATAGATGGCGATCGTTTCCGCAAGCTGGTGGTTGGACTCGTACACCCTCGCCAGCTCGAGAATCGCGTCTTTGTACGTTCGATCGAGCTCCGCGGCTTTTCGGAAATGCGGTTCCGCGTCGCCCGGGCGACCCTGGCGCGCCCGCGCCTGGCCCAGACCGAGCTCGGCTGCCGCCGACGCTGGATTCAACCCCAGCGCCCGGACATAGGCGAGTTCCGCTGCCGAAAGCGTGCCGGCTTGCAGGAGCGCATCGGCCAGCAGCAGCGCCGGTCGAAATTCGTTCGGTTTTTGCACCGAGGCGCTCGTCAGATACGGAACCGCGCCGGCTGCGTCCTTGGTGTGGAGCAGGGACAACCCGAGGTTCAGCTCGGCCTCGTACAAGCCGGGCTTCAAATCCAGCACCGCTTTGTAGTGCGGGATGGCTTCGGCGTCCTTGCCGAGCAGACCGTAAGCCAGCGCAAGGTTGAAGCGGGCGCCGTAATCCTTCGGATCGGCGGCGACGGCCTTGGTGAGCAGCTCCACCGCCGCGTCGTATTTCTGCTGGTTGAGCGCCTTGGTCCCCTCGGCTAGAAAATCAGCCGATTGCGCAAGCAGGGCCGCAAGAAGGAGCCACATACGCTTCTATGTTAACGCTACGTGGAGCGGGCTTCAGCCGGCTGAAGCCCGCTCCACGTGCAAGCCGATTTACTTCGTGAGGTACACCGTAAACTTCGTGACATCATGAAAACCCATGCGGCGATAGAGCGCGTAGCCGGCCTCGGTCGATTGCAGGACCAGGCGCTCGATGCCTGTGCGGCGCCGCATCTCGCTCACCGCCGCTCGCATGAGCGCTTCTCCATAACCCTGGCGGCGAAACAGCGGCAGCGTGCCGACCGAGTAGATGCCCAGGGCTCCGGCGGCCGGAACGATCGCCGCAATCGACACCGCCCGCCCCTTCGCCAGGCCGACGAACCCCTGGTAAGCGCCGTTCCATGCGCGCTCCGGAGTATACACAGCGTGAGCGACCAGCGTCGGAATTTCGAAGGAAACCGAAGTGATTTCGGCGAACGCCTCACGCGAGGCGGTGTCGTCGACTGGCCGGCACTCGATCGCGGGCAGGCGCTGTACGGGCGGCAGAAGCTCCGGCGCCATCATTCCGGGCGGATGGGAAATCGCGCGCAGCCCGAAATCGGAGAAAGTCTGTCGCGCCCGCTTGCGGGCATGCGCATCAAGCAGGTCCTCGCACAGCCAGAAGGACCAGCGCAGCGTGCGCTTCTTGAAGTAACGCGCCACTTCGACGAGGGTCGCTTCCAGGTTTCCACCGCCACCGCCATCGAGCAACGCGATATTGAAAACGCCGTAGTCGAGACCCGAGAACAGGGCCACGGCGCCGGGCAGCGTACAGACCTCGCCCGAGCCGGTCGCCTCCGCGAAGAAGCGCATGGCGGTGCGGAGATTCTCTTCAACGGCCGCAAAATCGGGCATGCGCGAGGAAACCCATCTCCTGAATGTCGCATCACAATGGGGTGGGGCGCAAAAGGGCGGCGCTGGCCGTGGCGTTCATCTGTCCGGTGTTGTTTGCGCAGCGGCTTTCCGACCTGACCACGCCGGCGCCCTTGCCACCGGGCGCGACGCTGGTCATCGGCTTTCTCGGAGGATTCGAATCGTGGGACGACGGGCACAGGAGCGTGCGGCAGCTTGCGCTGCGCCTGCGCGAAAGGCCCGGCGTGTACGCCGAGTCGGTCTCCAATCATCACCGCAAGGTTGCTTTGGAGCTAATCCGGCGAGCGCTCGATACCAATCGAAACCACCGGATCGAGCCCGAGGAGCGCACCGCGGCCCGGGTAATCTTATATGGACAGAGCATGGGCGGAGCGGCGGCCGTAGCCACCGCGCGCGACCTCGACCGGCTCGGGATTCCCGTGCTCCTGACAGTGCAGGTGGACAGCGTGGGCCTGCACGACGGCGTCATTCCCGCTAACGTCCATGCCGCAGTGAATTTCTACCAGCACGACCTCTTCACGATTCAAGGCCGAGGCCAAGTCCGCGCGGCCGACCCTTCCCGTACACGCGTGCTCGGAAACTTCGGCGCCTCCTACTTGCTGCGCTCGGTGGACGAAACCAACGCGTCCTGGGCCAGACGCGTGTTCGGCGGCAGTCACGCAAAAATGGAGCTAGATCCGGTAATCTGGAGCCAAGTGGAGCAATACATTTCCGACGCGATCGCGAAGAGGTAATTCCGTGATGCGAATGGCCGTCCTAAGTTTTCTGTTCCTGGCGCCGCTGTGGGCGCAAACTAGCGAGCTGGATTTGCCACCTGGCGGCGGCTGGGTGGATACCAACATCGACCTTCAGCCCGGGGATACCATCACCGTCACCGTGACCGGACAGTTGCAGTACACCAATGCGCGCCAGTCCAACGGCCCGGAAGGGTTGCCGCGCGGCTTTGCGGACCTGATTCGTAATCTTCCGCTCAATCAAGCGGGCCGCGGCGCCGCCATCGGACGCATCGGGTCGAGCGAAGCCGACCGCCCCTTCCTGATCGGTCCGCAGCATGAGAGCCGCGCGCGCATCGCGGGACGGCTGTTCGTCGCCATCAACCAGACATCCAATGACCGCGCCGGTGGCAGCTACCACGTCACCATCGCGCGCAGCGCCGCTCCGGTGGCGGTGAAGACCGACGTGCGCGTTGCTCCGTTCCCGCAGGACCGGATCGACTCGATCCCGCGGCGCGTGAGCGATCCCAACGGCGCGCCGGGCGACCGCGTGAATTTCATCATCATCGGGTCCCAGGACCAGACGCAGGCGGCGCTCAAGGCGGCCGGATGGGTGACGGTAGACCGCGACGCTAAAACCGCTCTCCTCCGCGGCGTGCTGGGAACCTTCTCCAAAGAAGCCTACGTTACGCTGCCGATGAGCGAGCTGCGGCTGTTCGGACGCGCGCAGGATTTTGGCTACGCGCAGGCGGATCCCTTGCGAGTGGTCGCGTCCCGGCATCACTTCCGGATCTGGAAAGCCCCCTTCGATCTCGAAGGCCAGACCGTCTGGGTAGGCGCCGGCACGCACGACATCGGGTTCGACCGCGACCAGCGTAACAACGGCATCACGCACAAGATCGATCCCAACACCGACGCCGAGCGCGATTACATCCGCGACAATCTCACGCAGACCGGCCTGGTGGCGAAGACCGATTACATCTCTCCGGCCGACCCCGTCCTGAAAGCCAAGACGGCGACGGGCGGGGAGTTCACTTCCGACGGCCGCACGCTGCTGATCTATCTGGCGGCGGATACCGGCAACGTCTCGGCGAATTTTGGCGACCTGTTCTGCTCCGTGCTGAAGCAGAACAATCCCGGCGGCGGCGAGTGGGGTCCTTGCACGCGTTACATCGATTCGCCCGGCAAGGAGGACGTGCAGCTCGGTCCTTTGTCCGCCAAGTATCGCGTCCTGATCGTGCCCGGGATCCTGAGCTCGTGCGTCTCCGATTCGCCGGCGTTCCAGGAGGGGCAGGAGGCGCTGAAGAAGCAGTACAACCTGGATGTCGCGCTCCTTCAAGTGCCGAACGATTCGAGCGAATCGAACGCTAAAATGATTGCGCAATATTTGCGCGACCACAAAGACGGCGGGAAATTCATTCTGATCGGCTACAGCAAGGGCGGGCCGGACATTCAGGTGGCTCTGGCGCAGGAGGACGGCGTCGCGGCTCAGGTTGCGGCGTTTATCTCCGTGGCCGGCGCATCCGGCGGTTCGCCGGTGGCGGACCTGCTTCCGCAGCAGGCGGAAAAATACATGAAGACGGTTCCGCTCAAGAGCTGTCAGGGAGATCTCTCGACCGGATTCAAGAGCCTGAAGCGCGAAGCGCGCCAGGCGTTTCTGGCGGCCCATCCCAATCCGGTAGTTCCCACCTATTCGCTCATAGCGAAAGCAGACCAGTCCACCACTTCCAAGGCGCTGCTCGAAACCTGGCGCGCGCTTTCGGTATTCGGAGTCGCCGAGGATGGCCAGCTTTTGAGAGACGACGCCATTGTGCCCGGAGCGAAGTATCTCGGCGCGGCGCTGGCCGACCATTTCGCGGTAGCTTTGCCGTTCGACAAATCGTCCGACTCGGCGATCCGCTCGGGAATGGACAAGGCCGCGTATCCGAGGGCCGCACTGCTGGAGTCCCTGGTCCGCTTCGTGACCATGGATCTGGATCGCTAGCGGACTGTGTGAAGTCTTTAGCGATGAACGGTGTCGAGAAGAGTCTCGACACGGCACGCGAGAGCGCGTGCGCCACGTGTGGCGCGAACTTTAGTTTGCCGCATCGGCACTCGTGCCGACGCTTGGCTGGCCGATTCGGTAATCCAGACTCGGAGTCCGCTAGTCGCGCGTCACGATATCCCACATAAATCGTTATAATCTCCTGTGGGAGGACAATGAGTAAAGAAGACAGCATTGAAGTCACAGGAACCGTAGTTGAAAAATTTCCCAGCGGTCTATTCAGTGTGCAGCTCGATCAGGACCGCACCGTGCTCGCGCACCTGGCGGGTAAATTACGCCGCAATCGCATCCGCGTATTGGCCGGCGACCGCGTCACCTTGGAACTCTCCCCGTACGACTTGACCAAGGGACGCATCACCTACCGTCATAAGTAATCCCCCTTGCTCCCAGCTTTGTGATCCGAGTTCTGTTCGTCTTCGGCACCCGTCCCGAGGCGATTAAGCTTGCGCCGGTGGTGCGTCATCTGGCCGGATTTCCGGGGCAATTCGAGACACGGGTCGCCGTGACGGCGCAGCATCGCGAGCTGCTCGACCAGGTGCTGGCGGCGTTCTCCATTACGCCGGATTACGATCTCGACCTGATGACGCCGGGCCAGAGCCTGTTTCAATCCACGTCGCGCATTCTGGGCGGACTCGAGGCCGTGCTCGCGCGCGAACGTCCGGATTGCGTGCTGGTGCAAGGCGACACGACGACCACCTTCTGCGGCGCGCTGGGGGCGTTCTACAGCGGAATCCCGGTGGGGCATGTCGAAGCGGGCCTGCGCACGGGCGACATGCGGCAGCCGTTTCCCGAAGAGATGAATCGCGTGCTGGTGTCGCGGCTCGCGGCGTTGCACTTCGCTCCCACCGAAGCCGCCGCGGAAAACCTGCGGCGCGAGGGAGTAGACGCGGCGCGAATCTTCGTCACCGGAAACACGGGTATCGACGCCGTGCTCCAGGTGCGCGATGCGCTTGCCGGCGGGAGCCTGACCGCGGCAGGATTGCCGGCCCTCGATCCACGAAAGAAGCTCGTGCTGGTGACCGCGCACCGGCGCGAGAGTTTCGGTGAAGGGTTCGAGCGGATCTGCCGCGCGCTCGCGCGCCTGGCGCACCGCGGCGACGTCGAGCTGGTCTACCCGGTGCATCCCAATCCGAACGTGCAGGACCCGGTGAACCGGCATCTGAAGCACGCGCCGAACATCCGGTTGATCGAGCCGCTCGGCTACGTTGCGTTCGTGGACCTGATGCGGAAGGCGCATGTGCTGCTCACCGATTCGGGCGGCATTCAGGAGGAGGGCCCGTCGCTCGGCAAGCCGGTTCTGGTGATGCGTGAGAAGACCGAGCGGCCCGAGGCGATCCAGGCCGGCACGGCCCGGCTGGTAGGCACGGACGAAGATCGCATTGTCGCCGAAACGGCGCTGCTGCTCGAGGACGAGGCCGAATACCGGCGGCGTTCGCACGTCCACAATCCCTATGGTGACGGGCGCGCGAGCATGCGCATCAAAGACATAATCCGTTCATATTTCGCGGCTTGACGGCGCAGCCGGGACGCGGTTGTGCAGGGCGGGCGCACGGGCGGGCCTATAATCGAGGCCGAAAGGAAGGTGCGCTTTTTGCGGACCCCGCCCGCCACGACGAGGTCGCGCCGCTCCGGCGCCGACACCGACAGCCTGATGCGCCAGTTGTCCGATCGCGTGGTGGGCCAGCCGCACGCCATGACGCAGATCGTTCCCTACGTGCGGATGCACCAGGCCGGGCTCGCACCCGAGGGCCGGCCCGCGGGTGTGTTCCTGCTGCTGGGACCCACGGGGACGGGAAAAACACGCACGGTGGAGGCGCTGGCGGACGTCCTCC
>JBGPLI010000043.1:0-30814 GCA_041486445.1 Bryobacteraceae bacterium
CATAGGGTCGGTGGGCGGGATTGATGTCATATATGGGTTGGCAGGCGGACGGGGCCCTCTTGATTTTCTCCCTCGCGCGCTGCAATCCTGAAGGAGATGACACGTCGCAGACTGGATTCGGGGATCATCTGGGTGGTTCTGTTCGCCGCCGTATTCTGGGTGGCGGTGTGGCAGCACGAAGCTTTAGGCGAGCTGTATCGCAAGTCTCCGATCCCCGGCGGCCTGCGCTGGATCGAGTCGTTCGGCCACCCGCAGGCAAGGTGATCCGGGCTCATAGGATCATCGTATCATCTACCTGCGCAATCCGCGTTGAGCTGCGTTAATCGGCGGCGCTATTGCCCGACCGCCTTCCGCAGATCCGCGATCGTCACCAGCCGCCCGTGCAGCGGCGTAATCTGCTGCACGTCCAGGTTCAGCCGCTTGATGTTGTCGTTCAGATTCATGGTTTCCTTGGCCGGGGGAGCAGCCGCCGCGTTCGGGGGAGCCGGGGTGTACACGTCGGCTTCGATCAACACCCTCTCCTTGGGCAAGTAGCCGAGCAGCATCGTATCGGTATGATTGCTTCCCTGAAGTCGATACAGCTCCAGCGTCCGCGTGCCGTCGGTGATCACCTTCTTGTCGGCCACCGTCTCGAACACCGGTTTCTTCGGCGCCTTGGCCAGCCGGTCCGGACTCAGCGTGTGCGGCATCGCCCAGATTTTCTCGTAATACGGCTGGTTCGCCGCCTGCGTCACGATCGTGGCGCCCTCGGCCACGCACGCGCGCAGTCCCCCCAGGTGATCGAAGTGCTGATGCGAGTTGACCACGTAGCGGATCGGCTTGTTGGGGATCGCCTTCTTGACCGCGTCCAGCACAGCCACGGCCCGCTCGTCGTTCAGAGGGCACTCCACCAGCGCGACGTAATTCCTGAATTCGACCGCCACGCTGTGATGGGTTCCTCCCGTCAGGTACCACACGCCATCGGCCACTTTCTGCGTGTCCACTTTCACCGGCGGGGGCGTCTGCGGAGCTTTCTCCACGTTGTCGGGCACCGGAAAGACCACGTAGGGGTTATTCGGATCGGTCTTGGAGATGGTCAGGTCCAGCACCGGGAAGCCACCCTGCTTCTTAAGGATGTGCGCGGGAAACTGGACGTCGCTGGCGATCTCGCCCAGGTCTTTGTAATCCGTATAAGTCGTTTCGGTCACCACGTCGCCGAGCACCGGATTATCGGTCCGGGTCTCGACCTTCTCCACTTGCTTCTTGGCGTTCAGCGTCACCTTCGCCGTGATCCCCGCCAAATCGCCCGGCAGCGGAAACGTGATCACCTGCACCCCGCCCTCCATCGTCATCTTCGCGTTCGCGCCCGCCCGCTCCGCCATCTTCAGAGCGCCGAACGGCATGCTCCAGAGTTGGAGGAGCCGGTCGGTCGCCGCTCCGGGCGCGGGAGTCGCGGTGGAGTTAGGAAGGAACCCGGCGCCGGGCACGGATTCGTTCCACGCGAATTTCCCGGCCACCACCTGAATCTGCCGCTGCGGCGCGGCCAGCGGGAGCCCTCCGCCGCCCTGAATCAGACCGTCGGGATTAGAGCGCGTAATGTCCACGCGCATCGCCGAAGCAGTGAAACTCAGGCTGGCGTGGTAGGTCACCTTGAACGCCGGCCACGCACCATCCGGCCGGTAAGCCTGGCCGAAAGCGTAGGTGGAACCCGTGCCCCAGTATTCCATCGTGTTGATCGCGTCGATTCGCGCGGGACCGCGGATCATCCCCAGCGCATATTCGGCGGCTTTGATCGTGGCGGCCGTGTCCTGTGCGCTGAGGGAAGGAACCGCAAGTGCGGCCACTACCGCAATCACTTGGTACATGCTAGTGATGCTCCTTGGTAACCAGATGTGACAAATCTTTCTCCACGCACGGCAGCGTTTCCGGGAGCGTCGCCTTGGGATCGGGATTGAGTCTTTGGACACGCGGATTCATCACCCACGGCTTCATCAGGACGTCGGGATCTTCCACGGTGGTCTGCCAGATGAGGCGATCGCCCTCGCGCCGGATCCGTTCGATGACGTGCATATTCTCGCTGTGAAAGTATCCGCCGTAATCGAGCCAGCTGGTGTCGTTGAAGCCGATGGTGTCAACCACCAGCGTGTCGTCTTCCCAACGTCCGATGGATTCGCCCTTCCAGGTCCCATCCAATTCCTGGAGCGGCGTGTGCGCGCGGCCATCTATGGGGATCACCCGGTATTGATCGCCCCACCCGCGCGCCCCAGGACTCACATACAGGAAGATCATCTCCTTCGGCGTCTGGACGATTTTGTCCGGGGGACCGATGCGCGGAACACCCGCCGGCATGCAGCCGTAGGAGGGGTCCGCATCGTTGCTGCTCTGATCCAGTTCGCGCACTTTTTCCCAGAACTGGGCCTTGTAGAGCGGCCGGTTGGGATCGGCTCGGCGCAGCAGCGTGTTGTCGCGCTCGTAATTGGCCAAGCTCCCGTCTCTCGACGGCAGATTCGATGCCAGCGGATCGGTCGAAGGGGCGCGAGGGTTCGCGACAATGCCATTCCAGACGCCGGAGAGATCGGCGTGCCCGTCCGCCGCGCGCGGCGCGGGACTTTGCGCGGCGGCGAGCGCAGCTACCATCGCCCAATACCGAACCGCGACCGTGAGGGAGCGGACCACCTTAGTGATGCTCCTTGGTGACCAGATGCGACAGATCGTGCTCGACGCAGGGAAGCGATTCCGCTATCGTCGCCTTCGGATCCGGATCGAGCCGCATCACACGCGAATTCATGGTCCACGGCCGGATCAGCACGTCGGGATCCTCCACGGTGGCCGACCAGGTCAGCGTGTTGCCCTCGCGCCGGAGCCGCTCGACCACGTGCATGTTCTCGCTATGGAAATATCCCCTTATATCCAACCAACTGGTGTCGTTGAAGCCGATCGTGTCCACCACCAGCGCGTCGCCTTCCCAGCGTCCGATCGATTCGCCCTTCCACGTTCCATCCAGCTCCTGGAGCGGGGTGTGCGCGCGCCCGTCGGTCGGGATCACGCGGTATTGGTCGCCCCAGCCCTGCGCCGGAGGACTCACGTAAAGGAAAACCACTTCGGTGGGCGTCTGCACGATCTTCGCCGGCGCTCCCATGCGCGGAACGCCGCCGGGCATGCACCCGTAGGAAGGGTCGGCGTTGTTGCCGTTTTGATCGAACTCCTGCACTTTCGCCCAGAACTCGGGTTTGTACAGCGGCTTGTTGGGGTCGGCCCTGCGCATGAGCGCGTTGTCGCGCTCGAAATTGAGCAGGCTTGCGTCGCGGGAGGCCAGATTGGACGCCAGAGGATCGCCGCGATCGACGCGTCCGACGCCTCCCGTGGCCACCCACACTCCGCTCAAATCCGTATTCTGCGCCGGCAAAGCGCCCGCCAGCATGAAGACCGCTGCAATCGCCCGGTACATTTTAGTGATGCTCCTTGGTCACCAGGTGTGACAAATCTCTCTCGCTGCACGGCAGCGTTTCTTCAAGCACCGCTTGCGGATTCGGGTTCAACCTCAGAGTGCGGGCGTTCATGGTCCACGGCTTCACCAGCACGTCGGGATCTTCCACCATGGCCTGCCAGCTCAGAGTGTTGCCTTCGCGATGAAGCCGCTCCACCACGTGCATATTCTCGCCGTGGAAGTACCCGCCGATGTCGAGCCAACTGGTGTCGTTGAATCCGATGGTATCGATCACCATCGTTTCTCCCTCCCAATGACCCAGCGATTCTCCCTTCCACGTGCCATCCAGGTCCTGAAGCGTGGTGTGCGGGCGGCCGTCGGTCGGCACAATCCGGTAGGTATCCTGCGGGCCCGCGTACAGCAGGATCAGCTCCGTCGCCGTCTGCACGATCTTCATGGGAGGACCCATGCGTGGAACGCCCAGCGGCATGCAGCTATACGACGGATCTTCGTTGTTCCCGTTCTGGTCGAGCGTCTGGACCTTTTCCCAGAACTGGGGCTTGTAGACCGGCTTGTTGGGATCGGCCCTCCGCATGAGGGTGTTGTCGCGCTCGAAGTTGACCAGCGTTCCCTCCCGCGCGGCCAGGATCAGCCCGACCTTGTCCCCGCTGTTGTACACGCGAGCATTCACCGCGCCGTTCCAGACCCCGCTCAAATCCGGATGCCCGCCGCCAGCCTTGGCGGCCACCGTTCCCTCTTGCGCGAATGCGCTAACGGCAAGCGCGCACAAAGCCATCGAACTCCACAGCCGAGAAGTCATAGCGCGAACCTCCTGTAGGATTACTTTGCGTTAGGATCGTCGGTCCAGATTGTGAACACGCGGCCGTCGGGCAGCTTGATGTCGCGGATCAGCCCCGAATCGGTCCCATCCTTGGCCAGCACGCCGTTGATGGTGATGTTGTCTCCGGCTTTCAGGCCGCCGCGGTCCGCCCGGCTGAGGCCGGCCTTGCGCAGCGCCCCCGGACCCGCCATCTCAAAAGCCCAGTGCTTGACCTTACCGGTAGCGTCCTTCACGTCGAGAAACAGGTAAGAGTGAGGATTGATCCACTCGACTTTAGTGACCACGCCGCTCACGTTAAACGGCTTGTCCAGATCGAACTCCGCCTGCACCGAATGATGCGCCCACACAGGCGCGGCTAACGCGAGAACCGCCAAGGCTGCGCAAATCTTATAGTTCATAGCAGAAACCTCTTTTATACCCGTAACAGAACGGGACCTCACTGTCAAGAAGCCGGCTCTTTCTCGTCCGGCGAATCATCCGACAGCCCGAGCGGCCGCCGCGGCACCGCTTTCAGGATCTCCGCGCGCTTGCGGGCTTGCCTCTGGGCCGCCCAGCGCGCCCCCAGCAGCAGCGCGATGAAAATCAGCCACCCTCGACTGAGGCGGGACTGCACCGCCGCCAGCACCAGTGCGGCCACCGCCAGCGCGGCCGTGAGGTTCACGCGCAGTTTCATGATGGCGCGGTCAGGCCTTCAGGCGGGGAAACAACCGCTCGGCGTTGCCCCGGTTGATCGCACGCATGTCGTTGGTCGAGAACCCTCCGTAGGCGTCCAGCCCCTCGGTGGTCAGCTCGTAGGGCCGGATCATCGCGTCGCTGCCGAACAGGATCTGCGAGACCGGAACCGTGTCTTTCAGCGCGTCGAGGGCGGGCGCTTTCGAGGCGTGCGCCACTTCGTAGTAGAACTTCTTCAGCTCGTACTCGACGCCGTTCGGCACCTTGTCGGCGCGGTTCTTCGGATAATCGTCGACGATGCGTGCGGCCAGCACGGTCAGCGCCCCGCCGGAATGGGAAAAGATGAAGCGGACGTTCGGGAACCGCGCGGAGGTGCCGTTCACCAGGATGCTCTCCGCCGCGCGCGCCGTATCGAGGTCGTACTCGATCATGCCCGAGATCTGAAGGCCGGGAATGAGGTTGCGGCAGCAGGACGCCGTGGCGGGATGGAAGAAGACCGCCGCCTTGCGCCGGTTGAGCTCCTCGAACACGGGCGCGAACGCCGGATCGCCGGGCCACTTGTCGAGGTAGCTGGTCCACAGCGCGATGCCGTCGGCCTTGAGCGTGTCGAACGCGTACTCGATCTCCTTGAGGCTGCCGTCCTGATCCGGCAGCGGCAGCGCCGCGAACAGCCCGAAGCGGCTGGGGTTGTCCCGCACCACCTGCGCGCCATATTCGTTGTTCAGCCGCGCCAGGCTGCGCGCCCTTTCGCTGCGGTCACTCATCGAATCCATCACCGCGCGCTGCACCGGCGAGAGCATCGCCGTGGCGATCCCGTGCTTGTCCATCGCTTCGAGCGAGATCGACGGCGTCCAGGGCCTGGGGTTGAACCCGCTTGCGCGCATTTCCTTTTCCACGGCAGCCGCGTAAGCGGGAGGCAGCATGTGGTGATGCACGTCGATCCGGCCTGGTGTCTGCGAGAGCAGCTTGCTGACCGGGAGCATTGCGGCAAGCGCTTTCAAAAGTTCCCGGCGATGAGGATTCAGAACCATCTTCTCAATATGCCTCAAATGGATTTCGCCGTCTAGCAGCGTCTACAGAACGGGTGCCGTACACCCCTACAGAACCGCGCGCGTCGCCGGTCCGGCGCCACTCAAGTGACTGAGGGATGCGCGCTATCATTGATTCCATGACTCGCTCTCTCGCCGCGCTGCTGCTGGCCGCCACTCTCGCACCTGCCGCGCACGTACGCACGGCCGACGCACGCCTGAAGAACGCGTTCCGCAGGCCGGCCCAGAAGGGCTGGATTTTCGTGCACCTGGAAGGCACGCCCTCGGAGATCGGCTACCAGCACGGCTATCTGCTCGCTCCCGAAATCGCCGACGCCCACAAGACCATCAAGTTCGTGCTGACCCACGGCTCCAAGGACTGGCCCTTCTTCCGTAACGCAGCCGAGCGAGTGCTGTGGCCGCATATCGAGATCGAATACCGGCAGGAGCTGGAGGGGATCGTCGAAGGCCTGGCCGCCAGTGGCGTGAAACTCGATATCTGGGACGTGGTCGCCACCAACGCCTGGCTGGAGCTCGATCCGTATTACGTGAAGTGGGTGGACGACCGCTCGACCCGCACTACCGGAGAGCATTGCAGCGCTTTCGTCGCCACGGGCAGCTACACGCTCGACGGCAAGCCGGTGATCGCGCACAATAACTGGACCGATTACATGACCGGCTCGCGCTGGAACATCGTTTTCGACATCGCGCCCGAGCGCGGCCTCCGTTTCCTGATGGATGGCATGCCCGGCCTGATCCACTCGGGCGACGACTTCGGCATCAACTCGGCCGGCATCATGATCACCGAGACGACCATCACGGGGTTCCACGGCTTCGATCCCCGCGGTACGCCCGAGTTCGTTCGCGCGCGCAAAGCCATGCAGTACTCGGCTTCCATCGACGATTTCGACCGGATCATGGAAGGCGGCAACAACGGCGGCTATGCCAACGACTGGCTGATCGCCGACCGCAACACCGGCGAGATCGCCAGCCTCGAGCTGGGCCTCAAGCACGTGAACCTGCGGCGGACGCGCGACGGATATTTCGCAGGGTCGAACTACCCCGTCGATCCCGAGCTGATCCGCGACGAGACCGATTACAACGTGAAGGACCCCAGCCTCAGCGCCAACGCGCGCCACATTCGCTGGGATCAGTTGATGGCCGAGAACAAGGGCCGCATCGGCGTGACCCTGGCCCAGCGTTTCCTCGCCGATCACTTCGATACGTTCGACAGGAAAATCCAGCCAGGCGAGCGCACATTGTGCGGACACGTCGAGCTTTCCCCGCGCGGGGCCAAGCCGTGGCAGCCTCCCTACGGGACCGCGGGCGCCGTGCAAGCCAAAGTGGCCGATGCCGCGATGGCCGCCCAGATGGCGATGTCGGCGTCGATGGGGCATCCCGACGGCATCCATTTCAAGGCTGCCAGGCACCTGAAGGAGCACCCCGAGTTTGCCTGGGAGCAGGACGTGCTGCGCGATCTGGATTCGCACCCCTGGACCAGTTTCAAGATCGCGAAGTGAACTCCCCCGCATGGAAGCGCGACAGTAATGGAGCGCGTTACTGCCCCGCGCCAGATTCCTTCGCCGCCCGCTTCGGGCGCAGCAGGTCCGCCGGAGTCTTATCGAGCGGCACCGCGACGTCGAAAAATCCGATCATCATCTCGTCCCAGCTCTGCTCGCCGAATGTAATTTCCTTCGCCGGGTCGGGATTCGCGGGATTATTCGCCGAATTGTCGAAGTACGCCGTGCACTCGACAAACGTGCCTGCGGGCAGCCGCTTGGGCTGGTCCAGATAGTAGGAGAGCTGCCAGCTAAAGCTGTAGTGAGGCACGCTGAGGATGGTCTCGGTCTCTCCGCTCGGATAGGTGAGGCGATATTCGAAGGATTTTCCGCGCAGGTGCATGTGCGGCAGCAGCGCGATCAGCGTGGACTCCTCCTGGAGCTTGATTTTCGAATCCACGCGGTAGTTGGGATCTCCCGCCGGGATCGTGAACCCCGCATTCGCCGAGGCCAGCGTAATCACGCGCTCGGCCGGCTTCTCTTTCGAGAAAATCATGCCGACGCGGCTCTGATCCGCGCCCGGTTTCCCATTGGCCGTGTAGTGGAGCTGAAACACGATATCGCTGCCCGCCTTCACCAGCTTTGCCTGGTTCGGCTTCAGCGTCTGCGCCACCATGCCTGGCGCGTATCCGGCCAGAAATTCTCCGGGAACCACCGCGCCTTTTTGATCCGGCACGAACGGCACGCCCACGGGCGCGTCCTTGAACCATCGCGAGCCCGGCTGTCGAATGAACGCGATGATATGATGAGTGCGCACCCGGTCGGTCGGCCGCGCTTCGGAAAGCTGCACGTACCGGTCTTCCCTAAAGCCGGTCGGAACGATCACATATTGGTAGTCGATGGTGCCGGAGGCCGGGATCTCAACCGGGGTGGGGACCTGGAACACCACATCGGGCTTGCCGATGACCCAGCCTTCGGTCCACTCGACCGGCTTAGGCGCGTCCTTGGGGTCGCCCGCCTGCGCACCTGCGTCCACCCACGCCACCAGCGTGTTCAGGTCGGCTTCGGAAAGGCTGCGATCATTGGCGAATTTCCCGTAATGCGGATCGGCGAACCACGGCGGCATCTTGTGAGTGAGGAGGGCGTTCTTGATCGATTTGGCCCACGGCCGTGTGCTTTCGTAGGTGAGAAAGGACATCGGACCCGCTTCGCCCGGACGATGGCAGGTCTGGCAATTTTTCTGGAGCACGGGCAGGGCGTCCTTGTAGAAGGTGACCGGAGCCGAGGAGGCCAGCACACCCGCGAACACGAACAGCAGCAGCCGCATATCTCAGTGTACGAAAATCCGCACAGCCGCGTTCCCTATTTCACGAACAGACTCTTCGCGATCATGCCGTGCACGCCCTTGGTCCCGTCCACAAGCTGCGTGATGGCGAAGTCGACGCCGGCGCTGGTGAGCATGTAGGCGTCCTCGCGGCTCATCTTCTTCTCGCGCACCAGGAAATCGATGGTCTCTCGCACCGCAATCCTGGTGGCCACGGTCAGGTCGGGATCGAGACCCATGGTGATGTAGTGCGTGGGAGTCTCACCGAGCGGCCAGACCAGATGCATGTCCTTCCGCACCACGAACTGCAACACGCCGGTGAGCGAGGTTTCGAGCGCCGTGAGGTCCACCTCGCCGTTGCCCATCGCCGCGTGCCCGTCGCCCACCTCGAACAGCGCGCCCGGAGCGTGCACCGGGATGAACAGCGTCGTGCCCGCCACCAGTTCCTTGTTATCCAGGTTGCCGGCGTGGATGCCCGGCGGCGCGCTGTCGATCTTTCCAGCGGAGGACGGCGGCGCCACTCCCATGCTCCCGAAAAACGGCTTGAGCGGAATGTCGATGCCCGGCGCGAAGTGCCCCACCCTCCGCTCGCGGTCGAGCGGAACAATCTTCACTCGCGTCCCGGGAAATTCATCCGGCAGGAACCCGGAGCCCGGTTGGTAGTTGTTGCGAGCGTACGGCACGTCCATGCGGATTTCCTTGATGCGCACCTCAAGGACATCGCCGGGTTGTGCGCCCTCGATCGCGATCGGCCCCGTCAGCAGATGCCTGCCTGGCCCGCGTTCCTTTACCTCGGAATAGATTCGCCGCAGCTCGGGCTGGACCTGGCCGGCTGGGACGCCGCCCTTTTCGAGGACCTCCGGATCTGAGGAAACGGTCTGGACCTCCACCGTGTCTCCTGACTTGATCGTGAGCACCGGTTTCGCCGCGGCCCAATAGTAGCCCCACGCCAGGGTTTCCGGCGACACCTTGAGTTTGTAATCGGCCGCCGGGAGCAGCGCGGCCGTCGCAAGCAGGGAGAGCAGCAAACGAGTCATGGTGAGCCCATGGTGCCACAAAAGGGAAGCAGGTGGTGGCCTTGTGCGCTATCCGCGCCCGGCTGCCCGAAAGACGGATGTGCGAGATGGCGAGGTTTCGTCCAAGTGGTCGCGATCCGGTGGTACCCAATGGCATAACCGGGTGTCAGGCGGGTGGGGGAACTCATTGGGGGAATAAGAGAGGGGATCATATTCGTCGCTTCGAGTCGTGCGAGAGACTACCAACTCAAGCGTAATTCAATACCGTGAAAACCGATCCCTGAACGGTGAAGCCGGCGGTTGCTGGACCACCACTAACGCGTGTACCGCCTGTTGATCGTAAGCGCTCGGTTACCGAGCACTTCCCGCCGATCGATTGCGTCAACATCGCTATACAATGGCTGTAGGTCCACCAATGCCGGCAGCCCATGATTCACTTCTCGAGCGGATCACGATCGATCCCAACGTGCGGTTCGGGAAACCGTGCATTCGCGGCCACCGCATCACCGTTCAGGAGGTTCTGGAGTGGCTCTCAGGCGGGGCATCCCAGCAGCAGATCCTGGCCGATTATCCCCAACTTGAACCGGATGACTTCCTTGCCGTCTACGCCTATGCCGCCGAACTGGCCGCAGGGCGCAATGTCTCCGGAGGATGAATACTCCTCTTCGCGTCCCGCGTTAGTCTTGACAACCGCTCCCTCACGGTCGCGGCTCAGAATCAACAATTCCGAGCCGCGCGCAGCAAGCGGTATGCGAGATTTCACAAAACGGCGCTAACCCTTGACGGCTCGCGCTACCATATCGATAGAGGCGGAGGAACGATGCCATTTTGCGCTAACTGTGGTGCAGAAGTTCAAGGACGATTTTGCGCCAAGTGCGGCTCGCCCGTGGCTCCTCCCGCGAGCCCTTCCGACGCCGGCGCCACTGGAGCAGGAGGCTACACGCCGCCGCCCGCCCCGCCCCCCATCCCGGCGCAAAGCGGACTCACCGATAACCTGGTGTGCGCCCTCTGCTATTTGCCGGTAATCGGCATCCTGTTCCTGCTCATCGATCCGTACAACCGGAACCGGACGATCCGCTTCCACGCGTTCCAGTCGATCTTCCTGTGGGTCGCCGCGGTGGCGCTGTTCATCGGTCTCAGCATCGTCGGGTTCGTGCTCTTCGCCATTCCGTTCCTGGGCCCCGTGATCAGCATCGTCTTGAACCTCGGCTTGAGCTTGGGGTTCCTCCTGGTGTGGGTCATGATGATGTACAAGGCTTATAACAATGAGCGTTACGTTCTGCCGGTGATCGGTCCCATGGCGGAGAAACAGGTATAGTGCGCTGCGTTGCATCCTTCCTGCTACTGGCGGGCCTAGCGGCCGGACAGGCCCCGCGCATCGGCGTCCTCAACTTCTACGGTCTCCGCAAGGTTCCGGAGGCCAAGATCCGCCAGGCGCTTGGCGTCAAGGAAGGCGATCCGCTTCCAGCCTCCAAAGGCGACGCCGAGGAGCGCATCGACGGCGTCGCAGGCGTCGTCGAATCGCATCTCGAAGCGGTCTGCTGCGATGCCGGCAAGGTAATTCTCTACGTCGGCATCGAGGAGCGCGGCGCGCCCCACTTCGATCTGCGCGAGCCGCCCGAGAGCGACGTGCGCCTGTCGGAAGAGATCAACTCCACCTATCGCCTGTTTCTCGAGTCCTTCGAAGCCGCGGTTCGCAAGGGCGACACCGCCGAGGACCTGACGCGCGGCCACTCCCTCATGGCCGATCCGGCCGCACGCGCCGACCAGGAGATGCTCATCCCTTTGGCCAAGGATCACCTCGCGCAACTGCGTAGCGTCCTGCGCAATTCCGCCGACGAGGCCCAGCGCGCCGTGGCCGCCTATGTGATCGGATACGCGCCGGTGAAGAAGGAGATCCTCGACGACTTGCAGTACGCGCTCAAGGACGCCGACGCAGGCGTGAGGAACAACGCGGCCCGGTCGATGATCGCGCTGGCCGTGCTGGCGCGCCTGGAGCCGGACTACGGAATGAAGATCCAGCCGACCTGGTTCATCGAGATGTTGAATTCGCTTTCATGGTCGGACCGCAACCAGGCGCTCAAGGCGCTTCAGATCCTCACCGATAATCGCGACGCTTCCGCGCTCGACCAGTTGCGCGAGCGCGCCCTGCCGTCGCTGGTGGAGATGGCGCGCTGGAAGACGCTCCGCCACGCGCTGCCGGCGTTGGTGCTGCTCGGCCGCATCGCCGGACTGCCGGAGAATCAGGTGCAGGCGGCCTGGACGCGCGGGGATCGCGAATCGGTGATCGCAGCGGCCACGGCGAAAAAGAGGGTGCGCTGACCTTCGGGGCTGGGATATAATCGTCACGACGGAGGTTCAGATGAGACTTCGCTTTGTGCCTTTTGTAGCCGTGCTCGCGCTCGCGGCGCCCGCGTTCCCGCAGTGGATCAAGTACCCGACCCCCGGACTCCCCCGCCTAGCCGACGGTAAGGTGAACCTTGCCGCGCCCGCGCCCAAAACGGCGGACGGCAAACCGGACCTGACCGGCATCTGGCTGTCGGGCCGCGCTGGTCAGTATAAGTACGATTACAACGTCGCGCTGGACCAGCCGCCGGAGGTCATTCAGCCCGCGGCCCAGGCCCTGCGCCGCCAGCGTGTCCAGGATTTCCGGAAGGACAGCCCGCTCGCGCACTGCCTGCCCGTCAGCGTCCCGTTCCTCGAAACGCGCGGCATGTCCAGATGGGTCCAGACTCCGGGACTCATAGTGATGCTGCATGAGTCTCCCAACAGTCCCCACCGGACCATCTTCACCGATGGCCGCAGGCTTCCCGAGGAGATGAGTCCCACCTGGCTGGGGTACTCGGTCGGGCGCTGGGAACAGGACACGCTGGTGATCAATACCGCGGGCTTCAACGACAAGGGTTGGCTCGACGTGGGCGGGCTTCCGCAAACCGAGACCCTCAAGCTCACCGAGCGCTACCGCCGCCCCGACTTCGGGCACCTGGAGATGGACCTCACCTTTGACGATCCCAAGACCTTCACCAAGCCGTTCAGCGTACACATGGTAAAGACATTTGTCGCGGACACCGAAATTCTCGAGGATGTCTGCGACAACGAGAAGGACAGCCCGCACTACGAGAGCGCGGTGAAGGTGGCTCCCGCCGTTCTCGCAAAATACGCCGGCACATACGCCTTGGGCGGACGCGACCTGGTGGTCTCGGTCTCCGGCGATCAGTTGCTGATCAAGGACAGCCAGAACCCGCTGGACGCTCTGTTCGTGGCGGTTTCGGACACCGCGTTCATTTCGAGCGTGAGCCAGGTCGCGGTCGAGTTCGCCAAGGATGGACAGAGCTTCGCCCGGTCCGACAGAGGCAGATCAGAAAAAGCCACACGTAAGTGAAGCAAGTAGCAGTCCTGCTGCTCGCCCTGCTGCCACAGCTGTGCGCGCAGAAGCGCCTGGTTCTCATCGACGAGGATGGCACGGGCCCGGCGACGACCAACCAGATGTCCATGATGGCGTTGCTGCAGTCGCCTCAAGTGGAGGTGCTCGGCATCACCATGGTCACCGGCGATGGCTGGCGCGATGAAGAGGTCCAGCACACGTTGCGGATGCTCGAAATCATCGGACGCCGCGATGTTCCGGTGGCCCCCGGCGCCGTGTTTCCGCTGGTCCGCAACCAGGAGGAGACGCTTCGCGCTCTGCCCCGCAATGGCGAGCCGGCGTGGCTCGGGGCGTGGGGCGGGGGTGTTCACGGGCCTTGGGATGTCCCGCCGCTGCCCGAAGGGGCTCCCACAACCAAGCCTCTCGCCGAGGACGCAGCGCATTTTCTCATCCGCCAGGTCCGGGCGCATCCCGGCCAGGTGACGATCTACGCAGGCGGTCCGCTCACCAACATCGCGCTCGCCATCTCATTGGACGCGCGCTTCGCCGAGCTGACCAAGGGCATCGTCCTCATGGGCGGCAGCCTGAACCCGCCGCGCGAGTTCAATTTCTGGTTCGATCCCGAGGCGGCGCACATCGTGCTGCGCGCTCCCTGGCCGCGCATCGACGTGACCACGCTGGATGTCTCGATCAAGGCCATGTTTTCCGACGCGATGTTCCAGGCGATCTCGCGGGCGTCCAGCCCGGCGGCGCGCTACATCGCCAGGTACGCCAAGGAGCGTTCCTATCTGTGGGACGAGCTGGCGGCCTGCGCCTGGCTCGATCCCTCGATCATCACAAAGGAGCGGCAGTTGTACATGGATGTGGACATCAGTCACGGGCCCGGCTATGGCGACACCCTCACGCCAGAAACCGGAGTCCGGCTGGTGCACGCGCAACTGGACCTGGATCTGGCGAAGTTCACGAAGATGTTCGTCGATCTGATGTCGCGTTAGTCTTCTGTCATTCCGAGCGGAGCGAGGAATCTGCACCTATGCGCGGCTGGCTACCCGCTTGCCCGCAAGCACGGCGGCGATGGGGAACAGTCTCTGGCGGCCCGTCCGTTTGTTCTCGAAGTTGTCGACGAACTCGAACGTCCCTTCCCTCAGCTCCAGCACTGCCACGTCGGCCGGCGCACCCACTTTGAGCGTGCCGCGGTTTTTGAAGACCGGGAATGCGTGCGAGGCATTGACCGTCGCGCACGCGATCACCTGATCGAGTGGCATGCCCAGCATCAGGAACTTCGACATCACGTTCTCGAAGTCGATCACCCCGGCGGTGCGCCCTTCCGGAGTCCAGTCGGTCGAGAAGGTGTCCGGCAGGAAGCCCGCCTTCAGCACGCGCTCGGCGATATCCCACCGCAGATGCCCGGCGCGCCCGTTGCCTATGTCGAACCGGACGCCGCGGCGGCGTGCGGCCGTCACCTCCGGCAGAATATGCCCGGCGTCGTCGATGATGCTGTTCGGCGGCGGCGCCAGCATGTGGGTAACGATATCGCCAGACTTGAGGAGCGGGAAAAGCTTGGACAGCGGCGACACCGTCTGGCCCATGTGGATCATCACCGGCAGACTGAACGACGAGGCCACCTCCTGCGTACGCTTGAGCACCTCGAAATCATTCGGGCCGGCGACGTCCCGCGACAGCCGCGCCTTCACCCCGCCGATGATGTCGCGGTTGCGCCCGATCGCCTCCTTCGCGGCGCCGACGTCGGCGTTGTTCAGGTCCATCGTGTCGCCTCCCGGCAGGATGCCGGCACGCCCGATGTTGATCAGAACGCGGCACGGCTGGGGCGCCGACTTGGCCACCGCCACCGTTTCGCCGATGCGCTCCGCGCCCTGCGATCCCGCATCCACGAACCCCGTCACGCCGTCGGCCAGGCACAGCGTCGGCCCGTCCTTGACGCGCGCCGCGTGGGTGTGGATATCGATCAGCCCGGGCACCACCAGCTTGCCGCGCGCGTCGATGGTTTCGGCGGCGTCGGCCGAGATGCTGGCCTCGATCGCCGCGATCCGTCCGTCCGCGATGGCCACGTCGCGGATCGCGTCCAGCTTGCGAGAAGGATCGATGACGCGTCCTCCCTTGACGATCAGGTCGTATTTCGTTGCTTTTGCCGCGCGCAGGCCTCCAACACGGACCATTGCCGCGGCGCCTGTAGCTGTGCAGATAAACGTGCGCCGGTTCATATGGTGAGAGTCTATCATCCCGGAACGAGCAATGCTGGGCTTCCGCAGGCGCGTTCACTCACCTGCCTGCGGAATCGTGATGATACCCTTATTGCCGTCGATCTCCATCGGAGTGTCCAATGCAGCCGAGCGGGTGCGGACACCCTCCAGAAGTTGCCGGGCGCTGGAACCCTCCATGAGAAAAGGCTGAAACAGCTTCGCGTCGTACGGCTGGCCAGTGCGTCCTGCCGGTTGTCCTTTACCGGCGATCGGCAGAACCTCGACTTTTTCCGTCGACTTCTCTCCCAGCGTAAAGCGAGCCAGATAGCCGTCGTCCGAATTCATATTCGTGTGTCCCCTCAAGATGTTGCTCGGGGCATAGAGGATGACCTTGCCGCGATACACTTCAATCCCTTTCGGATGAGGCGGGTGATGTCCCAGGATGATGTCGGCGCCGGCATCGATCAGGTCGTGCGCAAGATTGCGGTTCTCCGGGCTGATATCGTACCTCCTATTAGTGGCCCAATGTATAGCAACCACGACGTAATCAACCTGAGGCCGCAAGCGGCGAATGTCCTCTTTGATCAGGAATGGATCCATGGGAACGATCCCGGGACGACCTTCCGCCGCGAATGCGGACTCGCCCATATTATTGAATTGCGCATAGCCAAGGAAGCCGATCTTGATCCCGTTCCGCGTGACGACGACGGGCTTTCGAGCTTCGGTGAGGTCGTGTCCGCCTCCGACATGGGCAATGCCGGCGGACGAAAGAGCGTGCAGCGTATCCAGAAACCCTCGTTCCTCCGCGTCAAAGGTATGGTTATTGGCGAGGTTTACCATACTGATTCCCGACGACCGCATAACTTTTGCGAATTTCTCCGGCGTGCGGTTCAAGCCAACCTGGCGGGCGTGATCGGACAATGCGCCCTCGCAATTTACAAAGACAAGATCGGCTGCATGAAACGTGGGAGCCAGCAGCCGGAGCGGGTAGTTCAGGAGCTCGTTGTTGGACGAATAATCCTGGTTAAACTCCTGGTTCGCCTGCTGTGGCAGCGGGAAGCTCAAGCTTTCTCCGAAAGAGTCGTCGCTACCTCCTTTGAGACCGAGGCCGTCCAAATACGTCTTGCTCTCACCCTCATACACGTACGGAATGGGAGGCCAGTCGCCGATCACCTGGTCGCGCACATCCCGTTTGCCAAAGACCAGCATGCCGAACGGCCTGGGGTCGACGACACGATATCGAACGGTCGGAGGCCGGGAATTCAGCGACCACTCCACATCGCCTCCCAGGATAAGAACAACGTGATTGCCCGCCGCGCTCATGGACGCCCATGGCAGAATCAGAAATAACAAAATCGCGATGAAGCAAAGTGGATATCTCATTTCTTGCCCTCCCTGGATCCATTAAAGTCGTTCCGGACAATCTGTCCGCCCTTCATGACAAATTTTACTCGCTCGAGTTCGGTAACATCGTTCGCGGGATTGCCGGAGACTCCCACGAAATCCGCGAACTTGCCTTTCTCGATGGACCCGACCCGGTCCTTCCAGCCAATATTCTCCGCGCCCACCGAGGTTGCGGACCGGATCGCCTGCAGGGGCGTCATGCCGTATTCCACCATGTTGGCGAACTCTACGCCTTCCTCTCCGTGATAGGGTCCCGCCTGTTTGCCGTGGGCGCCCGTCGCGTTTACCGAGAAAGCAATCTTGACGCCGGCCTTGAGGGCCCTTTGAAAGCTGGCCTTCGAAAACTCCGCCATTGGGAAATTCTGGTTCTTTGCCTGAATTTTCGTGATGGTGAGCCCGAAGGTCATGTAGATCCCTTTTTGAGCGACTTTTTGAATAGATTCTGCATCGATGTCGGTGACCAGCTCCAGCGAGTCGCATCCTGCTTCAATCGACTGCCGCACGGCGAGGCCGGCGTGGGCGGTGCAGGCCACTCTCACCCCGTGGCGGTGCGCTTCATCCACAATCGCCTGTTGTTCTTCCAGGGTCATGGTCGGGTCGCCATAGCCGATATCCGGGTTGGCCCGGATGCCGGCCGCGTAGATCTTGATAAAATCGGCTCCGTTCTTGAGCTGGATCCGCACCTCCTTGCGTCCTTCCCATGGCGAGTCCACCAAGTGGAAGTAACGGGGTCCGGCGATCGATCCCCGCAGACCTTCCGTCGCCACCCGCATCCGCGGACCCGGGATGAGGCCTTCATTGATGGCATTGCGAAGGTCTACATCCGCGGTTCCGCCGCTCGACAAATCGCGCGCCGTGGTAAAGCCCGACTCGAGGTCCAGCTTCGCATTCACTGCAGCGAGAATGGTGCTGTATGCCGTAGAAAACGGAGTCCCGGGCTGAATGACGAGGGGCACGGAAGCATCTGAACCGGCGCCCGGGTGATCCCCGACTTTAAACAAGTGGTTGTGACCCTCGATCAGGCCGGGCAACACAGTGCCGCTGCGGAGATCGATTTCCTGAGCCCCAGCGGGGATCTTGACGCTCGCGGCCGGCCCCACCTCAGCGATGCGATCGCCTTGAATGACGATCACCTGGTTGCTCAACAACCGGTCAGACGTGCCGTCGAACAATTGCCCGGCAAGAATCACCTTTGCATTCTGACCCTGAGCCGCCAGCCAGGATCCGCCGAAACCGAGCGCGAGTAATGCCAAACTAAACCGCTTCATTAGGACAGCCTCCCCAGAAGCTCATTTTAGCTTCCGCGACAACTGGGCGGGAACGCCCGCGGTCTTGCCCGCCGGCGCTACCGAGGAGCTACGATAAACACACGCCCATGAAGCCTCACAACCGCAGAACTTTTCTGGCCGCCGCCGCAGGCATGGCCGTCAAACCGGCCCTCGCAGCATCGGAAGATCTGACCGGCCTGACGCTGAAAAAAGCTTCGGATCTCCTTCGGAGCAAGGCCGCGTCCCCGGTCGATCTCACTCGAAGCTGTCTGAAGCGGATCGAGAGCTACAACGGCCCACTGAACGCGTTCATCACGGTCACCGCGGAGCAGGCGCTGGCCGATGCGAAGGCCGCGGAGGCGGAGCAACGGCGCGGGAGGTGGCGCGGACCCCTCCACGGCATTCCCATCGCTTTAAAGGACAACATCGACACGGCCGGCGTGCGAACCACTGGCGCGAGCGAGTTGTTCAAGGACCGGATTCCGCCGGAAGACGCCGAGGTGGTCAGGAGATTGAAGAGCGCCGGCGCGATTCTGCTCGGCAAAACCAATCTTCACGAATTCGCCTACGGCGGAACTTCCTCGATCACCTACTTCAAGCCGGTGCACAATCCCTGGGCGCTAGATCGAATCCCAGGGGGATCGTCAGGAGGTTCGGCGGCCGCTACGGCAACCGGCCTGTGTTTCGGATCGTTGGGAACGGACACCGCGGGATCGGTCCGAATCCCTGCGTCCTACTGCGGGATCGTCGGATTCAAGCCCACATACGGTCGCGTGAGCAATCGGGGAGTGATTCCACTCTCTTTCACGCTCGATCACGTCGGCCCGATCTGCCGGACTGTCGAGGATGCCGCGCTGATGCTCGGCGTGATCGCCGGCTACGACGAACGCGACCCGACCACCATCGACGCGCCGGTTCCCGACTACAGCCGCGCATTCAAAACGCCGGTATCGAAGCTGCGCCTGGGAATTCCGCGAACTCCCTACTTCGACGGCCTGGAGCCCGACATCGCGAAAGCTGTCGAGGCAGCCGTCGAGGTGCTCCGCAAGCTTGCGGCGACGGTCGCAGACGTCGTGCTTCCGCCGGGGGACTTCAGCCCAGGCTCGCCCTACAGCAACGTGCGCGCTGTCGAGGCCCTCGCCTATCACTCGCAGTGGATCACCACGTCGCCGGAAAAGTACCAGCAGGCGACGCGCGACCGCATCCTCCAGCTTTCCGCGAACGTCAAAGCCTCCGAGTACGTGCTGGCTCGCAATCAACTCGAATCGCTGCGAAGAGAGATCAGGAAGGTATTTTCAAGCGTCGACCTGCTTATCACGCCCACGATGCCCGGTTCGCCCGTACTGATCGCGCAGAGTTCGACGCTCGACGCGGTCAACTTTCGCAATACCGCGCCGTTCGACATTTACGGACTGCCCGCGATCACGGTCCCCTGCGGCTTCACCGGCGCCGGACTTCCCATCGGCCTCCAGATCTGCGGCGCTCCGTTCGCGGAATCGACGGTACTGGCGCTGGCCCGCGCTTACGAACAGGCCACCGAATGGCATGATCGGCATCCGAGTCTGTAAAATGAGGAGACCATGCGTCGAGGCGTCATCATCGGAATCCTGCTCGCCGGAGCGATCTCGTGCGCGCAAGCGCAGTGGCTGAACTATCGCGATCCGAAAACGCCGCGCACCAAGGACGGCAAACCGAATCTCTCCGCGCCCGCTCCGCGCGCTAACGGCGAACCGGACCTTTCCGGAGTGTGGCAGACCGAGCCGACGCCTCCGGAGGAGATGACGCGCCTGTTCCCTGACTTGGGCGCAATCGTACTGCTGGGCGACGACCCTCGTACCTTTTCCAAGTACATGCTGAACGTGCTCGCGGACTTTAAGCCCGAAGAGGCGCCGATCCGGCCCGAGGCCGCGGCGTTATCCGAGCCGCGCATGAAAAGTTTGTCAAAAGATCATCCAGCGTCCCATTGCCTGCCTTTGGGAATAACACAGGCCGAAGGGATCGGGTATCCGTTTCCCTTTAAAATCGTCCAAACGCCAGGATTGATCATGGTGCTCTACGAAGCCGACGGCACCCATCGCCAGATCTACACCGACGGCCGCAAGCACCCCCCTGATCCGGAACCGTCGTGGCTGGGATACTCCGTTGGCAGATGGGAAGCGGACACGCTGGTGGTGGATACCGTGGGATTCAACGACAAGAGCTGGCTGGACGCTTCCGGCCATCCGCACAGCGAAGCCCTGCATTTGACCGAACGCTTTCGCCGCCGCGATTTCGGCCACATGGATTTGCAGATCACTATCGACGATCCCAAGATGTACACGCGTCCATTCACGATCAAGTACAACCAGCGCCTGCTTCCCGACACGGATATTCTGGAGACCGTCTGCACGGAGAACGAAAAGGACCGGACCCACTTGGACAGCCATTAAGATGTAAGAGAGGAAAACCATGCGCAAACTGATTCTGATCACATTCCTGGCGGCAGCTGCGGCCTTCGCGCAGCAAGCGCCCTCGAAAACCAAGGCGCTGACCAAGGCGGAGTTCGACAACCTGATGTCGAAACCCGGCCAGGTTCTTCTGCTAGACGTCCGCCGTCCCGACGAGATCACATCGAACGGCGGCTTCCCGGTGTATCTCAGCATTCAAGCGGCGGACCTCGAAAAGCATCTCGCCGAGATTCCCAAGGACCGCCCGATCATCACGGTCTCCAATCACGCCAACCGAGCCAGCCGGGCCGCGGACATGCTGACCAGCAAAGGATTCAAAATCGCGGGCGCTGTCGGCGCTCAAACCTACGAAGAGGAGGGCGGCAAGCTGGTGGTCAAGATCGCTCCTCCGAAGCCGGCGGACAAGAAGTAAGAGCCGCCTATTTGCCCGCGTAGCTGACGCGCCAGATGGAGTTCGCCGCGTCGTCGGTGACGAACAGCGAGCCGTCCTTGGCGACCGCAACGCTCACGGGTCTGCCCCACACCTGCCCGTCCGGGGTCAGGAACCCGGTGAGGAAATCCTCGTAGACTCCGCTGGAGCGACCCTTCTCGAGCGGAATGCGGATCACCTCGGACCCAGAGCGTGTGGAGCGATTCCACGATCCGTGCTCGGCCACAAACAGATCGCCGCGATATTCCTGCGGAAACTGAGAGCCCGTATAGAAAGTGAGCCCCAGCGAGGCGCTGTGCGGCGTGATCAGGACATCGGGGACGATCACCTTGCTCTTCAGCTCCGGATGCGCGCCCTCCAGCCGCGGATCCGGATTGCCGCCCATGTAGTAGAACGGCCATCCGTAGAACCCTCCCTCCTTTACCGAGCTCACGTAATCGGGAACCAGGTTGTCGCCCAGCGCGTCGCGCTCGTTCACGGAGCACCACAGCTCGCCGGTCTCGGGATTCACACCGATCCCGCCGCCCGCGTTCCGGATGCCCGACGCAAACACCTTGACGAACTTTCCTTCGGGTGTGTATTCGAGAATGGTGGCGCGATGAAATTCCGAATTGTGCGTATCCGGATTGTCGATATTGGATGCCGAGCCGACAGCGATGAACAACCGCTTGCCATCGTTTGAAAAAGCGATGGGTCTGGTCCAGTGGTTGCCGCCCCCGGGAAGATCGGAGACCAGCTTTTCCGGCGCCCCGCTGGCCTTCAAATCTCCGTTCTTGTAGGGAAACCGGACCAGCGAGTCGGTGTTGCCGACATAAACCCACTGCGGATTGTCGCCCGGAGGATAGAATGCGATTCCATAGGGACGCCGCAAGCCCGTCGCAAAAATTGAAGTTTGCTGCGGTTTATCGAGGCCTCGAAACACCTTGATGTCTCCGTCGTTGCTTTCGGCGACAAAAAAATCGCCATTCGGGGCGGTGCGAATTTCGCGCGGACTATTGAGGTTGCTCACGTAGAGGTCGACCTTGAACCCGGCTGGGGCCTGGGGCATCGCACCCGAGGGGCGCGCGACCACCTTCGGGAAGTTGGCCACCGACGTCGTGGCAAAGGGCTTTGGAAGATCGGCCGGCGTGAGCTTGTGAAACTGCCCCGGCTTGAACGTGCGAGCGTCCGCAAAAGCGGCTTGGCCGGTGGCGAGGTTTTTGCTGTCGACCTTATCCGCGGCCTGGATCATCCAGCCGGCGGCCAGAAGCAATAGTCCAGTGGCGAGCTTATGATAATGTTTCATCCCAAGAGTGTATCATCCGAAATATGGACCCAAAATCGACCCCACCTCCGTCCCGGCGCTCGCTGCTGAGTCTGGTCTCGGTACCGGTCGGCATGCAGCTTGCGGCCCAGGCTCAAGCTCCCGCCGCGCGGCCTTTTCGCATTGCGATCCCGCAGCAGACCATCGATCGTATTCTCACCCGCGTTCGAGAAGCGCGCTGGCCGGCCAAGCTGGAGGCCGACGACTGGCGCTACGGAGCCAACTGGGACTACTTGAAGGAGCTCGCAACCTACTGGACCACGCGCTATGACTGGCGCAAGGCCGAAGCCCGTCTCAACGCGTATCCGCAATTCCAGGCGCGCGTGGAGGATTTCGACATCCATTTCTACCATGTGCGTGGACGCGGGCCGCGGCCGATTCCCATCGTGCTGACGCACGGCTGGCCGGGATCGGTTTTCGAGTTCCAGGAGGCGATCGGACCGCTGACCGATCCGGCGCGTTTCGGGGGCTCGGCCGAGGACGCGTTTGATGTAGTGGTTCCCTCGCTGCCTGGCTTCGGGTTTTCCTCCAAACCCAAGGGCAAGCCGGTGGGGCCGGTGACCATCGCGCGTCTCTGGCACAAGCTCATGCGGGAAACGCTGGGCTACGCGCGCTACGGGGCCCAAGGCGGCGATTGGGGCCAGGGCGTTTCCATCCAGCTTGCCGTGCAATTCCCGGACGACCTTATCGGCATCCATCTCAACGGAGCGGCGGCGCGGCCGATTCCCGAGGCCGAGCAGACCGAGGAGCAACGCACCTGGTTCCGCGCGGCGGCCGCTTACAGAGACGCGGAAATGGACTACTTCCGCGAACAGCAGCGCAAGCCCCAGACCGTGGCGTTCGCGCTCTCAGATAGCCCGCTTGGCACGGCGGCCTGGATCGTCGAAAAGTTCAAGATGTGGAGCGACTCCGGCAATAACATCGAGAAGGCGTTTACCAAGGACCAGATTCTGACGAATCTTATGATCTACCTGGTGAGCGATTCGGCAGGGTCGGGCGTCTGGATTTACCGTGGCAATGCGGACGAGGCTCAGGCCCCGCGCGGGAAAATTATGGTTCCCACCGGCTTTGCGGCTTTTCCGGGAGAGATGCCCGCGCTCAAGCCACCGCGCAGCGTTCTGGAGAGAGACTTCAATCTCACTCACTATGCGCCCATGCCGCGCGGGGGGCACTTCGCGTGCCTGGAGCAGCCGGAGTTGCTGGTGGCGGATGTGCGCGAGTTTTTCCGTCCGCTGCGGGGATAAACTCTGCGATGAAGCTGTGCTTTGCACTCGCAGCGGTTCTTGCGTACGCACAGGCCCCGTCCTCCGTCAAACACCCGGCCGGGACTTACGCTGAGGTCAATGGAGTCCGGCTGTGGTATGAATCCGAAGGCCAGGGCGAGCCGCTGGTGTTGATTGCAGGAGGACCGGGCGACTCGCATAGCCCCTTCCATCCATTTTTCTCACGCCTGGCGGACCGCTACCGCGTCATCTATTTCGATGGGTTCGGCGTGGGCAAGTCGGACCGCGCGAAATCGAGCAAAGAATATTCGTTCGCCCGCGATGTCGAGAATCTGGAAGGTCTGCGCAAGGCCTTGGGACTATCTCAAATGAACCTGCTGGGGCATTCCTATGGCGGCATGGTGGCGCAAGCCTACGCCCTCAAGTATCCGCAGGCGGTCAAACGGCTGATTTTGATCGACACATTTTACAGCGGCGAAATGTGGCAGACCAATAACGATAGTTGCAACGACGAAATACGGAAGCAATACCCGGAGGTCTGGGAACAATTGCAGCGGATCCGGGCGCGGGGCCTCCGCTCGAGCGCCCCGGAGCACCAGAAGGCGTACTACGGAGTCCCTCTCGGCCTGTTTTATTTTCACGATGCTTCGAAAGAGAAACTCCTCGCAAAAGAGGAAAGCAACAATGAGGTCTATTACACCATTGCCGGTGACGACGCGGATTTCGTGATCGGCGGCGATATCGCCGCTCTCGATTTCAGGGCTGGTCTTGAGAAACTGAAAATGCCGATGCTGGTGCTCGCCGGACGTTTCGATCGCGTCTCCATGCCGCGCTATGCCGTCGAATACAAGAAGTATGCGCCGGGGGCCCGGTTCGTCATGATGGAAGAGAGCGGCCATTTCCCGTTCATCGAGGAGCCCGGCCAGACTCTATCGGTGCTCCGCGAATTTTTGGGCAAGTAGTACAATTTGAGTCATGCGGCTTTGCCGATTTGGAGACGGCCGTCTGGGAGTGGTGGAGGGCGCGGGCGTGCGCGATGTCACGGCGGCGCTCGACGTGCTGCCTACGTGCCGCTACCCGCTGCCTTCCCATGACTTGCTCATCGCCCATCTGGGCAGCGTGACGGAGCGGATCCGCACCATCTCGGCCGAATCGCCCGTGCTGTCGCTGGCCGGTCTGAAGCTGCTCAGCCCGGTGGCGAACCCTGGCAAAATTATCGCTGCTCCGGTGAACTACCAGAAGCACCTCACCGAGGTGCGGAGCGACGCCGAGCTCCACCAGAACACCCAATCCCACACCATCACGATTCAGAAGGCCGGTTTGTTTCTCAAAGCCAACAGTGCGCTGGCCGGGCCGGGAGAGGGAATCGCGCTGCGCATGCTGGACCGGCGAAACGACCATGAAGTGGAGCTGGCTTTCGTCATCGGACGAGAGGCGCGCCATGTTCCGCGCAGCCACGCGCTCCGCTACATCGCCGGTTACGCCATCGGTCTGGACATCACGATCCGGGGAACCGAAGATCGCAGCTTCCGCAAATCGCCCGACTCCTACGCCGTGCTGGGCCCGTGGCTGGTGACGGCCGACGAAATTCCCAATCCCGGCGAGCTCGACTTGAGCATCTCGGTGAATGGCGAACAACGGCAGAGCTCGAACACGAAATACATGATCCTGGGCGTGCCCGAGCTGCTCGAGCTGGCGTCGTCTTTCTACACCCTGTATCCGGGCGACGTCGTCATCACGGGGACCCCGGAAGGAGTAAGCCCGATCGTGCCGGGTGACGTGGTTGTCGCCTCCATCGAAAAAATTGGCGCCATGGAAGTGAAGGTGCGCGCCGCGGATGGCGAGCCGGTAGCCGGCACCGCCGGTCAGGTCACGGCCGCGACTTAGGAGATCAATTGGAAACCACAGCCTTTTACACCAAGCCTGAAACCACCGCGGAGCGGGAAGAGTTCTACCAGCGGCTCGATCGAAGAAGCGCGGCCCCCTTGTGGAAGGTGCTGGGCGAGATCGTGACGCCGCAGCCCAGAACGCCTTGTCTCCCGGTGATGTGGAGCTACGAGGAAATGCGGCCGCTGGTGATGGAGTCCGGCCAGTTGATCACCGCCAAGGAAGCCGAGCGCCGCGTGCTGATGCTGGAGAACCCTGGCCTGCGGGGCGCCTCCTCGATCACGCGGAGCCTGTACGCCGGGCTCCAGTTGGTTCTGCCGGGCGAGGTGACGCCCACGCACCGCCACGCCGCGGCGGCGCTGCGTTTCGTGCTCGAAGGCGTGGGCGCTTACACGGCGGTCGAAGGCGAGCGGATCACCATGCACCCGGGCGATCTCATCCTCACGCCCTCCTGGACGTATCACGATCACGGCAACCCGAGCGACGTCCCTGTGGTCTGGCTCGACGGTCTGGATATCCCGACCGTGAACTTTTTCGACGCCAGCTTCGCGGAGCACCACCCGGATGAGACGCAGCCAGTCATTCAAAACGGGGGAGCCACGTTCGCATATCCGTACTCGCGCAGCCGGGACGAGCTGGACCGGCTGTACCGCGGCGGTCCGCTCGACCCCTGCGCCGGCGTCAAGATGCAGTACGCCACCATGCCGACCATCGGCGCGTTTCTTCAATTGCTGCCCGCCGGGTTCCGCGGCGAGGCTTCCCGCTCGACCGATGCGACAGTGTACTGCGTCGCCGAGGGACGCGGCCGCAGCCAGCTGGGCGACAGCTCCTTCGAATGGAAACAGCACGACATTTTCGTCGTCCCGTCGTGGTATCCGGTGTCACACCAGGCGCAGGATGAATCCGTGCTGTTCAGTTTCTCCGACCGTCCGGCGCAGAAGTCGCTGGGGTTGTGGAGGGAGGAGTAGCTGATGTATCGTCTCACGTTCGCGATGGGCGCGCTTGTTGCCGCCGGCTTCGCTCAATCAAGGGTCGAATTCGAGATGATGACCTGGCCCGAGGTCAAGCAGGCGATCCACGAGCAGGGCAAGACTACCGTCCTCGTTTATAACGGCGGAACCGAGCAGCGTGGACCGCAGAATGTGAACGGTGGCCACACGCTGATGGCCCGCGCCACGGTGAGGGCGATCGCCGAACAACTTGGCAACGCGATCGCGGCGCCCGTGTTGCCCTTCTCGCCCAACAATGCCAGCGCCGATCTGCCCGGGACCATCGGCCTTTCCCCGCAGTTGTTCGCGGACATCAACGAGCAGGTTGCCGAGCAGCTCATCAAGACCGGCTTCAAGAACGTCGTCCTGATGGGGGATCACGGAGGCGGCCAGAAGGAGCTTGGCGCGATTGCACACAAGCTGGATGAAAAGTACAAGCCGCAGGGAATTCGCGTCGTCTTCTGCGACGAGGTGTACAGGAAGAGGCAAGACGACTTCGACAAATGGCTGGAATCCAATGGCTACCCGCAGAGTTCACACGCGGGCATCCCCGACACGTCGGAGATGCTTTACCTCGGCGGCGACCAGGGCTGGGTGCGCAAGGAGCTGATTCCGGCGGCGCTGGGCGATCCGATGAGCAAGCCGGGCGAACAGCCCGATCCGAACACGAAGAGAATCAACAACGGCATCACCGGCGATGCGCGGCGCTCCTCGGCTGAACTGGGAAGGCGCGTGTTCCAGATGAAGGTGGACTACGCCGTCAATCAGATCCACCAACTCCTGAACCAGAAGTAGGTCGCTGAATAGATCGAGGGACACCGACCGCCGCTGGCGGCTGTCATCCCCAGCGTACGGGTCGCACATGCTTCAGCACTACCTCGCACGAGACGACTAACAATTGAGCGATCGCGCTTTCAACAGCTCCTCCGCATACAGCGCCCCCGCCGGGGTCTCCTCGTGCTTGAAGAAGACGAACACGTCGCGTCCGTCGGCCAGGAGTCGGCCCGCGCGCGCGGAAATCTCCTTGCGGTCCGCCGGAGAATAATCTTCCTTGCGCAGCCGCACGTAGACGAACTCGGCCGTGATCACCTCGGGCACCTCGAATTTTTCCGATTCGGCGAGGCACAGCGCCACACGATTTTTTTCAAGCAACCCGTACACCTCATCCGTAAGCCAGGTCTTGTTGCGGAATTCAAAGGCGTAGCGTATGTCCTCGGGGAGCTTCGCGAGGAAAGCCGCCAGCAAAGTGACGTCCGCCTTGAAGTTGGGCGGCAACTGAAACAGCACCGGCCCCAGGCGCCGCGTGGCGCGCAGCGGATCGATAGCCTTGAAGAAGACCGGCGTGAATTCAGACTCCCTCAGCCGCAGCAAATGCGTGATCCGCATGTGAGCTTTGCAGGCGAACAGAAACCCGTCGGGCGTCGCCTTCACCCAATTCTCCAGCGTCGAGGCCGAGGGCAACTGCCGGAAAGTGTAGTTGATCTCGACGGCGTTGAGCCGCGTCGCGTAGTGTTTGAGAAAGTCCTTGGCGGAAAGCTTAGCGGGATAAAAATCCGGTTTCCAGGTGGCGTAGGCGAAGCCTGAAGTGCCAGCGTAGAGGGTACCCATATATCGCAGGCTACACTGAGAGGAGTGGCCAGCGGATTCAGGTTTTCGGGCGACGGGCACGGCGGAGGGGGCCGGCGCCACTTGAGCGCCGATACCGCCAAACCCCAGCCCAAACGCAGCCAAGCGGAGCGCCTTCGCGATCTGTGGCCCGATCTGCGCGAGATGATCCTGCCGCGCCGCCGCCTGCTGGTGGTGGGCTTCGTGCTGATGGTGATCAACCGGCTGAGCGGCCTGGTGCTTCCCTACTCCACCAAGTTCCTGATCGACGACGTGGTCGGCAAGCGCCGCGTGGAGTTGCTGACCCCGCTGGTACTGGCGATCCTGGCTGCCACGCTCATGCAGGGCGTCACATCCTACACGCTCACGCAGCTTCTGTCGAAAGCCGCGCAAAGGCTCATCGCGGAGCTGCGGCAAAAAGTGCAACGTCACATCGGCCTGCTGCCGGTGTCCTACTACGACTCCAACAAAAGCGGCGTGCTGGTATCGCGCATCATGACCGACGTCGAGGGCGTGCGCAACCTGATCGGCACGGGCCTGGTGGAATTCGCCGGAGGCCTGATGACCGCCCTAGTCGCACTGGTGGTTCTTCTGCGCATCAGCGTGGTGATGACCGGGCTCACCGCGATCTTCGTGGTGGCGTTCTCCTACGCACTGAAGCAGGCGTTCACGGAAATCCGCCCGATCTTCCGCGAGCGCGGAAAAATTAACGCCGAGGTGACGGGACGGCTGACCGAATCGCTGGGGGGCGTGCGCGTCGTGAAGGGTTACCACGCGGAATCGCGCGAAGCGGCGGTGTTCGGGGCCGGCGTCAAGCGCCTGCTCGACAACGTGCTGCGGTCGCTCACGGCCGTCTCGCTGATGAGCTTGTCGGCCACGGTGCTGATGGGCATCGTGGGCGCGGTAGTGATGTTCGTGGGCTCACGGCAGATTTTCGCGGGAACGCTCACCCTCGGCGAGTTTGTCACCTTCACGGCATTCCTGGCTTTCTTGATCGCACCGGTGTTCCAGGTGGTCGGCATCGGGACGCAATTGACTGAGGCGCTCGCCGGGCTGGAGCGCACTCGCGAAGTGTTGCGAGAGCGACCCGAGGACCGCGACCCGCGCCGGACCACAGCGCTCGGCCCAATCCGGGGAGAGGTGGAGTTCGACCGCGTCGGGTTCTCCTACGACGAGGGCAAGCAGGTTCTGTTCGAGGTGAGCTTCCGCGCCAATCCGGGCACGGTCACGGCATTAGTGGGACCGTCGGGTTCCGGCAAATCGACCATCATCAGCCTGGTGGCGGCGTTTCACACGCCCAGCGAAGGGATGGTCCGCGTGGACGGCGTCGATCTTTCCACGGTGCGTCTCGACAGCTATCGGACGCAGCTCGGCGTGGTCCTGCAAGATACATTCCTGTTCGACGGGACCATCGAGGAGAACATCGCCTTCGCAAGGCCGGATGCCACCAAGGAGCAGATCCTCGAAGCCTGCCGCATCGCGCGCGTGGACGAGTTCGCCGAAAGTTTCGAGAACAAGTACGAGACCATCGTCGGCGAGCGCGGCGTCAAGCTCTCAGGCGGTCAGCGCCAGCGGGTGTCCATCGCGCGCGCGATTCTGGCCGATCCGCGCATCCTCATCCTGGACGAAGCCACCTCAAGCCTGGACTCCGAGTCGGAAGCCCTGATCCAGGAAGGATTGAAGTACCTGATGAAGGGCCGCACTACGTTCGTGATCGCGCATCGTCTTTCGACCATCCGCCGCGCCGACCAGATCCTGGTGGTCGAAGGCGGCAGAATCATCGAACGCGGACAGCACGACTCTCTGTACGCTCTCGGAGGGCGTTACTGGGACCTGTACACGCGCCAGCACGGCGTCGAGACGAATCTTTTCCTCGCGCCCGGCGAAGGCGACAAAGTCGAAGAGAATGGCGCGGGTGCGGAGGCCAAGGAAGCGGCCGCCGTGACGGAAGCGATGCGCCTGTTGCGCGGCCGGTAGGGCATGCTATACTGCGGTTTCATGCGGTTCAGTTTTAGCTACGCCTATCGGTCCTGGTTCGGGTACTTTACAACCTGAATCCAGGCGAGTGGCGTTGGCTGAACTGAAGGAAATGAAAAAGCGACCCACTCGAAAGAGTGGGTTTCGTATTTTGAGGGAGGCTGCCAATGATCATCTCGATGAGGCTGCATGCGCCCAAGGAGGAAATCGACAATGTTCGCGCACGGATCGAAGAATTCGGTTACAAGGTGCATTCGATTGACGGCGAGGAGCGTGTTGTGATCGGTGCGGTCGGCTTGGGCGACGTCACGGCGTGCCTGGAATCGCTCGAAGCGATGCCCGGCGTCGAACGGGCGGTGCGGATTTCCGCCCCGTACAAATTTGTCAGCCGCGAGTTCCGTCCGGCCAAAACCGAGATCACCGTGCGGGACGTGACCATCGGCGGCGACGAGTTCGTGGTCATGGCCGGTCCGTGCTCGGTGGAGAGCGAGCGCCAGATTCTCGAGTCGGCGGAAATCGTCGCGCGCGCCGGAGCCAAACTCCTGCGCGGCGGCGCGTTCAAGCCGCGCACGTCGCCCTACGATTTTCAGGGCCTGGAGGAAGAGGGTCTGAAGCTGCTCGACAAGGCGCGGCGCGCCACCGGGTTGGGCATCATCACCGAGGTGATGAGCGACCGCGACGTGGACCTGGTGGCCGAATACGCCGACGTGCTCCAGATCGGCGCCCGCAACATGCAGAACTTCTCCCTCCTGGAAGCCATCGGCGACCTGCGCAAGCCGGTGCTGCTCAAGCGGGGCATGAGCTCGACGGTGAAAGAACTGCTGATGTCGGCGGAGTACGTGGTGGCGCACGGCAACCCGCAAGTCATCTTGTGCGAGCGCGGCATCCGCACCTTCGAAACCGTGACCCGCAACACCTGTGACATCGCGG
>JBGPLI010000044.1:0-30508 GCA_041486445.1 Bryobacteraceae bacterium
AGGGCCTTGGCTATCAGACTCTCTTGAAGATGCTGGTGCACGAGGGTCTGGCACGCGAAGCCCGCCGCAGTTGATCATTGCTTGGTCGCGCGCACAGACGATCAAGTTCGAGCGCGCAGCGTTGAAGGGGACAGGTCATCCGGCCAGCCCGGCGAAGACACGCCTCATTTCCTGCACGTGCCGCTCCACGCTGAAGGTTTCCGCGGCGCGCTGCACAACGTCATCGGGCAGGATGTGGCTCGGGAAGGCGGAGCCGGTCGCAATGGCCTCAAGGTTCGCGGTCAGCGCGGCTTCATCGTTGTTCGGAAAAAGGAGCCCGCTAACGCCGTGTTCCACAATCTCGCCCAAGCCACCGCTTTCGCTTGCGACGACGGGAACCCCACGGACGACGGCTTCGGCTGCCACCAGCCCCAGAGGCTCGGCCCAGAGGGATGGCGCCACCGAAGCCCACGCATCGCGCAACTGATGCTCCACCTCCAGCCGAGAGAGCCAGCCGAGAAACACGACCGAATCCCCAATGCCCAGAGTGCCGACGAGCCGTTCCAGGTTCGCCCGTTCGGGACCTTGGCCAGCGATGCGGAGACGCGCCGCCGGGATCCCGGCACGCAGCCGCGCAAACGCCCGCAGCAGTAACCCTACCCCTTTGCCCACGTCCAGACGTCCGCAGAACACGAACACCGGGTCCTCGGAAGGCCTCCGCGCGAAGTGCGGCGCGGGAGGCGGCACCGGCCAAAGAAGCATGTCGGAAGCGATACCGGCGGCAGCTAGCTCTCGCTGCACCCAGCCGCTGCATGCGACAACGCGGCGGACGCGCGCCACCTCGGCATGGATAAAAGCGTAGCGCGGCTGGTCGCGAAGCCAATGCGGGAAGCTCACGCAGCCGGCCCGGCAGCATACCCATCCGGCCCGGACGGTGCACAGCGAACCGTCCGGCATCAGCTTCGAGCCGATGGGGCAAATGCACTTGTAGTCGGAGACCAGCAGAACCGTCGGGACCGTTCCCAGCGCGTGCAGCGCGGCCGGCGAGAGATGATGCGCGAACATGTTCACGCACGCCACGTCGGGGCGAAACTCCCGTAGCGCCCGGCGCACGGATGCGGCGGCGAACGGGTTCGCAATCTGCAAAAACGCCTGAGCGGCCACCCGCTCCGTGCCGAACGCGACGAAGTCGGCCGTGCCCTCCGCCGCGCTGCCGGCGCTGCTGGTGAGCAACCTGGCGTCGTCACCCGCTGCGCGCAGGCCGTCCCGAAGCCAGGTGATGTAAGCTTCCGCTCCTCCCCGGCCCCGGTTCCAGTCGGTGACCAGAAGGATGCGCATCACCTCGGCTTCCCAGCCCGTGCCGATTCTTCCGCCGCCAGAATCGTTTCCAGGTTCCGAAGCCCGTCGCCGAGCGTCGCGCCGCGTGCCGGTCCGCCACGGACCGTTTCCACAAACGCGGTGAGCGCGCGCCGATAGGAAGGGTCGTAGGACGGCCGGAGCAGGCGGACCATCCGCCATCCGGCCACGTCACGGCGAGGAAGGACGAAAGCGTTCCGCACGCCATAGCCGAACCGGCGCGCCAAGCGCAGCGAGAGAGAAGTCCGGTGGCGGTCCACGCGCAGCGTACCCCGCTCGCCGATGAATTCCAGAAAGTCGGCCAATCCGGCGCGAAACGAGAAGAAGCTCTGAACATGACTGCCGCGGCCCATGGTGAGCCGAAGCCACGCGGTATCGTCCTCACTGACCTCCGCGGTCAGCCAGGCGTCGATTTCTGTCACCTCATCGTTCAGGAACCACCGCAGAAGGTCCAGATGATGCGACGCCAGGTCGAGCAAAACGCCGCCCCCCGTCGACCGTTGCCGTTTCCAGTCCGGCATGCTGCCGGGCGGTATGGGCTCGCACAACGAGGTGAGAACCGCCCGGACCGGCCCGATCCTCCCGGCCTCGATCAGCGCCCGCGCCTGCTCGAACGCTGGATGGAACCGACGGTTGAAACCCACCGCCGCCGTGACGCTGGCCTGTCGAGCCGCCTCTACCACGCGGCGAGCGTCTCCGGCCGTCGACGCGATCGGTTTCTCTACGTAGAAGTGTTTGTGGGCCTTCGCCGCGGCCACGGCCAGTTCCGCGTGCAGGTGGGTGGGCGCACTGATCACCACCGCATCGATGTCGTCGCGTTCCAACAAATCCCCGGAGCGCTCGTAAACCGGCACATGCGCCAGCCGCGACGCCCTCTCGCGGGCGCCGGCATCGGGGTCCGCCGCTGCCACCAGCACGGCGTTCTTCACGCGCTTGAGCTCACGCAGATGCGTCCAGAACGCGATCACGCCGCATCCGATCACTCCGAACCGGACAGGGCGAGCCGCCGCGCTCATGCTTTGCCGCGCGCCAGGTGGGCGAGCTTATGCATCTCGAACTCGAACATCTGCCGTTCGGCGTTGCCCACCGCGCTCCCTGCGTAGCCGCACATCTCACCGGCCGCCCTCACGAACATTCCAGCGACGATGGCAGGGATCGTTGCTGCCGGCAAACGCTGGTGCCGCGCGGCTTGCCGTACTCCCGGCAGGATGCGCCACACACACACCGCGGGAATGAGGAACGATCCAGCCACGTAGACAAAGCGGCGCCATGCGGACCATCGCCGGCAACGGTGGGACGCGACGACGAAGCCGGCTACGAATCTCTCGCGCACCCAATCGCCGGGTCGCGTAACGTTCACGTGATCGGTTTGAGCCGCGGGCTCGAAGTAGGCGCGGTGAGCGTGAGCGTGCATCCACAGAGGCAGCTCGTCGCCCAGCGACAGCGCGGGTGCAAGCCGGTCCTCCAATGCAAGCAGCACGGCGCGCCTGTAGGCGGCGTTGTGGGGAGGCGCCTCCGGGATCTCGCCCGCCGGAAGACCCTCCGCCCAGCGCCCATAATCCGACAGCAGGGCGGCCCAACTGAGCGCACCCTTGGGATTGGCGTTACCGATCGCAGGAACAGCCGCGGCCCAGGGGCCGGCCAGAGCGGCGATCAGCGCTTCGGCGAGCCTCGGATGCGGGTACGAGTGCGTTTCTCCGATATAGACGATGGGCGCCGTAGCCGACCGGATTCCCGCAGCGCGGGCGCCCGCCAGGTCCTCGGACGGGCATTCGACAATCTGCATCGCGCCGAACTCTTCGCGAAACGCCAGGGCCGCCTTGACGGCTTCCGCCGAGCGCGCCACCACCACCACCTCGATTTCCTGGCGCGCGGTCTGCCGCCGCAGGCGCTCGATCACACCCCGGATGGTCTCGTAGGTGTCCGTGGCCAGAATCACCGACATTCGTGGGTTCACGAGATGCTATTCCTCCCCATTACGATCATACTTTCGAGTTAGTATTCTCACCATCCGTGTTGCCCAATGCTCGGTGGGATACAGCAACCGGCGCAATCGGGACGACTCATAGGCCTCCAGGACCATGCCTCGCCAGTTCCTCACCGGCCGCCAGCCCGTCCACGCCGTCTGATCGAGATATTGGAAGTAGAGCTCGTGATACGGGCTGGAACCATCACGACTCCACGGCTTGAGATTGCCGCTGAAGTGTGTGATGCAGCCGGCTGTCCGCGGCGCTTCCTTGTGCAACAAGTAGTCGACTGTGGGATGCCGGTTCCACTGGGAGTCGAGCTCGCCCCATTTTCCCGCCAGCACTACATTCAGCGCCTCCTGATCGAGAAAAAACACCCGATCCCGGTGGGTCTTCAGGTACTCGATGGCGCGTCCGGCCACATTATCCCGCCGCCAGCGAGCTACGTCGATCACCAACACGCCGGCGTTGAAATACTTCGCGCCGGCGGGCAAGCCCAGGTCACGGTAAGCGGTAACGCCAAAGCGCGAAGAGACGAAAGGGATGCGTTGATCCTGAACCGCCAAAGCATGACGGTCGCCCAGATCGCTGTCCCATAGCTGTGCGAGATCGTCGAGCACGAGCAGGTCGCAGTCCAGCCAGATCGCCCTTTCGGTCCCGGCGGGAAGCCACTCTGCCAGGGTGAGTCTTTGATAGGTCGTCACCGGCAGCCGGCCCCACGTCGGCAGGCCGGCGAACGCCGATCTGCTCGGCTGCACCCAATGCAGTGTCACGCGGCCATTCAGGGATGCCAGCACTCGCGCCTTGTCGTCGGGAGTGACTCCGTCATCGATCGCGTGGACCTCAACCCGGCGTTCCGGACTGAGATGGGACGCCAGGGAACGCAACATCACCGCCAGCGGCACGGCGTAGCGGCGGTCTGCCGCGCACGCAATCACAAGAGGAGCCATCATGTGGGGCAGGCGATCTGGTCGCCTGCCTAATTACCTCACCGGCGCGTCGCGTCCTTCTTTTCCAACGATGTGTTCTACATCCTTGTTGTTCTCATTGCAGATGTATTCCTGCAGCTCCTGGTTCGGCATCAGCGGCATGCGCGCCACCAGCGTAAACGACTTCGTGTACGCTTCCGGGTCTTCGACCGTGACCTCCTCCTCCAGCGTCCCCAGGTCGGGGCGCCGGAAGCGCTCGACCGTGTGCAACTGCGGCGTGTGCGGCCGTCCCATGAAATCGAACCAGAACCGGTCGTTGAAACCGACCGTGTCGATCACCAGCGTGTCGCCTTCCCATTTGCCGGTCGAATCCCCATACCAGGTCGGATTCACATCCTGGGGATGGCTCCGGTTCATCAAGATCTGGCGATAGCTGTGGATGTTCGCCTCAAACAGAAAGAAGATGCGATCGGGCGTCTGCACCACTCTCCACGGATAGGGCGCGACGCGCGGCACGCCGCTCGGCAGGCAATTGGCTTCCGGATCGTCCTTGGACATCCGCTCCTGGATCAACTTCGCGGCCCACGGCTTCGGCGAGATCTCCGAGCCCGGCTTGAGAGCCTTGCTGATGTCAACCGAAAAATTGGGTTGCGGACGCCAAAGCCCGGATAGATCGGGTTTGCCGTCGGCGGTGCGCGGCGCAGGTCCGGTGACGGCCACCTTCCCCTGACCCGCCGCCGGCAAGCATACGACGGACGCAATCACCGCCAGTTTCAAGAGCCCCATGGCAAAATCTCCTCTACTTAAGATACATCACATTCTACTCACAACCTGTATTTCCCACCGCCTCAATCGCTTCGCGCTTTCACTCGCCACCCCTCCCGCTCCTCATGCCCTATCTTTTAATCGAGGAGATCGAGCGCTCACCTCCGTCGGAGAGCCGATCCCACCGAACGGGTCATACTAGTTCCTGGCCTGCGACGTGTGTGTGTGGCGGACCTAGCCGGTAGTTAATCGGACCCGGCCGTTACGGGAACCAAAACGGACTCCCGCCGTTGGGGGTTAATCGAGCGGATCGAGGGCGCCCTTTAAATTATGCAGTCAACCGGAGAGTAATCAACCAGAGATCGACTTCCAATTCTTCACCAGGTGCTCGGCCGTCCGCCACGCCAGCGCCTGAATTGTCAGCGTAGGATTCCGCGCACCGTGCGTGCACAGCACCGATCCGCCCAGAATTCCGAGATTCGGCGCTTCGTGCGAGAAGCCCCACTTGTCGGCGACGTTGCGTTCGGGGTCATCGCCCATTCGAGTGCCGCCGACGGCGTGCGTCGAAATCTGCGGCGCGCCGCCGGTCTTGTTCCGGGCCACCTCAATCGCGCCGGCCGTTCGCAGCCACTCTTCCGCCTTGTCCGCCGCATAATTCGACG
This sequence comes from Bryobacteraceae bacterium, assembly GCA_041486445.1. Taxonomy (GTDB): domain Bacteria; phylum Acidobacteriota; class Terriglobia; order Bryobacterales; family Bryobacteraceae; genus Palsa-187. The sequence goes on from JBGPLI010000044.1 coordinate 5,659, forward strand.
CTCGCAGTTCATTCTCTTTCGGACCGGCGGTAATGCGGGTGACCGGATCTCCGAGAGGATCTTTCACATCAGGATCGAGATCGAGATACGTGTTTTCGTAAGGGAACGAGTTGCACTGCACGTAGGCCGCGATCCACCGGTCGGCGTTCTCGCCGACGAATGCCTTCCATTTCGATCCCCACGACGGCCGCCCGAAGGTGTTCATGTCCGCCGCCGCAATCGGATGTCTCTCGTGATTCAAAAACAGGCTGCCGCCGCCGATGAACCCGAGGCCGGAATGATCGAAGTTGTCTTCGGCCCAGTTGCTCAGGCTGATGCCCTGCGCCATCGCCCCGTACCACAGATTCAGTTTGGACGGAAACAGCCCGACGCAACCCCCGCGCCCGGCCCAATGCCCGATGTAATGTTTGCCCACCTGCCCGTGGTTGTTCGATAAACCGTTGGGGTAGGCTTTGGATTTCGAGAGCAGCAGCAGGCGGACGTTCTCGTACGTATACGACGCAATCAGCACGACTTTGGCCGGCTGGAAATATTCGCGGCCGTCCTTCAGATATTGCGCGCCGGTGACTTTGCCGTTCGAGTCCGTCAGGATGCGCGTGACGTGCGCTCTCTCGACGATCGTCAGATTCTTGGTCTTCATCGCGGCTGGGATGGTGGTCACCGCCGTCGAATTTTTCGCGTTGACGTGGCATCCGCCGGTGTCGCAGTAACCGTGGTAGGCGCACGCCGCGCGGCCGTTGTGCTCCTGCGAATTGATCGCCGCCGGAGCCAGGTGCGGATTCCATCCGAGCTTCTTCGCCGCGCCCTTCACCATCTCGGTGAAGTCGCTCTCGCGCAGCGGCGGCATCGGATACTCGCGCTGGCGAGCCCCTTCAAACGTGTTGCCCGCGGGATCGATCTTGCCCTGAACGTTGCCCGCTTTTCCAGATACACCGATCTCGTATTCGATTCTGTCATAGAAAGGTTCCAGGTCGTCGTAGCTGAGAGGCCAATCGTCGAGCGTCGTTCCCTTGGGGATCGAGGTCGGTCCGTAGCGTTTCACCGATTCCGAGCGCACCTTGAAATCCCACGGATGAAACCGCCAACTGTTCGCGTAGTAATGAATCGATGTGCCCCCGACGGCGTTCATCATCACGTGGTTCGCTGCCTGCCGCGCGCGCTGGTCCGGACCCGTGCGAAACGTCGGAATTTCGTGGCGCAGCTTCGTCCCGGTGGTGACCAGCCTGCGGACGTTGTTGTGAATCTCGTCCGGCTTGAACTGGCTGGGCTGCATCCAACTGCCCGCTTCGAGCGCGGTCACTTTGATACCGGCGCGAGTCAAAGGCAGCACGGCGACGCCGGCGGAGGCGCCCAATCCGACGATTGCCACATCCACCGCTTTCAGGTTGATCGCCATAGTTTCCGGCTAGTATAACACCCGCGGCCGGATCTATACTATCTAAAATGGAAATCCGGATGAACCCCACGTTCGCCGCCAGCGCCCTTGCGGCGCTCTTCACGACGGGAGTGTTTGCACAGCCGCAGATCTTCCAGACTAACACTGGCTACAGCAGAATTCAGAATAACTACAGCTACATTCTTCCAGGCATGCCAAGCTACGGCATCGCGCAGGGATCGATCTTCGACATTTTCGGAGTCGGCCTCGCCACGGCCACAAGCGACCTGCAAAGCGTTCCCTTGCCCACGGTATTGAACAAGACTTCGGTCAACGTCACCGTCAACGGCGCCACCACGCAGGCGATTCTGTACTACGTTTCCGATGGCCAGATCGCGGCGATTCTGCCCTCGGCGACCCCGGTCGGAACCGGACAGATCACGGTGACTGTGAACGGGCAGACCAGCCGGCCCGGCTCGATTACCGTGGTGCAGAGCGCATTTGGGATGCTCTCGCTCAATGGCGTTGGTAACGGGCCGGCTGCGGTGTTCGATGTGAACTCGCAATACGTCGGACTCACGAATGCTGCGAATCCGGGAGATTTCGTCACGCTGTGGGGCACTGGCGTGGGGCCGGTCACAGGCGATGAGACCATAGTTCAGGCTCAAGTAAACCTCACCGATATTCCGATCGAGGTCGATATCGGCGGAAAACCGGCCACAGTGCAGTATGCCGGCCGCTCCATTTATCCAGGCGTCGATCAGATCAACGTCCAGGTGCCGCCGGGCGTCTCCGGCTGCCACGTCTCGGTAGTGGTCCGTTCCGGCGACATTGTCAGCAACTTCGGCACATTTCCGGTGACCTCGAGTGGGCGCACCTGCTCCGAGCCGGTCGCAGGCATGACTGCCAGCCAGGTTCAGACCCTGTCGTCTAAACCCGTAATCAACCGCGGAGTCATAGACTTTGCCGGCTCCAGCGCGAGCGTAACGTTTGCGCGCTTCACCAATGCTCAATACGCGGCGAGACAACCGTTCGGCGTTATTTCCTTCGGAGACTGCACGGTTTTCAATTTCCGCAACGCCAACATGGGATTGGGCAATCCCATTCAACCGGCTCTGCTCGACGCCGGCCCATCTATCCGTCTTACCACTCCGTCCTCGACCGGGATTGGCAACGTGTCGCTTCCCTTCCAGGACGGCGGCTACTCGATCTCGGACTTGAAGCCCACGGGTTCCTTTCAAGGGACCTACACCTTTACGGGTTCCGGCGGACCCGACATCGGAGCTTTCTCGGCGCAGGTCACTTGGCCGGGAGGTGGCGGAAGCTTCAACTTTTCGACTCCCAATAACGCCACCAGCGTGACCCGTTCCAACGGATTGACGGTCACTTGGAACCGGCCCTCCAGCACCGATCCCGACGAATCCATTCAGATCTTCGGGTTTGCCTTTGTGCCGAATGCGCCGATCGGAGCGGAGTTTGTTTGTAACGCACCGCTCGCGGCGGGCCGGTTCTCGATCCCTCCCGCAGTGCTGCTCGCACTGCCTTCCCAAGTGGGTTTAGCCATGCCTCAGGCGCAATTGGAAGTCGATCTCGTCATCAATAAGACGTTTACAGCGCCCGGCGCCGATCAGGGATTCATCGATTTCGTGTTTACGAACGTTGAGCCGTTCAGCTACCAGTAGACGACGCCCTTGTGGTTTCCCGTTCCCGTTACGATAGCATCCATGGACAGCCCGCTGAAAGGAATCACGGTCGTCGCGCTGGAGCACGCCATCGCCGCGCCGTTCTGCACGCGGCAACTGGCCGATCTCGGCGCGCGCGTCATCAAGATCGAGAGGCCCGACGGCGGCGACTTCGCCCGTTCCTACGACGAACGCGTGCGCGGATTGTCTTCGCACTTCGTCTGGTGTAACCGCTCGAAGCAGAGCCTGACGCTCAACGTCAAACACGCCGAGGCAAGCTCGATTCTGTCCAAGTTGCTCGAAACCGCCGATGTGCTGGTCGAGAACCTCGCCCCCGGTGCGGCCGCGCGTCTCGGACTGTCCTACGAGGCTCTGCGGGAGCGCCACCCGCGGCTGATCGTCTGCGATATCTCCGGCTATGGCGCCGACGGCCCCTATCGCGACAAGAAAGCCTACGATCTGCTGATCCAGAGCGAATCGGGATTTCTCTCCATCACGGGCACTCCCGAGGAACCCGCCAAGGCCGGTTGCTCCATCGCCGACATCTCCACCGGCATGTACGCCTGCACCAGCATCCTGGCCGCACTCATCGAGCGTGGCAAGACCGGCAAGGGCTGCCGCATCGATCTCTCCATGCTCGAGACGATGGCCGAATGGATGACCTATCCGCTCTACTACGCCTTCGATGGCGCGGAGCCGCCGCCGCGTACCGGCGCCTCGCACGCGACCATTTATCCATACGGACCGTTTCAGGCCGGCGATGGCAAGACCGTGATGCTCGGACTCCAGAACGAGCGCGAATGGACGGCCTTTTGCGAAAGGGTCCTGGAGCGGCCTGAGCTCGCGGCGGACCCTCGCTTTTCTTCCAATGCGCGCCGCACGGAAATGCGTAGCGAGTTGAAGGAGATCGTCACCGAAGTATTTTCATCGATGACCGCGCGGGAGGTAGTCGACCGGCTCGACGCCGCGCAGATCGCCAACGCACGCGTGAACGATATGCACGACCTGTGGGCGCATCCTCAACTCAAAGCTCGCGGGCGCTGGGTCGAAATCGATACGTCCGCCGGACGCGTCCCCGCATTGCTGCCGCCCGGCGCGCCGGAAGCGTATTCGCCGCGCATGGACCCGGTGCCCGCGCTCGGCGAGCACACCGAGGCGATCCTGGCGGAACTCGGTTACGATGCCGAGACGATCGCTCGCTTGCGCGCCGAACACGCGATTTAGTGATAGAGGCCACCGCCCGGACTACAATAGGAGAGTAAGGTCTTGATTGACCTTCGGAGCACCGAAAATGCACTTCACCGTTCCGCCGGAACTTGAGCAACAGGTCCAAGAGCTGCTCCTTCGCGGGGACTACCCAACGCCTGAAGCGCTGCTTGCCGGGGCGGTCGAAGCGCTTGTTCGCGATTAGGAGAGGAAGCGGATTGAAACGCTCCTCATCAAGGGTGGCCTTGACGACCGTCGCATCCAACAGATTTTAGAAGAAGCAGAGGAGAGCGGCGAATATACCGAAATGACCGCCCGGGACTGGGAAGATATTGAGCGCGAGGGCATGGCTCTCGCGAAAACTCGGAAGTCGGCCTAAAGCTTCCGGTGCCTCGCGTCATCAAACGCCCGGCCGCAAAGCGTGACCTCGTTCTCCACTTCGCCGGCGTGCGCATGTGGCGCGTGCGGGGATTCGAAAACTTCCTCATCTTCTATACGCCCCGCAAAGACGGCGTCGCTGTTGAACGCGTCATTCATGCCGCTCAGGATTATCAGCGCGTACTGAGGTGAAGACCGCCCATCGGCTACGATCGCGACGCGATCGCTCGCTTGCGCGCCGAGCAGGCGATTTAGTACAAATAACTACTCATGAAACACAGCACCGATCGGATTCTGACAACCCACGCCGGCAGACTGGACGGGCCGCCCGAGCATCGGCAAATGATGCGATCCATCATGTCGGGCGCCGCCTACGAGCCGAGCGCCGCCCGGCCGGTGATTCACAACGCCATGGTGGACGTGGTCCGCAAGCAGTCCGCCGCCGGCATCGACGTGATCAGCGATGGCGAGGTCGGCAAGCTCGGCTTCGGCGGGATCGGCTACTATGGACGCCGGCTCAGCGGTCTTTCCACACGTCCGGTGAAGCCGGGCGAGCCGCCCTTCATGGCGCTCTACACCGGGGAGCGGCTCGAGTTCGCCGATTTCTACAAGGACCTCAATTTCGGGGCGGGGGTCAATGAGCGGGCGGTCTGCTCAGCCCCGGTCACCTACATCGGCCAACAGGAGGCCGCCCAGGCCACGGCTGATTTTCGCACGGCGCTGGCCGAGGCCAACGTCCCGATGCAAGAGGCGTTCGTGTGCGCTCTGTCGCCGGGCTGGCTCGAACATTTCTTTTATAACGAGCACTACGCCAACGAAGAGCAGTACGTCTTCGCTCTCGCGGACGCCATCAAGCACGAGTACAAAGCCATCGTGGACGCCGGATTCATTCTGCAAATTGACGATCCGGCCCTTCCGGACACCTACGATATGATCGTGCCCGCTCCCACCATCGCGGAATACCGGAAGTTTGCCGAGGTGCGCGTCGAGGCGTTGAACCACGCGCTCCAAGGGCTTCCCGAGGACCGCGTCCGTTACCATATCTGCTGGGGAAGCTGGCACGGCCCGCACACGCACGACCTGCCGCTCGAGCACGTCGTCGATCTGATGCTGAAGATCCGCGCCGGCGCCTATTCGCTCGAGGCCGCCAATGCGCGCCACGAACACGAATGGAAGCTCTGGAAGAACGTGAAGCTTCCCGATGGCAAGATTCTCATCCCGGGTGTGGTGACGCATCACACCAACGTGGTGGAGCATCCGGAAGTGGTGGCCGATCGCATTATCCGCTACGCCAATCTCGTCGGCCGCAAGAACGTGATTGCCGGCACGGACTGCGGAATGGGCCTCCGGGTTCACCCGCAGATCGCCTGGGCGAAGTTCAAGGCGCTGGCCGAGGGCGCGGCCCTGGCGAGCAGAGAGCTGTGGGGCTGTTAAACGGCCTGGATCTGGTTACCGCTTGGCGCCTGTGTGTTCAGGCCGGTTCCAGCACTCGAATCGGTTTTCCGGTCACCAGGCTGTATAACACGTCCGGGCAAAAATCCACTTCATTAGGCCAGAAGATGGTCCCGGCTTCGGAATCAACCTTCACCTGTTTGAAGAAATTTACGTCCTCGAGCGGACCGAAGACGCCGCCGCGACCGACAATGCGCTCCCTAAAGTCCAGTTCTCCCCTTACGCCATCGGTGAAACTCAACTCCAGGCGATACTCCCCAAGGTGACGGATTTGTTTGACCCTCGGAAACATTTGCGCCTTTCTACTCCAAGGGCTCGATCCTCTGCGGCGTTTGTTCATTCCGCAGTCGATGCCAGTTGTCCATCAACTCTTGTTGATGAAGGGCAGCCCATTCGACGACCATGGAGACGGCGCGATTCGGGAGTCTCCCCTCAAGAATAATAATGGGATCAATTCCGATCTGCGCCTCATTTCCGGCATAGATCGCATGAACGTGAGGCGGATTATGGTCGTCGAAATACATACGAATCACAATGCCAAAGAAACGAGAAACCTCTGGCATTTGCCTTTATCCTACCACCGGCGGTCCCAGCTCATCTCCTCTCGGGCAGCGCGAACACGTACAGCGCGTTTCCGTTCGCCGGATTGTGCACATCCGGGAGGATGGTCGCCGGCACCTGCCGCGGACTGCCTCCGCCCAATCCCGTCGAGACCGCGATGTACTGCTTGCCGCCCGCGCTGAACGACACCGGGAACCCCTGCACCGAAGTGGGCAGCCGCGTCTGCCACAGCACCGCGCCGGTCTTCACGTCCACCGCGCGGAACACGCGGTTCAGATCGCCTGCGAAAGCGATGCCGCCCGCCGTCGAGAGTACCGCGGTCAGAAACGACGCGCGCTGCTCGATCTTCCACGTCTCCTTCATGGTGTTGACGTCGTAGGCGGCCAGCTTGCCCACCTTGCCTTCGCTCCCCGGCATCTCGAAGAAGCGGCGGTTGGCCGAAGTCCCGCCCGAGCCTTCCTTCGGTTCGGTCGGCCGTCCGAACATTTCCATGCAGCTTTGGCTCAGTGGAATAATGAGCTGGCCCGTGGGCGGATGATAACTCATCGCCTGCCAGTTGTGGCCGCCTTCGGTCGAAGGACACGCCTGCACCCACTCCTCGGCTCGCTGCTCGACGATCTCGTTGCGGTAATGCACCTCGCCCGTTTTCTTGTCGATGCTGTCGAAGATGTTCTGGAATACGGTTTCCTTGAAGTCGAGGAACTTCCCGCTCTTGCGGTCGAGCTTCCACAGCACGCCGTCCTTGCCGATGGTGAACAGCAGGTTCTGGCCGCCCGCATCGACCAGCACGCGCTCGTAGACCACGTCGAGATCGAGTGATTCGCCGGGCACGTGCTGGAAATACCAGGCGAGCGAACCGTCCTCGGGCTTGAGCGCGAGCGTCGAGCTCGTGTACAGCGCCTTGTCGTTGGTGCCGCGAATCGCGCGCATCCACGGTTTGGCCTGCGCGACGCCCCAATACATCAAGTTGAGACTGGGATCGTAGCTGCCTGTGATCCAGGTGTCGCCGCCCGCGCGCAACAGGTTCGGCAGCTTGCCCCAGGTCTCGCCGGCTGGCGTGCCCTCGCGCCCCACGGTTTCGAATTTCCAGAGTTGCTTTCCGGTCTGCGCGTCGTAGGCGCTGATGTAGCAGCCGGTTTCCTTGTAGCGGTCGCAGCCGCCCATGCCTTGAATCACCCGGCCCTGCACGATCAGCGGTCCGCTGGTGTTGCTGTAACCTTTCGAAGGATCGGCGGTCCGCGTTTCCCAAATCTGTTTGCCCGTCCGCGCGTCAAGCGCGATCAGGCGAACGTCGGTGGTGGCGAGATAGATCTTATCCTGATAAATTCCCAGGCTGCGGATCGCGCCGTTGCCGCTTGAAAGATCCGGACCGATGCGATTTTCCCATATCAGCTCGCCCGTGCGCGCGTCCAGAGCCTGCACGATGTTGCCGACGTTGGCCAGATACATGATGCCGTTGTGGACGATCGGCGTGGGCTCGTTCGCCGGCGGACCGTCGTTCATCGCCCACGACCAGACCAGTTGCAGCTCCATCACGTTGGCGGCGTTGATCTGCGTGAGAGGGCTGTGGCTCCACGCCTGATAGTTGCGGCGGATCATGAGCCAGTCGCCGGGATCGGGATTGCGCAGCATCGCGTCGGTGACCGGGACGTAGTTCTTCACTTCGCCGGTGACGGTGAGGCCTCTGGGTCCGCCAGACCTGGGAGCCGCGGCACCGGTTGGGCCCCCACCTTGAAGCGCGATGGCCGGGCGGCCTGTCGCGACCGAGCGAATCGATAACGTCGTGGCGGCGTCCAGCGCCTGCTCGGCGGGCGTCGCGCCGTTGGCCGCCAGGAGGAACGCAGCCAGGTTGACCGCCATTTGTTCGGTGACGGGATTTCCGGGCGGCATGCTGGAGCGGATGTAGGTGACCAGGTCTGCCGCAGTGCGCGTGCCCCAGGCGGCCCTGAAATTAGCGCCGGCGAGCTGAGGCGCTTCGCTGCCGCCCAGATCCGGCGCATGGCAGCCGGCGCACGTGGCCTGATACGCAGCCCTGCCTGCGTTGGCCTGTTGCAGCGTCTGGCCCCGCGCGGCCGTGAGCGCGGACCATATCCCTATCGCAAGAGCCAGCTTGAGCATTCGACCTCCTCGCTAACGCTCGACGCCCAGCTCGTCGGCCACCCTCTTGAGCGTCGCGATCAGCCGGCCGATATGCGCTTCCGTGTGCGCGGAGGTGCAGGAGATCCGCAGCAGATTCTGCGCGGCGGCCGGCTTCAAGACCGGGTTGATGTAAATGCCTTCCGCCAGCAGCGCCTTGCACAGGCGGCACAAATCCACTTCGTCCTGAATCACCACCGGGACAATCGCGGTTTCGCCGTCGAGCACTGAGAAACCCTGCGCGCGCAGCTCATCGCGAAGCTGCTGTGCGATGCGCAAAAGGCGGTGACGCCGCTCCGGCTCATCCTTGATGATCTGAAGCGCCGCGCCGACAGCGGCGACCGAAGCCGCCGGAAGGCTCGCCGAAAAGACGAACGGCCGCGCGGTGTGCTTGAGATAATCCACCACGTCGCGCGGGCCCGCGATGAAGCCGCCCACCGACGCCAGGGCCTTGCTGAACGTGCCCATCACAACATCCATTTCGTCCAGAACACCGAGATGCTCGGCGGCGCCTGCGCCTGTCGGACCCAGCACACCGATCCCGTGGGCCTCGTCCACGTAGATGCGCGCGGAGTACGGCTTGGCAAGGCTCACGATCCCGCGCAATGGGGCGACGTCTCCCTCCATGCTGAAGACGCCCTCGGAGACAACCAGGATCTTCTCCTCGGGCGGGCAGTTTTCCAGGCAGCGCTCGAAGTGATCCAGATCGTTGTGCCGGAACCGGACCATGCGCGCCGCCGACCGGAGCGCGCCTTCCACCAGACTGGCGTGCAGATTGTGATCGCAGATCATCGCGTCGCCTTTTTCGGTGAGCGCCGAAAGCGTCGCGTAGTTGGCCTGAAAACCCGTGCCGAAAATGATCGCCGCTTCTTTGCGCACGAAAGCGGCCAGCGCGGCCTCTACTTTCACGTGCACATCCAGCGTCCCATTCAGCAGGCGGGACCCGCTGCATCCGCTGCCGTATTTCCGAAGGGCCTCCGCGGCTGCCTCCTTCACTTCCGGATGCGTAATCAGATCCAGATAATCGTTGGACCCGAACATTAGCACCTTGCGATCGCCCAGCCGGACCTCGCCCGGCTGGCACCCCTCGCGGTCGCCAAAGGTCTCGAAGTACATGTAGAGACCGGCGGCCTGGAGTTCACCCGGACGCGTGAAGTTGCGGCACTTCTCGAAGATGTCGTTGGCTCCGCTGCTCTGCTTGCTTCGGGCGGTGCCGGTAGGCGATGGGCGCATGCTCAGTTCCATTCGTAGATTCGGTAGGTCTTGTACCGCTTCGCGCCCATCGCTTCAAGGGAGCGATTCATCAGAATGTTATCTTCCAATATCCATGACATCTCACAGTCCCCGTCGTAACCCAGCTTCCTGGCGTTGCGCACAAGCGTGGCGTAAAAGCCCGCCGCGACGCCGGAAGTACGATGCTCCTCGATCACGCCAAGAGCGAGAACCCTCAAACTCTTGATCAATCGTTGATAATACAGAATTTTGAGGAGTCCTGTGGGGAACAGGCTCCCGCCCGCCGGTTTGAGCGCGTAGTTGACGTCGGGCAAGGCCAGAGCGAAGCCCACCACTCGCCCCTCGGCCTCCCCGATCAGCACCAGCTCGGGTTTGAGGATCTGCTTCATCTCCTTGCCCATTTGAAGAAATTCTTCGCGCGTCATGGGCACAAATCCCCAGTTGCGGCTCCAGGCGGCCTGATACACTTCCCAGAGGCGATCCACTTCCGCGGTGAAATCCTTCATGTCGATGGGCCGGACGCGAATCCTGTTTTTCGCGAGCGCCCGGTCCGCCACGCGCCCGATCTTCTCCATATCCACCGCCGCCGCCGTGCTGACGTAGGCGTAGAGATCCTTCGCCTTTCGCAAGCCCACTCGCTCCAGCAACGCAGGATAATAGCGGTGGTTGTAGGTCGTCATGATCATCGGGCTGGAGTCGAAACCATCGATCAGAATACCGCACTCGTAGTTGGTGGAGGGGCTTACAGGCCCGCGTATGACGTTCGCGCCACGGTCGAATGCCCATTTACGGGCGGCGCTCAGCAGAGCTTCGGCGACCTCCGGGTCATCGGCCGACTCGAAGAATCCGAAAAACCCGGCGTTCTCATTATGGAAACGGTTGTGGTTCCGGTCGACGATGGCCGCGATTCTCCCGGCGATCTGCCCATGCCGCCGCGCGAGGAACAATTCAGCCTCGGCGTTGGCGTAGAACGGATGCTTCTCCCGGTCGAGCAGTTCCTTGACGGCGATTCGCAACGGAGGCACCCAGTACGGGTCGTCGCGGTAGAGCGCATAGGGAAACTCGACGAACTCTTTCACGGCTCGCTTGCTGTCGGCCGCGCCGACCTCAACTGCTCCCAACGGGATCCTCGTTTCCCGATAACTTCCGATATATGGCCGGAGCCACAAGAAGCAAGACGATGGCGACCAGTGCTCCCGCCGCCAGGTCGACTGTGTAGTGGTACCGAAGATACACTGTAGCAAAAATCATGCATAGCGTGTATACAAGATACGCCCAAAACAGCCGCTTCGACACGAGCCTGCTGCTCCACCAGGCCAGGATCGCGAGCTCCGTGTGGCCGCTCGGGAAGCAATCGTAGTGGGCCGATTCGAGGCGGTCGAGCAGGGACTGCATGGAGTCGTACAGCCACAGCCCCCGCAGCGGCGCGTCTTCCAGGAGGAATCGGGGTCCGCGCGCGGGGACGATGATATATCCGACGTAGGACACCAGGAACCCGAGCGAGAGCAGGAACGCGCAGTAGCGGAACTCCGCGTAGCGCCGCTGCCGCCACAGCAGCCAGGGGACCAGGAGAACCACAGGCACAAACACGGTGTAGATGAGTTGCAGGAACTCCGTGAGCGCGGGCGTCTGGATGCGCTCCAGCCACACCGTGGGATTCGCGTGCCAGATCGCGTAGTCCAGGCCCAGGAGCCACGGATCGGAATTGGTGCTACGGATCGCCGGAATCAGGATGGACATCTCCCGGTAACACGCGGCGACAAACAGGATCGGATACCAGTGGCTGACGTACCAGCTTGCGCGGCCGGGCCGCTGCCGCGCCACCACGATGATCAACGCGCCCGCCACATGCAAGGCGAGCAACTTCGCGGCTCCCGGAACCTGATTCCAATAGACGGCAATTAGTACGGCGGCTCCGGCGAGGTAACTCAGGATGACCTTGTCCACCGCCTCCAGGCGCGTCTTCAGTACTTGAGCCAACCGGCCTCCTTGTACCACGCGAGGGTTTCGGACAATCCGGTCTCAAGCGGCGTCCGAGCCTCAAAGCCGATCTCTTGCGCCGCGCGGCGCGTATCGCAAGTCCAGTAGCGGCACTGCGCCTCCGCGATCTTCTCTCGCGAAATGATGCCCGGTTTCCGCGTGAGGAGCGACCAGGCTTCAGCACAACAACCCACGACGTACGCCATCGAAGGGGGAACGCGCAGTACGTGCAGGTTGCGGCGCATTACGCGGGCGGCGACGGCGCCCAGTTCGCTCCAGGAAACCGCCTTCGCGTGCGCCAGAAAATAGGTGCGTCCGGCCGCTTGCGGGGCGCGCGCGGCGGCAAGGATGCCGTCCACCAGGTCCTTCACGTAGATCGCCTGGAACCAGCGCTCACCACCTCCGATCTGGAACAGAAGACCCTTGCTGACCGGCTTGAGAAACTGAAACACGTCGGTGTCGCGCGGGCCGTACACCACGGGAGGCCGCACGATCACGGCGTCCGGAACCAGCGCGCGCACAATCCGCTCGCCCTCCAGCTTGGATCTGCCGTAATGCGTGAGCGGATGCGGATCGGCGTCCTCGGAAACCGGCGTGCCGCCGGGACTCGGCCCGATGGCGGCAAGCGAGCTGACGTGCACCAGCCGAATGCCGCGCCCCGCGATCACGCGCGCCACGTTTTCCGTCGCGCGCACATTGCCCGCGTAGTATTCGCCACTCGTGAGAGCCTTGGTCACGCCCGCCAGATGGATCACTGTATTCACGCCTTGTAGCGCCTGGTCAAGGCCCGCGCCGGAGATCAGCTCGCCATTGGCCACTTCAGCCTGTGGGGGCAGCGCCGAACCAGCTCGCCGGACCAGGCACCGCACCGGCTCGCCGCCGGCGCAGAGGGCTTCCACCAGGTGGCTGCCGATGAAGCCGGTTCCGCCAGTGACGAGGATCATGCGGCGTTCAATCCGTGAATTCGGTCAGAAGGATTGCTTCGATGCGGCCACGCAACAATGGCACATCTTCAATCGCCGTGCGCCACACTTCTTCCCAGTCCACTCCGAAATAGTTGTGGACAATGATGACCATCAACTGGTGCACGACACCGCTTCGCAGCAACAGATCTCCCGCAAACGAGGCTGAAGTCTGTGCGCGTGTGAATTGGGCAAGTGCGTCTGCAGCGGCGAGAATATCTTGCAAATACTGCCGCTCACGCCGCATAGATCGGGCGCGCCTGCGATAGGATCTCGTCCCGAATCGAATCGCGAAGAGCGCGCTTCGAGACCAGATCGACCTTGCGGCCCAGTAATGCGGAAAGTTCTCTCTCCGCGGCGGCATGACGTATCAGGCTCGCCCGCGCCCCTGGAAGGAATTCGATCAGCAGATCGATGTCGCTTTCAGGCCGAAGCTCTCCCCGAGCGGCGGACCCGAACAATGCAAGTTCCTTGACCTGATAGCGCCGGCAAATCTCGGCGATTTCCCCCTCGGGCAACAGGACGCCTGGTGCGACGGTCATATCTCCATTATCCGCATTTCGGAAGGCAGCGGCACGGGCCGCGACATGCCGCAGGGATGGACGCGACCTTGACAAGTGTCCCAATCTTGATACATTTTGATTGTGAGGGTGATGCCTAGAATCAAAGCCACCGTCGCAAGAACGCCCGAAGCCCTGGCTAGGGCGCTGGGACTCTCGGCCGCCGACGCAAAGGAATGGCAGGTCCAGCACGCGCTGCTGAGCCGCCTTAAACAGATCGTTCAGAAGGAACACATCACGCATGCCGACTTGGCGAAGCGGGCCGGCACTTCTCGGACACGCGTGACGGCCATACTCAACGACAACCTGGAACACGTGTCGAGCGACCTCCTGATTCGCATCCTTGGGTCGTTGGGCTATCGCGTGAGGATCTCGGTGTCGAGGGTCGATACAGCTGCGTAGATGGTTATCGGCGCTCAGCTTACGGCTGGACCGTAACCTTCACCTGGCCATTGCTCCAGCAGCACTGGAAGCCGCCGCCGCCTTCACCGGAGAAATCGTTCGCCACCACGTGCAACACGTATTCGCCGGGCTCGCTGAACGTGGCGGTGGTGGTCGATTTTCCGTTGAAGGGCGCGGTGGAGTCTTTGCGATCCACCTTTTCGATTTCAGGCCGGTCCTTGGCGAATGTGACGTTGCCGGGGCCGCGGTACTTGGTCCATTTCAAGGTCACCGGCGTATTTATGTCTCTCGGCTTCTGCCCTGACGATGTGGTGTACTTGGCGTCGTCGGAAACCCACACGGTCAGCGCCAGCGGATTCCCCACCTTGGCCGTGCGCTGCGTCGCCAGCCCCTGCGGCCCCTGTACCGAAGGACCCTTCTCGTCAAAGCTCAGCACCGGCGGCGTGTTGCCCACAGCCGCTTCCCGGAACGGCTCGATCTCGTAATCCCGATGCAGGCTCGCGGGAATGGTGGTCGGCTGGCCGTTGGCGACGATGGTCCAGGTGATCTTGTTGTCGCCGAAATCGGCCGGCACGGTAATGGTGAACAGCCCCCAGCCCCGGCCGGACAGGAAGTGGGTGGGCTGGCCGCGATCCGGGCCGCCCGGGTCAATGTGGTTGTTCGGCCCGATGGGGACGTCTACTTCTTCGTTCCGGTTGCGGTTGTAGTAGCCCAGCAGCAGGCTGAAGGTTCCGTCGGGATTCTTGAACCAGCCTTCAAACGCGCCGGTGATGCTGGTCCCGGCTTCGTGCGGAGGTTCCAGGGGCAAGGTTTGCCCGCACAGGAACGTCCCCGCTGCGAGCAGAATCGTCAACCGCACTTTCAGTCGATCCTCCGGGCTACCGGCGCCGGGGCGATGTGTCGGCCACTTGCGCCTTGGGCTTGTGCTGCGCGGCCCACGCGGCGTAATCCTCGTCGCTCACGTAGGTCACGTTCATCCACGCGTGCCCCATCTCATCCACGGTCCGGTCGCCGAAGCCGACCCACTGATCCGGATCCGGATTGTTGGGGTTGGCGCGCGTGTTGTCATACCACGCGGTGACGTGGATGATGGTGCCTTTGGGGAACATCGGCGCCGCGTCGTCGGCGTAGATGTAGTTGGTCATCCAGTTGAAGTTGAATTTGCCGACGTAGCTCACCATCTGGCTGGTTCCGTCCGGCAGAATCGCTTCGACGGCCATGGCCTTGCCGCGCAGGTGCATATGCGGCTGGAAATTCTCGAGCATCGCGGCCTGCTTCAGGATGGTGTAGTTCTGAGCCTCGGCGATGGTGTTCGGCGGAATGTCGATGTTTCTCCCGTCTCTTCCGCCCTGGAATCCCTTCAAGGCCTGGAATCCCGTGAGGTACGTGCGATACTTCGGCTCCTGGCCTTTCGGATAAAGCCACACGCCCAGCTCGACGTGATCGCGAATCTCCTCGCCGACGGCGTGAATGTGCACGTCCCAGGCGATCTGCGATCCCGGCAGAATCAGCTTCCCGGTGTTGGGATGATACAGATCGTAGCTCTTGCCGATGGCCCATTCCATCAGCATCGCGCGCCGGTCCAGATCATTACAGTTACCGCCCGCACAGGTTAGCTCGTTGCCCGGAGGCAGACTGGCCGGGTCATCCTGAACCAGATAAGTCACGGCATGATGGGTGATTCTGCGTCCGGCGGGCGTTCCCGGCTTCATCTCGACCGCCCGCACCCAGCGCGGCTCCGTGATCGGGACGTTCGAAGTCGGCCTCCACCACACATCCTGATGATGAGCCGCCATGGTGTAGGGGTCCGACTTGATGACGAAATCGGGCGGGCCAAGCTCCTTCGCCGCTTTCCATTCGTTGTCCTCGGCCCACGTCTTGGGAGGCGGCATGTCCTTGGGATTGCCGAGCGGCGCGCCCGCATCCACCCACCTCACGATCGTGTCGATCTGGGCGTTCGACAGCGACATATCGTTCTTGAACTTCTGGACGCCCACCGTCTGGTCGATGTGCCAGGGCGGCATCTGCCGCGTGATCACGCGCTGGCGCATGGATTTGGCCCACGGGCGGGTTTCTTCGTAGGTCACCAGCGACATCGGCGCCATGGAATTCTTCCGATGGCACTCCTGGCACTTTTCCTGCAGGATCGGCGCTACGTCCTTGGCGAAGGTCATCTGCGAATCCGCGGCCATGGAAGGGCCTGACAGCGTCAGGAGAGCGCCGAATGCCAGCGCGCCCATCGACACGTGCAATTTGGAATCCATCTTCACCCGCTCCTTTCGATACACTCCTACCGACCTTTCATTTTAGATGTGCTTCAACCACCGTGTCAACACCACTGTGGTAGCACTAGCGCCGGCCGGCGCCGGTCGAAAGTCTAGCCCCACCCTGCTGCGGCATTGCGGGTTAGACTAGGGACGTGGAATCGGCTATCGAGATCGGGACTTTGATCGACCGCGACCCGAAGGTGCGCGGTGGGCGGCCGAAGATTGCCGGGACGGGATTCACTGTCAGCAGAATCGCCTCTTGGTACAAGATGGGCATGACTCCGGAAGAAATTGCTCTCGAATACTCGCACTTGACGCTAGCCCAGATCCACGCCGCGTTGGCGTACTATCATGTCAATCGAGACGAGATTGAGGCCGATCTCGCGCAGCAGGAAGCGTCCGCAGTCCATTGGGAGACGCGCTTGAGGACCAACGCAACTCGCCAATGAGCCGAATTCGGCTCTACCTCGACGAGGACTCCATGCGAAAATCTTTGGTGTTTGGTTTGAGGGCCCGCAATGATGCCGAACCGGCTGGAGTTTATCTCCTCTTGGGGTTAACGTCCGTGGTGGGGACGCGCCGTCCAAGTGGTGTTTCTCACCCGTGGAGTCTTGCCGCACCTCAACCGCATCTAAACTAAGGGTGAGGACTCCATGAGAATCGCCATCGACGGTATGCACTGCCAGGCCTGCGTCCAGCGCGTTCGCAAAGCGCTCGAAAAGGTGGATGGCGCCGAGGTGCGCCAGGTGGAGGTCGGCTCGGCGGACGTGTCCGTCCATCCGGCCAGCGAGGCGTTGGTTCTCGAAGCCGTGCGGAAGGCCGGCTACGAGCCGCACACAACCGAATGAAGGAATCCGTCACCATCACGGTCGAGGGTATGACCTGCGCGGCCTGCCAGGCGCACGTGCAGCGCGCGCTCGAGCACACCCCGGGCGTCGAAAAAGCCGCGGTCAACCTGATGACCGGCCAGGCCATGGTCGCCTTCGATCCGCAAGCGGTGGCTCCCGATGCGCTGGTCGAGGCGATTCGGGAAACCGGATACGGCGCGGAGCTTCCTCCCGCCGGACGCACGGCGTTCGAGGAGCAGGAGGAACGCGAGCGCGTCCAGGCCGCCGAAGCGCGCGAGCTCGCCGTCAAGGCCCTCATCAGCCTGGCTCTGGGCGGCGTCGCGATGGCCGCGTCGATGCTGTGGATGGACAATTCGCTGGTCCGCTACTGGCTGCTGGCGCTGACCGTGTTCGTCATGGCCTGGGCCGGGCGGAGGATCTACACCGGTGCCTGGACAGCCGCTCTGCACGGATCGGCTGACATGAACGCCTTGATCGCGCTCGGTACCGGCGCGGCGTTCTTGTACTCGGTGGCGGTCACGGTTGCTCCGGATTTCTTCCGCTCCCGCGGAATCGCGCCCGATGTCTACTACGAAGCGGCGGTGCTGATCCTGGCGTTCGTGGTTGCAGGCCGCGCGCTCGAAGCTCGCGCCAAGCGGCAAACCACCAGCGCGTTGCGCAAGCTGATCGGACTCCAGCCGGCGACGGCTCGCGTGACACGCGAGGGAGCCGAGCTCGATCTCCCGATCGCGCAGGTTCGCCGCGGCGACACAGTGATCGTCCGGCCCGGTGAAAAACTCCCGGTCGATGGCGACGTGCTCGACGGCTCCAGTTACGTGGACGAATCGATGCTCACGGGCGAACCGGTCCCCGTCGAGAAACGCGCCGGCGCGAGCGTCATCGGTGGCACGCTTAACACCACCGGAAGTTTCCGCTACCGCGCCACCACCGTGGGCGAGGCGAGCATGCTCGCCCGCATCGTGACGCTGATGCGCCAGTCGCAGGCCTCGCGCGCGCCCATCGAGCGGCTGGCAGACCGCATCAGCGCTGTCTTCGTCCCTTCGGTGCTGGTGCTGGCCGTGGCGACCTTCGCGGGATGGATGCTCGCGGGCGGCGGAGTGGTTCGCGCGGCGACCGCCGCCGTCGCGGTCCTGATCATCGCATGTCCTTGCGCGATGGGCCTGGCCGTGCCGACGGCGGTGATGGTCGCCACCGGCCGGGGAGCGACCATGGGCCTGCTAATCAAGGGCGGCGAAGCGCTCGAAAAACTGCGCCGCGTGGATACCGTGGTGCTCGACAAGACCGGCACCGTCACAGAAGGGCGCCCGCGCGTGACCAAAGTACACCTCAGCGATGACGACCTTCGCCTGGCGGCGGCGGCCGAGCGCCGCTCCGAGCATCCTCTGGCCCGCGCGGTGGTGGAATTTGCTGGAAGCCGCGGATTCGCTCCGGCGGAGGCGCAGGAGTTTCGCGCGGTGGCCGGACGTGGAATCGAGGCGCGCGTCGAAGGCCACGGAGTGCTCATCGGAAATGAAGCGTTTCTCAAGGAGCGTGGCGTGGCGGGTGCGAATCACGGACTGAACGTCGCGATCGACGGCCGGTTCGCGGGCGCCATCACCGTCTCCGACCCGATTCGCGCGGGAGCCAAAGCTGCGGTCGCGGAATTTCAGAAGCTGGGGCTCGATGTAGTTCTGCTCACCGGCGATTCCCAGGAGAACGCCGCGGCCATCGCGCGCGAGGCCGGCATCGGACGCGTGGTCGCGCAGGTTCTGCCCGACGGCAAGGTCGCTGAGATCCGGCGTCTCCAGGCCGAAGGACGAGTAGTCGCGATGGCCGGCGACGGCATCAACGATGCGCCCGCTCTGGCGCAGGCCGACGTGGGCTTCGCCATGGGCTCGGGCACCGACGTTGCCATGGAAGCCGGCGACGTGACGCTGCTGCGCGCCGACATTTCAGGCGTCGCGCAGGCGATCGCGCTCTCTCGGGCGGCTTCGAGGGTGATGCGCCAGAACCTCGGATGGGCGCTCGGCTACAACGTGATCGCGATACCGGCGGCCGCGCTGGGGCTGCTGAGCCCCGTGATCGCAAGCGCCGCCATGGCGGCCAGCTCGGTGAGCGTGGTCACCAACAGTCTGCGGCTGAAGCGCGCTCGCCTTTAGGCGGCGGCTCGCGAAGATCTGAGCGCCCCGCCTTCGTCTTCCTTATAGACCGCCGCACCGGCTGCGCCCGCCACCAATGTCTCCACCAATCCTATGGCGGTGGCCGACAGCATCAATCCCAGCGGAAACAGGTGCAGGAACACCATGGCCGCGTTGCCTCCGGCGTAGGCCAGAGCCCACACGATGGCGCCGGCCAGCATCCCGGTCTTCGGACCCGCTCCAAACCTCGGGCGAATCCCGGCGTAAATCGCCACCATCGCGATACCGGCGGCCAGTCCCCATACGTCGAAGGCGGCGATCTGTTTCGCCGACATCGCCGGCGACTTGTTGAGCGCGGTCATGGCCTCGTTCCACTGACTGGCCAGGATGAGACCGTTCGAGACGCCTTCAAAGATGTCGATCACGATCCCCGCGACGATCCCGCCCAGAAGCACACGATTCCAGTTGATCTTGTTCATAAGTTCTCCTTCGTCATCCGACTGATATTAGTGCGGATACTTGCCGAACGCAAGGGGGCTCTATCAGGCGTTCACGTCGATCACGACCCGCCCGCGGATCTGGCCCGCCAGGATCTGCTCACCCAGTGCCACCACCCGGTCGAGCGGCTCGGTGGTCATGATGCTGTCGAGCAGGCTGGTGGGCAGGTCCCGCACAATGCGGGCCCAGATCTCGCGCCGGCGCGCGTTGGGCATTCGCGCCGAATCGATGCCGAGCAGGTTCACGCCCCGCAGCACGAACGGATAGACGGTAGTGTTGAGCGCCGCGCCTCCGGCCAAGCCGCAGGAGGCGACGCTTCCGTGCAGCTCCATGGCGCGCAGCAGGCCCGCCAGCGCGTCGCCGCCGACGTTGTCGATCGCGGCGGCCCAGCGCTGGTCCTCGAGCGGCTTCCGCGACGGCGCGGCCAGCTCCGCGCGACTGATGATCTCGCTCGCGCCCAGGTTGCGCAGATAGTCGTGGAACACGTCGCGTCCGGTGGAGGCCGCCACCTTGTAGCCGAGCTTGCTCAGGATCGCCACCGCCACGCTGCCGACGCCGCCCGTAGCCCCGGTCACCAGCACCTCGCGCCCGCCCGGCTTGAGGCCGTGCTCCTCCAGCGCCATCACCGACATCATCGCGGTGAAGCCCGCCGTGCCCACCCCCATCGACTGCTGGAGCGTCAGGCCCGCGGGCAGCGGCACCAGGAACTCGGCGTCCAGGCGCGCTTGCTGCGCATAGCCGCCCCAGTAGACTTCCGAGGTCCCGCAGCCGGTGACCACCACCTCGTCGCCGGGATTGAACGACGGCGAGCTCGACTCTTCGACGACGCCGGCGAAATCGACGCCCGGCACCATCGGGAATTTGCGGATCACGCCGGGCCGGCCCAGCACCGCCAGGCCGTCCTTATAGTTGAGACTCGAATAGGCGACCCGCACCAGCACTTCGCCGAAGGGAAGCATGTCGCCGGGAACGTCCTGGATGGAGGCGGCGAACTTGCCGTTCTCCTGCGTCGCGAGCAGAGCCTTGAAGGTGGTCATTCCTCGGTCATGATACCAAGTGAAAAAAGCTCACACCGTGATTTTTTCGCCATCGAAGGTGGTAAACGTGAAGCCGTGAAAATCTTCGGCGTAGGTGAGGCGCTGGTCCCGCAGGACGCTGATGGCCACCGCTTCGCCGAGCCGGATGGATTGCGCGTAATCGGAACGGTAATGAATGCCCGCGAAATTCCGTCCGGTGGCGATGTTGGCCGCCAGCTTGTTGAGCTCGCCGCCCACGGTCAGCCGGTTCGCGTCGGGACCGGTGTAGGAAACCAGGCTCAGCCCGTCGGCCGACGCCGCCACCGGGTTCGGAATCGCGTAGTTTTCGTCAAACAACGCTTTCAGTATGGTCACGCAGGCGCCCGCCACGGTGGCGTGTCCGGCGCCATAAGAAGGATGCAGCGGACAGCCCTCCGGGTAAGCCTGGGGCAGAAGCCAGGTTCCATTCGCCGACTTCACGCGGCTGAGCGCCGCCGAGTTGAGCAGGTCATCGTGCAGAAAATAGCCCGCCCCGGCCGCCAGCTTGTTGTGCACGCGGCCTCCGAACGCCTCCGGACGGAGCCGGCGGTGTACCAGCCACTTTTGACGCCATACGGCCTTCAGGGCCCGCGTGGAAACCTCGGGAAGAATCGTCGCCATGTACGGACCGCCGAAAGTGCCGAAGCCAATCTGCGTGCGCGAGCTGTTGTAGGGGTTGCCGGGGTTCAGGGGCGCGCCCAGTCCGCCGCCGGTGAGATCGTCGGACGGGTCGGGCGGCGTGGCCAGGATGAGGAACGCGTTGAAATACGCCTGATAGAGCACGTCGATGTGCACCCAGCGCGCCAGGTCGCGCCCGTTGCGGACCCAGCGGCGCGCGCCGTCGAACTTCTCCGGCGTTTGCGGGTCGATGCCCCTCTGGAGCGCCAGCCACGCGGCGTAATTGGTGGCGTAGTCCACCCCGGGGGCCATCGTGCGCAGGCGCTGGTCCGTTACCTGCACGCCGAAGGGGATCGGCCGCCACAGGAATTGCGAGAGGTAAGGACCGGCCAGATCGCCGGGGGTGAGGCCGCGGAATACTGTAGCCGTGGTCACTTGGCCCTGCACGCGGGGCCCGCGAAAATCGCTGAGCCTGGATAGATCCGCGGCCGCGGCCCGCGTGGTCTCGTGGTTGTCGTAGTCCAGGAAAGAAACGTCGCGCGCCAGCGCCATCCAATACAGCTCCGCCATCTCGCCGCCAGCCTCGGCGCTGGTCAGCCGCGGTGCGGGCGGCTGCGTGAGCGAATCGGAATCGGCGCCTTCCAGGTCGAACGCGAGACCCGCGAACGGATTGACGAGCTTCAATTGCAAGCGCGGATCGGGGGAACCCATCGTCAGGGCTTCCATCCTGGCCATATCGCCGGAGCTTATCGCATCCACGAAACTGGCGTACGCGCCGGGATCCACCTCGCCCAGATCGTTGTGTGGCAGACCCTTCGAGAAGTTGCCCAGCTTGTTGAAATACAGCCCCTCGTCGCCATTGCTCACCTGATTGGGCGGGGACACGTCGCGTTCCTGGAGCGCGCATTCCAAGCGGACTTCAAAGGCTCGGGTGCGCCGATCCTGCGTCCCGCTTTGCGAGGCTCTTGCGGCTGGCGCCGCCAGAGACGCCCCGGCCGCTGCCAGGAGCGATCTCCTGCTGACATTCCTCATTGTGTGTCCCCTCCTCCGAAGAACCATTCTCGCGCAATTGCGCTCAGTCGATCAGGCCGCTGCGCAGCGCGAACCGCACCAGCTCGCCGGTGCTGTGCAGATTCAGCTTCTCCATCACGCGGCCGCGGTGGGCCTCCACGGTATACACGCTCAGGTTGAGCGACGCCGCGATTTCCTTGTTCGTTTTTCCCTCCGCGATCATCTGCAAGACCTCCCGCTCCCGGCTGGTCAGCAGATCGAGCGGATCGGTGACGTGGCGGCGATAGTCGGTCAGCACCGCCTCCGAGACGCCGGGACTCAGGTAGCCGTCGCCTTTGGCCACCGCGCGCACGGCCGCGAGCAGATCCGCGTCGACCGAGTCCTTGAGGAGGTAACCGCGCGCGCCGGCGCGCAGGATCTCCCGCACGTAGACCGAGTCCTTGTGCATGCTCAGCGCCAGCACGCGCGTGCGCGGGTTGTCGGACAGGAGCCTTCGCGTCGCCTCGATGCCGTTGAGTTCGGGCATGGCGACGTCCATCACCACCACGTCGGGGTGAAGCTCGGCGGCGAGCTCCACCGCTTCGCGGCCGTTGCCCGCCTCGCCGACGATCTCCATGTCGGGCTGCGCGGACAGGATCATGCGGAAGCCCTGGCGGACCAGAGCGTGATCGTCGGCCAGAAGAATGCGAATCACGCCCGCTCCGAGGGGGCGGGCTGCGTGAGTGGCGCCCACACTTCGATGGTCACGCCCGCGCCGGGTTGTGTGGTCAGCTTCAGCTCACCGCCGGCGCTGCGCGCACGCGCCCGCATGCCGATGAGTCCCATGCCGCCGTTCCGGCTTTGTTTGAGGCCGGAGCCGTTGTCGGTGAGCGTCAGCCGGATCGCGCCATCCGCGGCGCGCAGATGGATGCCGACACGCGTTGCGCCGGAGTGCCGCGCGACGTTGGTCAGCGCCTCCTGCACGATCCGGAACAGGTGCGTCTCGGTCTCATCCGGCAGGCGGCCGTCGAACTCGGAGCGGTAATCGATTTCGATACGGGTGCGCTCGCCAAAGCGCCCGGCGAGCCAGCGAAGGCCCGCGTCCAGTCCGAAATCGTCGAGGATGGTCGGCCGCAGCAGTTGCGAAAGCTCGCGCACGCTGGAGATGGACTGCTCGACCAGCTTCAGGCAATCCTCGATGCGCGCCGGGTCCGGCGGACCCGCGGCGATCGCGGTGAGATTGGACTTGATCGCGGTGAGCGCGCCTCCCAGCTCGTCGTGCAGCTCGTGCGAAAAGCGGCGCGCGGTGGCTTCCTGGGACTCGAGCAGGCGGAAGGAGACGCGGCTCAGCTCGGCCGTCTGCCATTCCATCTGGCGAAAGACGCGGGCCGCGATGCGCACCGTGACTCCGGCGCAGGCCAGGGCGATCAGCAGGCAGCCTCCCACCAGCAGCGCCGATTCGGTGGCCAGCCGTGCCGACTGGCGCTCGGCGCGCTGCTGCGTTTCCGCGGCGCGGGCGTGGCTCAGGTCCGCCAGGCGCGCCACCACCGTGGTGACTTCCTCGTGCCGGGAGAACAGGTCCCGCGAGGAGTAGGCGGGCACTTTGCCTCGCGCCAGAAGCTGGCGCGCTTCGAGCGAGAAGCCGGCTACCGCGGCCTCGAGGCTCATCCAGGCGGATTCATCGAGGCCGCCGCGCGCTTTGGCGACCAGAGCGGCGATCTCGCGATCGGCTTGATCGAGGTCCGAAAGAACGCGCTCGCGATCGACGATGTCGGGTGCGCGCGAAAGGCGGTAGAATGCCGCGTTGAGGACTTCCTGTTCGCGCTCGACTTCGTCGAGCAGCCGCGTGAGCACGAGCTGATCCGTCACCAGCCCGGCGGACGTCGCGGCGATCGAGCGGGCGTTGTTGACGCCAATCGCGGCGGCTGCGGCCAGCAGAACGATCACCGCGCCGAATCCGATCGCCAAAACCCGGAGCAGATTTCGCACTCCCCTTCACACTAACGTTTTTTCATTAAAAAATGCTCGGTGCGGATCACTGAAGTTCGCCCGATTCCCTCGCCCGCCGAGGCGATCGTCTTTCCGGGGCGCGCGCCGCATGATGGGATCGTAAGGGTGATCGAAGCACCCCGACAAAAGGAGAAACGAAAATGAAAAGCTTGATTCTGACCTCACTGCTGACGGCGGCCGCTCTGATGGCCCAGACCGGCGGCGCTGCGGCCTCCGGGAGTGCTCCCGCCGCCCCGCAGAATTCCGCCCCCAAGACGACCACGACGGTGAAGAAGAACCGCAAGGTCAAAAAGCCGGCCAAGCCTGCCGCCAGCACGCCCGCGCCGGTGGCTACGCAGCCGAATACGTCGAAGGCTCCCGAGAAGAAGTAACTGGGAAACCGCTCCCCTGAAAGTAGGTTCTAGGCGGCGTGTTCCCGAGGTTGGAGGATCACGCGGTGACCGAGCCTTTCCAGACGTTTGACCAGAGTTTTTTCCAAATGGTGTTTGTGGAGTCGGTTGAAGTAGTCCAGTCCGAGATC
>JBGPLI010000045.1:0-30497 GCA_041486445.1 Bryobacteraceae bacterium
ACGCTGACCGTGAACGGGTCCGGTTTCCAGACTGGAGCGGGTGTGCAGTGGAACGGCTCGCCGCTCGCAACCAATTTCAGTAGCGGCAATCAGGTGAGCGCTTTCGTCCCCGCCAGTCTAATCGCTTCCCAGGGCAGCGCCAACATCACGGTGGTGAATCCCGGCACGTTTATTTCTAATGCGCTTACTTTCACGATCGGTGGGGCCGCGGCGCCGACACTGGTCAGCCTTTCGCCCAACTCCGCGGCCGCGGGTGGACCAGCCTTCACGCTGACCGTGAACGGGTCCGGTTTCCAGACTGGAGCGGGTGTGCAGTGGAACGGCTCGCCGCTCGCAACCAATTTCAGTAGCGGCAATCAGGTGAGCGCTTTCGTCCCCGCCAGTCTGATCGCTTCCCAGGGCAGCGCCAACATCACCGTGGTGAATCCCGGCGGCGCCACTTCCAATAGGCTCACCTTCGCTATTAATCCGGTGACCGGGGCGCCGACAGTGTTCAGTCTCTCGCCCACTTCTACCGCCGCAGGCGGACCTACATTCACGCTAACCGTGCTTGGATCCAGTTTCCTGAATGGAGCAGTCGTGCAGTGGAACGGCATCTCCCTTCCCACTACTTCCACAGGAAGTGGGACGCAATTGACCGCCTCGGTGCCCAGTTCGCTGATCGCTAACGCTGGCACAGCGAATATCACTGTGGTGAACCTGAACGGCCCCGCGTCGAATGCGATCACCTTCTCGATCTCTAGCTTCACGAACGCCTTAAGGATTGCACAAATCGCAGATGGATCGAACTGGAAGACGCTGTTTCAAGTTGTCAATCTGGATCAAGTGCCGGTAAATTACTCGTTCCAATTCTGGAACGACGATGGGAGCCCACTGCAACTGCCGTTCACAAACGGTGGGGCGGGGGCGTTTTCCGGAACGCTGGCGGTGGGAGGCACCGCGTTCGCGGAGACGCCAGGCACCTCGCCGGTCCTGGTTCAGGGCTGGGCGGAGGCAGCGAGCAGCGGACGGATCGGCGTTTTGACCATCTTCAGACAAAGTGTTCCGGGGAGGCCTGATTCAGAGGGGACAGTAGCCGGGGTTCCATCGGGCAATCGCGTCTTTTTACCCTTCGACGATACGAATGGGTATGTTACGGGAGTGGCCGTTGCGAACACGAACCCGACGCAAACACTATTCATTTCGCTGCTGTTTCAGCTGGAAAATGGCAGCCAGACGACGGGATCGTTGTCGCTGCCCGCGCATGCGCACACGGCGTTCGAGCTGACCTCGATGTTTCCTTCGCTGGCGGGGGTGCGCGGGTCGATCGCGTTTACGGCATCAACACCTGATATTGCGGTGGTCGGGCTGAGGTTTAGTCCGGCAAATTCGTTTACCTCGTTGGGAGAATTTCAGTAGCAGGGCAGCCACATCATCAACGGCCGAACGATCCTACGGCGGGAGAGCGGATCACTGGCGCGTGTGAAGATCCATCCTTGCGGCGCACCTACGCCGCGGGGCGAGGGAAACGTCACAGAACTATGTATCTGGTTCCGCTGACGCAGCTCGCAAGTGATCGCGCCCCCACAGGCCCGGCCCATCGTTCCTTCGGGCGACAACACGCTCGTGACGGCAGCCCAGCCGGCTCAGGCGGGAGAAATCCTGACGTTATTCGCTTCCGGTCTCGGCCCCACTCGTCCCGGGTCGATTCTGGCCAGCCCTTCCCCTCCAGCCCGCGTCAGGCAATCCGAGGCGTTAACCAACCCGCGGAGAAAGTTCGAAACAAATGTTCGCCGTCTACCCAAGTGGAGCCGGCCTTCTCTCCGGACGGCCGCTGGATCGCGCATACATCCATGGAATCGGGCCGCTTCGAAGTATACGTGCGGCCTTTCCCGGGCGGAGCGTCCACCGGGTCCGGCAAGTGGCAGATCTCCACGGGCGGCGGCTTGCACCCGATCTGGTCGCGTAACGGCCGGGAACTGTTCTACGAAAGTCCCGACAACCACATTATGGCCGCCGCCTACACCGTGAAAGGCGACTCGTTCGCCGTGGACAAACCGCGCCCTTGGTCCAACACACAGATCCTCGGATCCGTCGCCGGCACATCGAACCTGGACCTGATGCCGGACGGCAAGCGCTTCGCGGTGTTTCCCAGATCAGAGGCAACGGGCGAGCAGAAAGGTTCGGTTCACGTGACGGTGCAGCTCAACTCTTTCGACGAGCTGCAACGGCGCGCGCCCGCGGGCAAATGACTGCTCGCGCCTGGTTCATTTGGCGTAAGATCGCGGGGCTCCGCCTGAAGAGTCGGGTTCTCGTCATGCGGCTTGACGATCGAGTCTCCCGACTCCAACCAGAGGATCGCGCTGGAGAAACGCACGAGTCCGCCAACCCGGCGCAGCGACCTCGCGATCGCTACCGATATCACCTCATAACAGGCAGGATTTCTTCGTTGCGCCCGGAGCGCGCGGTGCACTTCCCCTATCGTGACCCACACGTCCATGTGCCCCTAGTCCCGGCGTTGAAAACGTTCCACCAGGCACATTGCTTCCGTGTGAGGATGACCCTCCAGATCGAGCCATGTCTGATCGTTGAAGCCGACGATCTCGGCGACGAACTCTCCTCGTGCCCCCGCGCATTACCGCCCCAACCACCGCGGCAGCGTCGTCGTCAGCGCCGGCACATACGTGATCAGCAGCACCCCCGCCGCCAGCACCAGCGTTAACGGCGTTACTGCCCGCAGCACTTCCGGCACGGACTTCTTGAACCGGAAAGCTGACAACAGCAGATTCAATCCCACCGGAGGGGTGAGGTAGCCGAGCTCCAGATTGGCCAGAAAGATGATCCCCAGGTGAACCGGGTCGAGGCCGAATGCGGTTCCGATCGTCACCAGCAGCGGCGCCTGAATGATGATCGCCGCGTAGATCTCCATCAAGCAGCCCACTACCAGCAGGAAGAGATTCAGCGCAAGTAGAAACAGCCACCGGGAATGGATTGTATTCGTAGCCCATTCGGCGGCGTGCGCCGTTACCTCCGCGTCCACCAGGTAATTCGTAAATCCCAGAGCCACACCCTGGATCAGCAACACGCCGCCGATCAGCAACCCGCACTCGGTCATCACGCGTGGCACATCCGAGGTTAGCTTCAGGTCGCGGTACACCAGCGTTTCAATGCACAGCGCATAGAGAGCAGTAAGGGCCGCCGCCTCCACCGGCGTCGCGAATCCTCCGAACAGGGCCCCCAGCGCGACCACCGGCATCAACAACTCCCACTTGGCCTGCCACAGCGCCCGCCGGGCCACGGTCCAGTCGAACGCAGGCTCGGTGTCGCTCTCGCCGGGTCCCTGGCTGAGGATTCCCCAGCAGGCGGTGGCGGCGAGCAGAACCACGCCCGGAAGAATTCCTCCCAGGAACATGCTCTCGATCGGCACCTTGGCCACGATGGCGTAGAGAATCAACGGCAGGCAGGGCGGGAACAGCAGCCCGAGCGAGCCTGCTCCGGTCACCAGTCCCAACGCGTCGCGCCCCTTGTAACGCCGCGCGAGCAACACCGGCATGAGCAGGCCGCCGAGCGCGATAATCGTCACGCCGGAACCTCCCGTGAAGGACGTAAAGAACGCGCACACGGTCGCGGTCACGATCGCCGCGCCCCCGCGCAGCCTACCGAACAGCGCATCGAACACCTGGATCAGCCTTTGCGGAGCGCCTCCTTCCGCCAGCAGGTAGCCCGCGAGGGTGAACATCGGTATGGTGGGCAGCGCCGGATTGGTGACCAGCGAGTAGTGGGCAATGGGAATGGACGCGATCGGCTCGCCGGCATGCCGGAACAGGACCAGTCCCACGCCCGCCAGAGTTACAAAAGCGGGAACGCCCGCCACGGTGGCCAAGCCGAGCGCGATCAGGGCGCCCATCGGCGACCAGCTCCATAAGACGATCCAAGCGCCGGCCAGCAGGGCCGCGGCGGCGCGCCCGCTCCAGGATCCCGCGGAGTGCCACAGCAGCCGCAGAGCGATCAGGCCGAAGCCGGCGGGAATGATCGCTTGCACCACCCACACGGGAATCCCGTATGCGAGCGCCTCTCCGGACAGGCGTTCGGCTCGCACGAACTCGACGCCGGCGGCGACGAGCAGAGCGCTAACTGCGGCCGCACACGAGCCTCCGAAGACACCCGCCAGCTTGCCGGCCCGCCCCTTCAGCAGTTCTCCCAGCGTGGATAGCGCGAGCAGACGGTTCTCGCGGGCGGCGATGGCCCCTCCCACCATCCCTACGATCAGGGTCAAGTGCTCGACCAGCGCCGCCGATCCCGAAATGCCGACATGCAGCGTCTTGCGCAGCAGCGCCTCCAGAATGGGCAGGACGATCAGAGCCGCCAGGACGCCGGAGATGATCGCGTTCTCGAGTTTCACTTCCGGTACTCGCGCAGCAGCCGGTGCACTTCGTCGAACATGTCGGCGGGCACAAGGTTGCCTCGAATTTGCGGATACAGGCCTTCAAACAGCGTGCGCCATTCCGTCTCCGCGGGCGGCGTCATCTGGCTTACCTGCAGCCCCCGCTTCTTCATGGCGGCAACCGCTTCCTCCATCTCGCGATGGCTCTGCGCGCTGATCTTTTTCCCCGCCTCCTCGGCGGCCTGCCGGAACGCATCGCGCGTAACGGGGGGAAGTGCATCCCAGGTCTTCCGAGTCATCACCAACCCGCCCACCAGCGGAACGTAGTTTATCTCCAGCATGTACGGCGCCCGCAGATAGAACTGACCGGCCAGGGCATAGAAGGGCGTGGTCGGAACAGCGTCAATCAGTCCCGTCTGCAAGCCGGTCAGCGTGTCGGTGTACTCCAAGGGAACAGCCTGAAAGCCAGCCCGTTTCATAAGATCCACCTGGCCGCTGTCGCTGGCGAGCACAAATACCTTTTGCGTTTTCAGATCTCCCGGACGCGTCACGGGCTTCTTTGAGAAGATCCGGACCCAGCCCGCATCGCCCCAGAACAGCGCGACGAATCCCTTCTCCTCCAGACGCTTATCCAGCATCGGACGGAGCTTTTCGCGCACGTACTCCACCTCGTCCAGCGAGCGGAACACCATCGGCATGGTCTGCAGCCCGGTCACGGCGCGATCGATCTCCATCAGACCCGCCACCGACAGCACCCCGCCTTGAAGCTGGTCGACGCGCATGCGGCGCACGGTTTCCGCCTCCCCACCCATGGTCCCGTCGGTGTAGATGGTCAGTGTCACGCCCGCACCCGGCGCCTGGCGCCACTTTTCGCCCATTTCCAGCAACGCCTGATGCGCGGAAGAGCCCCGCGGAAGAAGCGTGGCCAATTTTATCCGCTGTGGCTGCTCCGCTCCGACGGCCACTCGATACAGCGCCAGGATGATGAAGATTCTCACGATAGGTTTCACCGTGTTCCCTCCAGAAAAAGTTCGTCGGTGCGCGACAGCAGCCACCGCGCACGCCGCTGCATGATCAGGTTCGCCAGCCGGAACTCCGGCTTCGCGTCGGCGTCAATCGCCAGAGCCCGCCCGAGTAACGCCTCAAACTCCCTGCGGTCCTGCTTTGGTTGGGAGACGGTCTCCGCCAGGCTGACGAGCGGAGCCGCCTGATCCCCGCCCGACAATTTCATCGCGCGCTCGAAATGTCCTCGCGACCGTACGGCGAAATTCCCTTCCGCTCCGTTCCGGCTGGCTTCGTAAGTGATGAGGAAGGAGTGGATGGCGCCGTGATCGAACTTCTCGTCCAGTTCCAGAGCGCGGTCGATCAGAGCTTCCACAATCGGCTGATCCGCAACCAGATCGGGATTGTCTTTGGAAAGCGAGATCGCCGCCCCCCAGGAAGCCGCCGTCCAGTAGAGCAGCGGGACGTCCTTTGCGGTCGCAATGCGCACCGCGCTTTTGGGATCTTTGCGCAGCGATGTACCGAGAGCCGGATGCGAGACTTCCAGGCCGCGGAGGGCGTAATCGCGTGCTCGCAGATACAGGCGGCGTGCGCGAATCCTCAAACCCGTGGCCTTCGCCAGGTCTCGATCCTCGGTTTCGTCCGCTTCTTCCTGCAGGAAGGCATAGGCATACGGGGTGAAGCCGCTGGCGGCGGCGAAGAGCAGCCCTCGGTGACGCGGACTCTCCGCCAGCAGGCTCTCGATCAGCTTGAGGCTGAAGGGAAGCGCATCGCGCACCAGCTCGGGATCTTCGTCCGAGGTGAATGTGGACCCGCTACTGGCGAGTGCATTGCCGAGCTTGTTGACGGCGATCCTCTTGACGGAGCAGGCGCTGGTGAATCCCACCGCCAGCGCGATGGCGAACAGTAGCACGCGTGGATGACTCTTGGCGCTCATTGCGAGGTCCTCCTTCTCAGGGCACGATACGGATCACAATGACCTTCCGGTCGGCAATTCTGCCGAGCTGATATCCGGCGAGACTACCCGCCACTCCACCGGCCAGTGCCCCCACGGCTACCGTCCCAATGTTCTGGAAGTCCCGCGGATCTGTGGCCGCATTCGCAACGTACCCTCCGAGGGCCGCCCCAGCCACGACTCCGCCCACAGATCCCAGGATCCGGCCCCACCGACCGCGCGATCGCTCCAGCCTTAGCGTCGTGACGGAGGCGCGCGGGATGGTAGTGCCTCCTCGGGGGTACGCCTTGGCATCGGAGGTCTTCCGCACGTCGATAGCCAGGGCATCTTCCCTCACGGCGGCAACATCACCTTTGACTTTTGCTCCTCCAGGGAGTGTCAATTCCACCGTGTGACCCGAGATCAGGGAACCCAGTTCGCTCCACTTTAATTCCACGGGTCTCGGACCCGCCAAGCCAGTGGCTCCTCCCCCAAAAAGCGCCATGAATAACACCGCCACTGCGGATTTTGAAGTCATACAACGAAGCTCCTTGCTTTCATCTAGGGCTCACTTTCAGTGCATTGGCCCGAGTCTCGCCGTCTGAAGTTACTGAAACGGATGTCTAGCTCCACGCGGCCTGCCAGGCGTGTGTCCACCGTGCTGCTGATGTGGGTTGGAACGGAGACGCAGTCGCGAGTCTCGTAATCGCGCACAAATACGACGCGCCGGATGAAGACCGACGGATTCTTGACGAACTGGCCGGACAGGCGGACGGGCGCCCCGGTTTGCCCGTCCACCCATAACTCCCCCTTGAACAATCCCACCTTCTTCTTTCTGGGCGTGAGTTGGAATACGTCGATCCGCCTCTCTCCCTGTTCGAGGGTCGCCTTCAGACGGAATCGATAACTGGAAGGGGTTATGGCGATCCCCTCCAAGCTGCCGGCCTGACTCTCGGCTGCGAGATAACGGTTGATCACTTCCACTTTGACCGTGTTGTCACCCGAAAAATCCAGGCCCTCGTAGGTGCTTTGCCCCGTGCAGGAAATCCTCCGCACGGCTCGCAGTCTACCCCGCTTGTCGAGCCTCGGAATCTTCGCCTCGATTTCGACGTCCATCTGGATACCCCGTAGCATGGCCTGCTGCGCCCCGGCGGTTCGCAGGTAGATGTTGACGATCTCCACGTTAGCTTCGTTCATGTCGGCGCCGAACCCTCGGACCGCCAATGCCAGAACGAATAAGGCGATTTGACCCTTCATACCTTGTATGTTCAAAGGCTCCTTTGATGCACCGTACATAGCAACGGGGAGGCCAGTCGAAGAGGATTTGATTCTGGGAGGTTTATCGGTCGAGGAGGACCCGAAGATGTCAGGCATCCCCGACACCTCTTGAGCAACTGTCAGCGCCGGATGGCGCTACGCGAAAGTCAGTTCAACGTGACTAGCCCGCCGGCGCCCTGGTCCTGACGCATTGCAATCGCATCGAACGGTCTACGAATGAGGTGCTGGGCCTCCTGGTGAAGACCCAGAAAATCCTCTAACTGGAGGACGTGCCGGTACTGCGCAAGGGCGCCTTCGCGTTGCTTGAGCAGATCGAGCGTCTTGCCGAACTCCAGGCATGCAACGGCCAGCAGGTGAGGAGAAGTCCCGGATACTTCGACTGCGTCGCGCAACCAACGTTCGGATGCGCTGAAATCTCCAGCCATGCGCGAAGCCGAGCCAATGCGGCTGAGAACAAAAGCGCGCTCCAACTCCGGATAATTTTTGGTGAGAATCTCACGATAGATTTCGAGCGCCTGAGTGGGGCGATCCATGAGCCAAGCCGCCGCGGCGATATCGAGATGCACCAGGTAATTGTCCGGATGGCGCTCGTGCAGTTCGGCCAGCCTTCGCATCGCCTTATCCATCTGTTTTTCGCGAGTATGCAAGATGGCGAGGAAAGTCCGGCCGTCGTCGGATGTCAGGGTTCCCTTGTCCGCGGCGATCTCCAGGTCCTGGCGTCCTTTATCCTGGCTGCCGCGGAAACCGAGCAGCCAAGACAACCATTTGGTTTTCCAGTCCAGGCTATCGGCAACGAAGTTGACCGCTCCGGTGATCAATCGCGCATCCGCGAAATCCGGAAAACGGCGAAGCAAATCCTGAGCGGCCTCATATGCCTCGCCGCTGCTCTTTGCGGCCTTCCACCGGTTCCGTTCGACCGAAAACTCGTAGCCGGCCCTGACTGCGTAGGCCTCGGCTAAGAAGAACTGAGCCTCCGCATCTGCCGGATGCCGCTTCGCCCACGCGCGAGCCTTTCCGAGCGACTCGGCGCCTGCGCGGTCGAAACGCTCGCTGGTGGCGCGTTCCACGGCCAGCCGGAAGCGCGGCGAATCGGAGAACAGATCCATAGCCACGAATCGTTCCGTGCTCAGCAAGCGCGCGTTGCTCAGTTGCTCGGACCAATACGTCCGTGCCAGATACACGTAGCCGGCCGGATGTTCCGGCAGATCCTGGATCAATGTTTTGCACAGTCGTTCGGCGGTGGGATAGTCCAAACTGTGAATGGCATCCATCACGGGGCGCACCCGCAGGACGATGTCGTCGGACAGCGGCTTTTTCGAAGCCGCGGACGGGGCCTGTGCGGAGGCGGCCAGCGTGAGCGCGCACGCTAAAAGAATTCGCCCGCTCATGCGACCTCCGCCGGTAACGTCACGGTGATGGCCGTGCCGGTCTCGCCGTTCACCGGGCTTTCCAAACGGACATCGCCGCCCAGATGCCGTACATTCTTGGCTACGATCGCCAAACCGAGGCCCGATCCTTTTTGTTTGGTAGTGAAGAACGGTTCGAAGACTTTGGCTCGCATTTCCAGCGGAATTCCAGCGCCGTGATCGGCCACCGTAATCGTAACCTTACCCCCAGCGCCACGCTCTGCGCGCATTTCCACGACGCCCTCCGGGTAAGAGGCCTGGGCGGCGTTGAGCGCGAGGTTGAGCACAATCTGATGGAGGCTTTGCGGATCCACGTTCTTGAGCGTCAAATCGCGGGGGGCTCGATGCTCGATACGAATGTGCCGGCCGGCGTATTCGCGGCTCAGCACCCTCGAGATATCCTCCAGCAGGTCGGGGAGCGCGATCTCACCGGCGCCCTTCGGGATCGGACGGGCGAATGTCAGAAGCTGCTCGACGCACGAATTCAAGCGATTGATCTCGGCGACGATGTAGGATAGATCCCGGCGATATGCATCGTTCAACTCCGCGTCTTCCTGCATGAGCTGCGC
Source organism: Bryobacteraceae bacterium (assembly GCA_041486445.1). Lineage (GTDB taxonomy): Bacteria > Acidobacteriota > Terriglobia > Bryobacterales > Bryobacteraceae > Palsa-187. The sequence continues at coordinate 9,553 of JBGPLI010000045.1, forward strand.
CAGCGTCTTGATGGAGCTGAGCGGATTCTTGACTTCGTGCGCGATCGTGGCGGCCATTTGGCCCAGCGAGGCCATATGCTCGCTCCGCGCCAGGGCTGTTTCGAGGCTGATTTTCCTCTCAATGAGGCGGCAGCTTTCGATGGCATGGGAGATCTGCCGGCTGAGGCCCCACAGGATGGCCTCGTCGTCATCCAGGTACAGGCGTGGCGAGGTATCTACCAGCAGCAGGCCGACCAGGCGATCTTCGTACCACAGCGGAAAAAGGTAATTGAAACCGGTTCCCGAAAGCAGGCCCAGTTCCGAGCGTGGTCCCACGACAGCGTCGATCCACTTCTTGCGAACCACCTCCGCAATCGCTGCAAAAGGCACGGCGCCAGGAGGGCTGGCCGCCGTGGAGTGGAACATCGCGATCCGCGGCTCGGAATCTTCCGTCGTGGCCAGCAGGACACGGCGCAGCTTGAACGTCCGCCCCAACTCGCGCGCGATGTACTCCAGGCGTTCTCCGAAATCGAAGATCGGGGCAACTTCCTGGATTAAGTGCTTGCCGAAATCCGCATACACCTGGGTGCGCTTGGCAAGGACCCGGTTCATCCAGGCGTACAGCGGCACCCACACGCCGACCGCGGCCAGGATCAGCATTACTTCAATGGCGGGACCGAAAACTTCGAACTTCTGCTGAGCCCAGTCGGAAATTCTTCGCACAACCAGCAAGTAAATGGCAGAGAGGCCGCCCAGCACCGAAGCGAAGACGAAACGCCTGCTGATGAAGAGACCGAGTACGTTAAAACGGCTTACAAAGTAGAACAGGCAGAACGCCGGGGCAAGGCCGCCGAAAACGATCGAGGCCGATTCCGGACCACCCGCCGCCCCCGCGACGGTCACCCCCAATGCCACGGCCATCGCGGTGCGGAAGCGCCGCTCCGTCGCTTCACTCGCGGCGGCTCGGATCAGCAATTCGACGATTAAGGACACCAGACCCGCCGCGAACAGAACGACGAACGTACGTTCCAGGTCAGCGGCGAGTGTCCACCACGCCAAGGGCGCCAACAGGTAGGCCAAGGCCGCGGATCTCCACGGGCGTAACGCGAGAGCGACATGCAGCAGCGCGGCGGGCAGCAGGGCCAGTCCGATCCGGGATATGGACCGCAGGAGACCCGCCAGATGGCCCGTCGGCTGCTCGCCCACGCCGGCCTGGTAAAAGGATGCGATCGCTCCGGTCGCGTACCACAGCCAGCCTACGCCCACCGCCCCGAGCACCGCCCACTCCAAGGCGCCTCTCGGCCGCTTTCGGATCAGCAGGAGGAGGAGGAACGCGTACAGCACCGCCCCGAGTGCGAATCCGGACATTCGGGCTACTGCGGTTAACAACATCGGAATCGTACTTAAGCTTAGTCGAAATCCTGTCAGGCTGCCCTGGCAGGGTGTCAGGCTGTTCTGTCGGTCACCGGTCGCGCCGTGCACGCTAACCCGCCGCTGAACAACCGCTTGGCGATGCGCTGGAACTGGGCCGAGGCGTGCATTCCTTTTCGGGAAGCTATGACGCCAACTCTCCGTTCGCCAAGAGTTTGCGATAATCGACCGGTAGCTATGCAACGCGCGATGCTCATTGTCGACGATGAAGAAGCCGCGCGTTACGCTCTGGCTCGCGTATTTCAGGGCGAGTGCCGCACGGTCGAGGCCGGCTGCGTTGCGGAAGCTCGCGACCATCTGCGAGCTTCGCGGTTCGATGTGGTGCTCCTCGATCAGAACATGCCCGAAGAGGAAGGCCTCGCGCTGCTGTGCGAGTTGGGCAAGATCCCGGAATCGCCCGCCGTCATCATGATCACGGCGCACGGCTCTGAGCGGCTGGCGGTAAGCGCGATGAAAGCAGGCGCTTACGACTATCTCACCAAGCCGTATGATCTTGACGAAGTTCGCGTCATCGTGAGGCGGGCCATCGAACGACAGGAACTAAGAGAGGAAGTTCGAGGACTACGCGAGTATCTGGCCGCGGAGGGCCAGTTCGGCGGGATGATCGGCTCCTCGGCGGCCATGCGGGAAGTCTTCCAGCAAGCGGAGCGTGTCGCCCAAAGCGACCTTCCGGTCCTGATCCTGGGCGAGAGCGGCACGGGGAAGGATCTGCTGGCCCAGGAGCTTCACGCGCGGAGTCCGCGATCGTCTGGCCGGTTTGTGGCGCTGAATTGTGCAGCGTTGCCGGAAACGCTGATCGAAAGTGAACTGTTCGGCTACGAGAAAGGCGCTTTTAGTGGAGCCAATGCGGTGCGGCCGGGCAAGTTCGAGATAGCCCACCAGGGCACTCTTTTTCTCGATGAGATTGCCGACATGGATCCAACGACGCAGACGAAGATCCTGCGGGCATCGGAGTCCGGCACCGTAGAACGGCTCGGGAGCAGCCGGCCCACACCTGCCGACGTGCGGCTGATAAGCGCTACCAATAAGGATGTGGCCGCGCTCGTGCGCGAAGGCCGCTTTCGTGAGGATCTTTACTACCGGCTCGCCGGAGTTACCTTGTTTATCCCGCCTCTGCGCGACCGTGCGGGCGATATCCCATTATTGACGGGCCACTTCTGGGATGGCTTGCAACACAAGTACAAACGGCCGGGTCCGGAGCTGGGGCAGGACGCTCTGGTTCAGCTCGCCAATTCACCATGGCCAGGCAATGTCCGCCAGCTTCGTAGCACGCTGGAGAAGTTGTTCGTCCTGGGGCGCGGCGCCGCGACGCATGCCGAAGACGTCGTTGCACTGCTGGATGCCGACACTCCTCGCCGTGGAGAGCGGAGTGAGACGATGTTTTGGTGCCAAGATTACCGCGAAGCCCGCCGGCTCTTCGAGCAGGAATACCTGACGCGAAAACTCCGCGAGTTCGGCGGTAATGTGACTCGAACGGCGGCGGCAATCGGCTTGGAGCGGCAGAGCCTCCAAGAGAAGATAAAGAAGTTGGGGGTCCTGCGGCCGTCGAACCTGAAAACGGGCGAACGGAGCTGAGCCCGTCCTCGATCATCATCCGAATGTCGGCGATTCGCAAGCTGGCGGCCGAAGCCGCCGACAACGGGCTGCTCGCGCCCGAGCTCGCCGCAGGGATCGCTCGCGTGAGGAGCGCCAAGTCCGTGGGCGTTCGCGTCGGGAACTGGCTGTCGGCGCGGCAGGCGCAAACGCTCCTCAACGCGCCTGATGTCGCCACCGTGCGGGGCCTGCGCGATCGCGCGATCCTCGCGGTACTTCTCGGCTGCGGACTTCGGCGGTCCGAGGTAGCCGCTCTCACTTTCGCCCACCTCCAACAGCGCGATGGCCGCTGGTGCATCGTGGATTTGGTCGGCAAGCACGGCCGGGTCCGCACGGCGCCGATGCCGACGTGGGTGAAAGTCGCGGTTGACGGGTGGGCGTCTCCAGCAGGCGTGACGGAGGGCTGCGTTTTCCGCTCCGTCAATCGGGCCGATCGCGTCATCGGCGACCGTTTAGGCGAGAAGGTCGTCTGGCAACTGATCAAGCCCTACGCCGAAGCCGCCGGATTCCCTGGTATCGCCCCGCATGACCTTCGCCGCACCTGGGCCACGCTTCAGTGCAGACAACTGAGCGCTACCTCGGCATCAAACAGGGCCTCGTTCACGCTCCAAACGATGCGATCGAATTGCGGGTTGCAGTTTAGCCGAATTCTCGGGCGGCATCCTCAGGCCACAGCTTGGGGCCGATTTCACGCTACTCGGGATCAGTAATTGCACCCGAGCCGAAGTAAGCAGTATGGAGCCGGTGAAGGCCGTAGCCACGGTCCTGCTGATCCTCCTGCCCGCGCGCTCGCTTCAGGCTGCGTCCTGGTTCGCGCTCAAGGAAGTGGAGCCGAACTCGGGCCTGGGCAAAGCCGTCACCTATTTATTACGTCACTGGAACGGGCTGACTGCGTTTCTGCGGGAAGCCGGCGCACGGTTGGATAACAAATGTCTGCGAACGCGCGCTGAAGCGTGCGGTGCTGCATCGCAAGAACGCTCTGTTCTATCGCACGCTGCACGGCGCCGAAGCCGGCGATCTATTCATGAGCCTGATCCACACCTGTGAGCTCACGGGCGCCAATCCGGCGGCATGCACGCGAGCTGGCGGCGAATCCTTCGGAGCGGATGCCGTGGAATTACCGCGAGACGCTGAAGCGACTCACCACCCCGGCGGCCCCGTAATATGATGAATCCTGCCTGGCCGGAAAAGATCGTCTTCGGCCAGAACGATCAGCAGACTCTTCCGATGCAGAATCGCGCCATGCGGGAGTATGCTCTCCGGCGGGGTTGGACCATTGCACTGCAGGTGAATGAAGTTGGTGCCGGTGCATCACAACGGCACTTCGGGAGAAGTTGCTGGAGGCGGCGCGCCGCCGGGAGATCGATGTGGTGCTGGTGTGGCGCTTGGACCTGGGGGTCGCGCGGTAACAGATCTACCACTCTCCAGGAACTGGAGTATCTTAGCGTCGGGTTCGTCTCGTTGACTGAGGCGCTCGATCTGACGTTGCCGCCGTTCGGGCCATGGCGCATTACTGGCTGTCTTTGCCGAGTTCGAGCGGGAGATTCTGCGGGAACGTGTGCGTGCCAGCCTAGACCCATGCCCGGCAGAACGGTAAGAGGCTGGGACGACCGACAACTGCGGCCCTCCACACTGCTGAGATCCGGAAACTATATCGCGCCGGCGCCAGCAATCCGAGATCGCCCGAACGACCCCGGTGCGTGTACCCGAAATCGGACTCGATCTGACTCACGCTCTTGCCGGCCGCAGCGACGACCGCCGTTAGCGGCGGTACGCCAACTCTTCGGGTCTCACGTGTACTGCTTTGTCGATCGCTGCCGCGAGAGAAAGCAGGTCCGATCTCCATTCGTCGCGCAGAAACAGCTCCGCGAGCCGAGGATCAAACATGCGACCCTTCTGGCGGTCGATTTCGGCCAGGGCCTCCTCCACCGGCCACGCATCTTTGTACGGCCGGGTGTGGGTGAGTACGTCGAACACGTCGGCGATCGTAACGACTCTCGCGACCAGCGGTATCGCCTCGCCAGCAACGCCGTAGTATCCGGTTCCGTCCCACTTTTCGTGATGGTACAAAGCAATCTCTTCGGCCATCTGGAGCAGGGGAAAGTGGCTCCCGCCGAGAATGCCCGCGCCAATTCTGGTGTGGGTTTTCATGTGCTCGAACTCCTCCGGCGTCAGCTTGCCGGGTTTCAGAAGTATGCCATCGGCAATCCCGATCTTGCCGATATCATGGAGCGTGGCGGCGCGCCGGATCAGCGCGCATCGCTCCTCGGGAACTCCGGCGGCGCGAGCCAATGCGGCGGACAACTCGCCGACACGTTGCGTGTGTCTGCCGGTATCATCATCACGCGATTCGGATGCGAGCGCCAGCCGTTCGAGCATCTCCCCTTGAGCTTCCTCGAGCTGGCGCGTCCGCTCGCTGACTTTGGTCTCCAGAGTTTCGCTGTAGTGCCGCAGATCGATGTAGAGGAAACGCGTCTCCAGTAAATTGTGAATGCGCAGCAGAACTTCGGTCCCGTCAAACGGCTTGACCAGAAAATCCTTGGCGCCGGTCGATAGCGCTTTCTGCTTGGTCTCCGCGAGAACATCGGCGGTGAGGACCAGGATGGGAAGATACGCATCCGTGGGGATGTGTGGCTTGAGCAAGGTCATCACCGCGAGACCGTCCAGATGGGGCATATGCAGATCCAGAAGGATGAGATCGGGTTGGAACTCCAGGTAGACGTCGAGCACCGTTCTGGAATCCGTGACGGACTTCAAGTTGACGTATCCGGCCGGACCCAGGAAACGCTGCAGCAGGCGAACATTGGCCTCCTGATCATCGACAATCAGGATGTTAGCGTTCTTGAAATTAGTTTGCAGCATGAATCAAGTCCGTAGTTTCTAAATATGTGTGCATGGTTCGCAGCAACTCCTGATAATCGAACGGCTTGGTGAGGTAACTTTGGGCGCCCGCGGCCAACAGCCGGCTGATTTGCTGGGGGGTAGCGTCGGCGCTGACCATGATGACAGGGATTTCGCGGGTGGCTCGATCCGTCCGCAGTCTGCGCAAGACTTCGTCGCCCCAGATATCCGGCAGATGCAGGTCCAGCAAAATCAAATTCGGATGGCGGTCGCGCGCGAGATCTACACCCTGCTCGCCCCGCGTGGCGGAGATGAGATGGAGGGAGGGAAATCGATGCAGCATGCGCTCGACCAGCTCCAGGTTCGAGAGATTGTCTTCGATGTAGAGCACCGTACGCTCACCGAAGTCTTCCCATGAAATCTCGCCGGATGGCACATTCGGTTTGGACTCGACTTCACCTGCGGGAGCCTCCGCCGCTGGCAGATCGACCCAGAATGTGGTGCCTTGCCCAACCGTACTCTCGACCCCAAGGGAGCCTCCCATAGCCTCTACAAAAACTTTGGAGAAGGCCAACCCTAATCCGGTGCCTTCAATACCGGTATCGGCAGCCTTGAGGCGTTCGAACGGGACAAACAGTTTGGCCAATCCCTCAGGTGGAATGCCAGGTCCGGTGTCCTCCACAGCCAGGCGCAGTGTTTCGGCGCCACTCTGCCTGCAAGCCAGTATGACGGAGCCGCCCGGGCGATTATACTTGATCGCGTTCGAAAGCAGGTTGAGGAGAACCTGCTGGAGGCGCTGCGGGTCCGCCCAGACGCAGCAGCGGTCAAAGGATTCCACTTGCGCGCGGACTTCGATGCCGCCGGTTTCGGCGAGCGCGCGCACCATGTCCAGCGCTTCGCACGCGGCATCGCCGATCTGTACAGGTTCGCGGGTGATCGTCCTGCGGCCGGTCTCGATGCCGGCGATGTCCAGCACTTCGTTGATCAGACGGAGCAGGTGGCGGCCCGCCTTCATGATGCGGTCCACGCTTTCGCGATCATCCCCGCTAATCTCGCTCAACTCGAGGAGCTGCCCGAACCCCAGGATGGCGTTCAAGGGTGTTCGGAGCTCGTGGCTGGTTCGCGACAGCAGGTCGCTCTTGGCGCGATTGGCGGTCTCAGCCTTGCGTTTTGCTTCGCGAAGTTCTTCCTCGGCTAACTTGCGAACCGTAATGTCCTGCGCCAACCAGACCTCAGCTCCGCAAGCGCCGTCCTCACCCAGCATCGGAGACGACAGGAACCGGACCAGTACGGTCTCGCCGTCCTTGCGCCGGTACACGCACTCGACTCCATCTGATCCGGCTGCGGCTCCAAGGTTTTCGTCACTCTGGACCAGCGTTGCAGGACGGCCGATCAACTCGGCTTCGGAATAACCCAGCAGCGAGAGGGTCGCCCGATTGACGGTCCGGATGGTGTGGTCCGGGCCGACCACCATCAGGGATTCGCCCATGGATCGGACGATGTTGTCCATGTAGTTCTTGGAAACCGTGGTGGACGTGATCTCTTCGACCATGCGATTGAAGGCCTCCGTGAGGCGCCCCACCTCGTCCATCCGCCCCACCGGAGCCCGCAGGGAGCGCTGGCCCTGTCCCACTTGCCTGGTGAACGCGATCAAGCTCTTCAATGGGTCGAGCCGCCGCCGCAACTGGTCGTATTGGCCAGCCAGGATGATGATCAGAGATAGAAGGAAAAAGGGGACGGCGAGGTTGAGACTGTCGCTCAGGAGCCTTTGCTGGCGAGTCAGCGAGAAGCCGATCCGAACGGTCCCCAGACGTTCGACCGGGGCGCTCTTGTTCTCCCACTCGACCACCGAGGTTCCGCTCCGCGCCAAGACCGGTTGGACGATTTGGAGAATGTTCGGATCCTGGTCAATGGCGGGGATCTTTTCGAGTGCGAAGCCGGGCCGGCTGACGCGAATCGATTCTCCCTCGCTTTCGGTCAGTACGACGAACAGAACATCCTCCACCGAAAACGCGTTGTGAGCGATACGTTCCAACTCCGCGCGGTCGCCAACCAGCATGGCGAAGTCGCTCTGTGCGGCGACGAATCCGGCGAGATCTCTAAACCGCAGATTCATTTGAGTCCGGATCGCTCGCAGTTCCACAAACAGAATCATGCTGGTGAGCAGGGTCACGCATATGCCGACCAGGGCGAAATTGGCAATCAGCGCGCGCGCCAGAATACTATGTTCGACGCTCCGTTTCCAAGTCGTCAGAAGGCCACCATGCCCGGCGTCTCGACGCTGCTCAAGCCAAGCAGGCGCAGCACCCGCTGATTCACCGCGACTTGAAGCTTGCGCGGGCCTTCATCAATCAAGCCGGTGTCTCCGGCAATAAGCCTCGCGGCCACCCCGGCGGTCTGGGAGCCGACGTCACGAAAATCCGGATAAATGCCCAGCGCCGCGCCGGCGCGAACGAAACTAGCCGAGAAGCCAACGATGGGCAAGCGGCTTTCCATAGACGCCTGGATCAGCGGCCGCACGGTAGTGTTGTTGTACAGCGAGCTGTCAGGAAGCAGAACGACGGAATCGGCCTTGCCCTTCAGCGAGAGAAAAGATTTAATGAGCTCCTCCGGCCGGGAGCATTCGGCGACCTCAAGATTGAATCCCTGTTGCTTCACACGCGCTGGAAGCGATGGATCCGGCGGGTCGCGCGAGGCATTGCGAATCATCCCGCACCGGTTCTTACCGGGTAGCAGGATCCTTAGCTCGCTCAAAAGGCTGGCCAGGGGAACGTCGAGGTACACCCCGTGCGGCCGCTGTGCCGGCGGCGTAGCCGGGGAGATGAGGGGCCGATCCGAGCGGAGGATCATGGTTGAAATAATGACCACATCCGTTTTGCGGGATGCCACTGTGGTGAGCGCTTCGGTACCTAGCGTGATGACTACACGTTGCTGTCCCGTGCGCAAAGCATCTGTGAGCTCCGCTTCCACTTGGGGTGACTTCAGATCGATAAAGACCGGCCTGGAAACGAGTTTGGCGAGCCCCGCCCGTAGCCCCTCGACCGCTTCCAGGTAGGCTTCTACGCCGGAGACGAAAACAACGATCACTGCGGTCTGGCGGATGGCGTCCTGTGCGGCCAGAAAGCCCGGGTAAAGCGGCAGAGCTGCCAACGCACCGAGGAAATTGCGGCGCCGGATTCCCTGCGGGTTGGATGAGTAGGGATCCACCCTCTACTCCTTCCACCGCCAGATAAGCTTAGAGAATGCGGATCGGCCACGTCCCTGCAAGCGATCCAGGTTCAGCCCGTCAGGCTCGTCATAAGCCCGTTCAAACACGTTTCGACGCCTGACCTGTAACTGGATGAACTCCTGGCGCGTGACGCTGGAGGTAGAGGCGTCCGCTCCCACTGCAGGCGCAGGTTGTCGCGAGGACACCCCAAACGCTTGAGAGCGATCGGTGGTGCGACGAGTCTTCCTGGTACGGGGATCTGCTCCTTGGGTCTGTCCGCACGTTGAAACCGTTCGGCGTCTCACTTTCTGGTCTGCCCCATTACACGGACGAAGAAAGAGATTCCGTCCGCACGAATTTGATCGATCTCCAGGGCCACCGGGTCGGTGTAGTGCCAGTTCAACAGATTGTGGCTACCGAACTGGAGGTCGAAGCCCGGAAAGAGTTGATGCGTGGTTAGCGCGACGTCAACTAGCAGCGCGGTCCTGGTGAGGGCGCCGGATTGGTCCAGGCGAGAGCTGAGATATTGTGTATTTTCGCTCAGGGTGAGCCGCCCCCGCGCCAGCGGCGTGGCAAAGCGGAGCTTCCCGATGTGATGCGGCGAATCCGGCAGCAATTGCTGAAGGAGCAAGTCGTTCGCCCCTCCGTAAGAGTAGCTTGCGGAAACCTCGATCCACGGGACAGGTTTGCCGCTCAGTTCCAGCTCGATGCCACGGGACTTGGCCGATCCGGAGTTCTGATACTGCTGCGCGTACGATCCCGGGACTGGATTGGATGTGATCAGGTTCCGGAAGCTATAGTCATAGGCCGCGACCACCACTTCGAGGTTCCGCCGGAGCTTACGTTCCGCCGAGACCTCGAACATGTTTGCCGTCTCGTTCTGCAGCGGACCCGCAAGTATTTGATCGGGAGCGGAGTAGTACTGTTCAGCGCTGCTCGGGTTACGGAACGGACGACCGTAAACCAGTTTGAGGGTGGTGCGGGAAGAAGGCTGGTAGACCAGCGCTAGACGGGGCGAAAGGAACGCACCGAAGTTGGCCGAATCATCCAGCCGCAACCCCAGATACGCCTTCAAGACTTTAGTCAACGGCAACTCGTCTTGAGCGAAAAACGCGACGGATCGATCCGGCCGGTTAATCACAAGGCCATCCCCGAAAACCGGCGAGACCACACTCTTGTGCTGCAGGTTCCGCAATTCGTAGCGGGCTTGGGAACCGACCGTCAGGGAGCCAAACCGGCCCGCGCCGAACGAGTACGTCAGATCGGTCCCGACCCAGTCGTTCAAGGTGGTCTCCCGCGAGTCTTCGACAACAGCGTCTAATTCCGCAGCATCGCCTAAAGCGTAATCGAACCGCTGGTGGTATTTGTAGTTGTCATAGTAGATCTGCCAGCGGAGCTTTCTGGTGTCACTGAGCGTCCTCGAATACGAGGCGTTCACAAAGTTGCGCGAATCCCGAACATGGTTACCAGCGTCGTTGAAGATGCTTGGCCCCCACGCAACCGGCGTCTGTTTTTGCCGGCTATTGAAGTAGGCGATAAAATTCCAGCCCTGCCAAATGAGATTCGCGAAGGTATGGTATCCGTGTTCTCCGTCATCACCACGCGCGTACCCGTTGTTGGTGTCGGGACTGTTGAAGTCGGGAAAAAACAGGTCCTGACCGGCGTTATTGAAGACCGACGCCGATAACAGAAGGTTGGCGCCCTTCCCGAGATTGAGGGAGGCCGATGCGGCGAGTTTCTTCTCGCCGAAACTGCCCACATCCGCTGCGATGCGGCCCTTATTGACGTCGACGGGCGAACGGGTGACGACGTTGATGGTCGCCAACATGCCATTGCTGCCGTAGAGCGCGGCGGAAGGACCGCGCACGATCTCAATCCGCTCGACCAAATCGAGATCCAGTCCGAAATCCTGGCCGAAAAATCCGTTGGAGTCGAAGATATGCTCGGTCATGTTGTGGCCGTTGATCAGGACCAGAAACTTGGTGTTGAAGTCGCCGGGGAGACCAATGCCGCGGACACCGACGTAGTGGTAGATGCGATCGGCGATTACGTAAAAGCCACGGACAGACGAAAGGGCCTCGGCTAAAGTCCGGTATCCGTACTTGGCGATCTCTGCTCCCGTAATGACGGTAACGTTGGCAGGCGCTTCCTGGAGGCTTTGCACGTGCAGGGAAGCTGCTTCGACAACAGGTAGGTCCGCGAGGAGCGCTTGCTCACCTGACGGCAGGGGAAGCGCTGGAACTTGGCCCGTAGCCAGTTGAGTGATACACAGAAGGAATAGTACGAAAGGGGACGTTTTGGGCCTTCTCTCCGTGACGGAAATACTCCTGACTTGCACGCGCGGATCCTTCGTAAACAGGCATATCGGCCGATGCAAGAGAGTTTCTCACCGCCGAAGATCAATACAGGGCCCGGTCCGCCTGTTCGCCCTTTCCCGCGGGAGTATTTCATTCAAGAATTACCGCTCTCGCTGTATTGCTCATCGGTCACCGTGAGCGCTTCAATATAGGCTCTTGCTTTTGGGGGAGGTGTCGGAATGGTCACATTCACATTCCTCGCACACATGCCGAAAGGTAGCTTGGAGGGCCCGGGAGGCCAAATCATGTCGATGCCTTATCAGATTTTGGTGGTAGACGATGAGCCGGACATGGAGTCGCTCATCCGGCAGAAACTCCGCCAGCAAATCCGCGACAAGGAATTCGAGTTGTTTTTTGGCCGTAACGGTGAAGAAGCACTTCAGACACTGGCCGAACAGCCCGGTATTGATTTGGTGCTGACCGACATCAACATGCCGGTCATGGACGGATTGACCCTTCTGGGGCGGCTGACTGCGTCTGCGAGGACGGTAACAACGGTGATTGTTTCGGCCTACGGGGACATGCCCAACATCCGAACGGCTATGAACCGGGGAGCTATCGACTTCCTGATCAAGCCCATCGACTTCACGGATTTTGTGGTCACCATTCGCAAGGGATTGGCGCATGTCGCGCAAATAAAGAAAGCTTTGCAGACCCAGAGCGCGCTGATCGCTTTGCAGCATGAACTGAGCGTCGCCGCACAAATTCAGCGGTGGGCTCTGCCCAAGACCTTTCCCCCTTTTCCGGAACGCCACGATTTCGAGTTGCACGCTGCCATGGCGGCGGCTAAAGGTGTCAGTGGCGACGTGTTCGACTTCTTCCTGCTGGACGACACGCATCTCGGGTTCATGATTGGAGACGTCAACGGATCCGGCGTTTCGGCTGCGCTTTTCGCGGCAATCACTCAGACTCTGCTGCGAGCGACGGCATTGCAGGGGATGCCGCCCGGCGAGTGCTTGCAGCATGTGGGCGCGGTTCTGGCGGACCAACAGGACGCATCCATGTCCTTAACCTTGTTCTACGGGATTCTGGACACGCAAAGCGGACAGCTACAATTCTCGAACGACGGACAGACGATTCCCTACTATTATTCCAAGGTCTGCGGCGCGAGGCCGCTCCAGGACCTCGGCACGCCGCGGGTAAAATACCGCACCGAGACCGTGGCGATAAAACCCGGCGACGGGTTACTGCTCTACACCGACGGGGTAACTGAAGCGACCAACCAGTGCGGAGAGTGGTTCGGTAACCCCCGCCTGGAGGAGCACGTTAATCTCCACGCCTCGGGACCGGCGGAACAAATGGTTCTGGACTTATTCACTGCGCTGCGGTTTTTCTCTTCGGAAAGCGAGCAGTCTGACGATATTACCGTGATGGCATTGCGCTATCAGGGCTGAGGGGATCCGCAATGCCAAGAGTCCTCCTAGGGGAAGATAACGAGTCGCTTTGGGTTGCCGCACGCTACCGGAGAAAATGAAACGTCTCTCCTGGCGGTCTTGAAATCATGAAGAGTCCGCAACAGAGCGAGGCGCTGGCACACCTGCGGCACAAGCTTCGAACTCCTTTGCATCAGATTCTTGGCTACACGGGAATCTTGTTGGGAGATGCCGAAAAGGGTGGTTTTAGCGCCCTCACCCCGATACTGACGGAGATTCAGGCGGGAGGGCGAGCTCTCCAGAAACGGATCCAAGCGGCGCTTTCAGACCAAGGCGATGGCGCGAGCTTCGAGGAACTCGGAGTTCTCGAATCCGGGCTCCGCCCCAAGGCGGAGGAGATGTTGGATGCGACGGTGATACTTGGCGGTAAGCTGGGCGAATTGGAAGCCACCGATGCAATCGCCGATGCCGGCCGAATCGCCGATGCATTGAGGAACCTGCTTTCGGAGATTGAGCGGGTACCTCCGGACTCGGAGCGCACAGGGATTGCGGAAAAGGCCGATGTCTTGTATTCGCATCCGCCGCCGAAGGTCGCCGAAGAGTTAACCGGACGGCTCCTGATCGTCGACGACGAGGCCGCCAATCGGGACCTGCTGCGGCGGCACCTGGAGCGCGAAGGGCACCGGGTCCAGGAGGCCGAGAACGGCATTCAGGCAATCCAGCAGCTCGAGACTGGCGTTTACGATCTTGTATTGCTGGACGTGATAATGCCGGAGACGAACGGCTATGAAGTGCTCGCAGGGCTAAAACGGAATGTGGCCCTTCGCGATCTTCCGGTGATTATGATCTCCGCGCTCGATGAAATCCAGAGCATGGTGCGCTGCATCGAGATGGGCGCCGAGGATTACCTGACGAAGCCGTTCGATCCTGTACTGCTGAAAGCACGAATCGGCGCCTCACTCGAAAAGAAACAGTTGCGAGACCAGGAACGCAGCAGAACGGCAGAGTTGGAACGAGCCCTGCAGCAACTCAAAGAGGCGCAAACCCAGCTAGTGGTACAGGAGAAAATGGCCTCTTTAGGCGCCCTGACCGCCGGAGTCGCGCACGAGATCAAGAATCCTCTGAATTTTGTCAATAACTTCGCTGACGTATCGAGGGAGTTGCTCGCGGATCTGCGGCGAGCGCTCGATGGGGGCGACGCCACCGGTGTGGAGGAAATCATTACGGATCTGACGGCGAACCTGCGCCGCATCCGTGAACACGGTGAGCGCGCCGATGGCATCGTTCGCGGGATGCTGGCGCATGCCCGCGGCGGCAGCCAACGCGAACCCACGGATCTCAACGCCTTGGTGGCCGGGGCGGTCAACCTCGCTTATCACGGTCTTCGTACTCAGGATTCTGGCTTCAATGTCACGATCGAGAGTTCCTACGATCCCAACCTGCCCCTGATCCAGGCTGTGTCGAGCGATCTCAGGCGGGCATTTCTGAATATCGCCAACAACGGCTGCTACGCAGCGCATCAAAAGAGGCTCCAGGGAGGAGAGAGTTTCCGGCCGACGTTGCGAGTGAGTACTCGTGACGCCGGAGGCGAGATCGAGATTCGGATTGAGGATAACGGAGGCGGGATTTCGAAGGAAGCACTTCCGAAGATCTTCAATCCGTTCTTCACCACCAAGCCGCCCGGATCGGGTACAGGACTAGGGTTGTCTCTCAGCTACCAGATCGTGGTCGAGCAACACCAGGGAAGCATCCGCGTAGAGACCAAGGAAGGCGAGTCGACAGCTTTCACCATATTGCTGCCACCGGCGAGCTAGGCCGCACGTTCCGCGTTGAAATGCATTCCTGCCATGAAGAGTCTGGTTGGTGGATGTCCGACCTCGTCCTGTAGACGCAGGACGGCCACTTCTTCGCAACGCGGCATGGCGACGCGACTCGCGGAAGATTCCTGCTTCGATTGGCTGGTGCGTGGGCACACTACGCAGCTCTGCCGAAAGGACACGGACCGCGACTTCGATTTCTCGTGCGAAGGGATTTCGCAAGAGTAGTCGGCCTCAGATAGGCCGGCGCGGTTAAGCAACTATTTGCTCTTCTCGGGAGGCTGGTCCTTGCCAAAGTACTTGGTCAGGTAGTTCACGATGGTGTCGAACTCCTCATCGGAAGCCTTCGCGCCCCGCGCGGCCATTGAGTCGACGAGCTCGTTCCATTCGTCTTTCGTCTTCTTCTTGGTGACGATGCGGGCTGTGTCGTGACATTGCGTACACACAGTCATCACAAGCTCCTTCCCGGCGCCATCCGGCAGATCTTGTGCCTGAACCGATGCGGCCAGCACGAACACCGCTAGGATAGTGGCAAGCCTCTCTGGTTTTTGACTCATGGTTTGCAGTCTATCAAATTAGTTCGTTGAGTGGCTGCCGAGCCAGGCCGGGCATTGACTTGCAGTTTTGCTTGAGATACAATCGGTACGCTTTGACACGTCATTTCAATCATTTGGGGGTTTGTCTATGTTGAGGAGTTCGGCGAGGTCGATCTCTCTTCGGCTGACGGTCCTGGTGATCGCGGGTGGCTTCGTCACCCTCAGCGCACAGCAGCCGCAAGCTGCCTCCCCGCAGCACGCCCTCATCAATCAATATTGCGTCGGCTGCCACAATGCCAAGCTCAAGACGGGAGGCCTCGCGCTCGACACGGCCAACGTGGAGGACACGAGTCAAAGCCCCGAAGTCTGGGAAAAGGTCGTCCGCAAGGTGCGCGCCCGTTACATGCCGCCGGCGGGCATGCCGCGGCCGGATGAGAAGGCCTACCAGTCCCTGGTCTCCTACCTGGAGACATCGCTTGACCAGTCGAATGCGGCCCATCCCAATCCCGGCCGGACTGCCGCGCTGCGACGGCTGACTCGCACCGAATACCAGAATGCGATCCGGGACCTTCTCGGGCTTCAGGTGGATGTCACGCAGCTCCTGCCTGCCGACGATTCAAGCTTCGGTTTCGACAACATCACAGTGGGAGAGCTCTCGCCGACATTGTTGGAGCGATACGTGGCAGCGTCCCGGAAAATCAGCCGCCTGGCAATCGGAGGTCCGGTTCGTTCTCCGAACGGCGACACCATCCTGATTCCACCGGACCTGACGCAGGAGGAACACTTCGACGAATTGCCGTTCGGCACCCGCGGCGGGACCGCTGTTCCCTACATTTTCCCGCAGGACGCTCAGTACGAGATTGCACTTAAACTCACCCGGGACCGCAACGAGCACATCGAGGGCCTGGCCGTACCGACCGACGTGGAACTCATGCTGGATGGCGAGCGGGTGCACCTGTTCACCGTGAAGCCCGCAAACGTTATCGTCGGGATTCGAAATGCCAACAGCATTCCGAGCGACGATCTGGTCGACAAGGATCTCCACATCCGCATTCCCGTCAAGGCCGGCACGCACACGCTGGGAGTTGCATTCCCCAAGAAGGATCCCTCGCTGCTGCTCGAAACCGAGCGCCAGCCGGGCCAGGCGCATTTTAATATGTACCGGCACCCCCGAATCCACCCGGCGCTGTATTCGATCGTTGTGATCGGCCCCTACGACGCCACCGGCGCCGGGGACACGCTCAGCCGCCAGCGGATTTTTGTGTGCCATCCGGCGAACCCGTCCGAGGAAGCAAGCTGCGCCAAGCAAATCCTTTCGAACTTTGCCCGGCGCGCCTACCGGCGGCCGGTAACCGACACGGACCTCCAGATCCCGCTTAAGCTCTATCAGGACGCACGTACCGCGGGAGGTTTTGAAGCTGGGATCGAGAGGGGCCTGCGAGCCCTGTTGGTCAGCCCGGAGTTCCTGTTCCGCGTGGAGCAGGATCCCGCCAACATCGCGCCGAATACCCCGTATCGGCTTACGGACCTGGAGCTGGCCTCGCGGCTGTCGTTCTTCCTATGGAGCAGCATCCCCGACGACGAGTTGCTGGACCTCGCCATCACTGGGAAACTCAAGGAGCCTGCGGTGCTCGAAAAGCAGGTCCGGCGGATGCTGCGCGACGCCCGTTCGGAGACGCTGGTGAACAACTTCGCCGATCAGTGGCTCTACCTGCGCAACCTGGATGCGATCATTCCGGATGCGCGCGAGTTTCCTGACTACGACGACAACCTGCGCAAGGCCATGCGGCGTGAAACGGAGCTCTTTGTGGAGAGCATCATGCGCGAGGACCGGAACGTGCTCGATTTATTGAGCGCCAATTATACGTTCCTCAATGAGCGGCTGGCCAAGCACTACGGGGTCCCTAACGTTTACGACAGCTACTTCCGGCGGGTCACCTTTGACGCCAACAGCCCGCGCGGAGGGCTGCTCGGTCAGGGGAGCATTCTGACGGTGTCTTCCTACGCCGACCGGACCTCGCCCGTGATTCGCGGCAAGTGGATTCTGACCAACATCGTGGGCTTGCCACCGCCGCCGCCGCCGCCGAACGTGCCGCCGCTCAAGGACAACGGCTCCACCGGCAAGGTTCTGACGATGCGGGAGCGCATGGCGGCGCATCGCGCCGTTCAACCCTGCGCCGGTTGTCACAGCCTCATGGACCCGGTGGGCTTTTCGCTTGAGAACTACGATGCGGTGGGCCGCTGGCGGAACGCCGAGGAAGACGCGCCCATCGATGCTTCGGGAAATCTTCCCGATGGCGTCAAGTTTGCGGGAGTGACCGGACTCCGGCATGCTTTGCTGAGCCGTCCGGAGCTGTTCGTGACCACGCTCACGGAAAAGCTCATGACGTACGGGTTAGGCCGGGGGCTTGAGTCTTACGATGCGGCGGCAGTCCGCAGGATCGTGCGGGATGCCGGCAGTAGCGACTACCGTTTTTCGTCGGTTATTTTAGGGATCGTCAACAGCACACCATTTCAAATGAGGAGATCACAATGATCGTCACCAAGAAGGCTTTACCGCGGCGGACGTTTCTGCGGGGCGCGGGCGTGGCCATGGCCCTGCCCCTGCTCGATGCCATGATTCCGTCCTTTTCCTCCGGGGCCGCCATCAGTCCGGTACGCCGCCTGGGATTTGTATACATTCCGATGGGATGCAACTGGTTTGAGTTCTTCCCGAAGGAAGTGGGGAATATTACCAAGCTGTCGCCCACATTGAGCACGCTCACCCCGGTGATGGACCAGGTCACGGTGATCAGCAATCTGGAGTTGAAGAACTCCTACTCGCCGGGGAACCATGTGACCTCCAACTCCGGGTTCCTGAGCGCCGCGAGAGCCAAGATGACCGAAGGCGCCGACTACGAGCTGGCCACCACGGTCGATCAGATCGCCGCGAAGCAGTTGGGCAAGGAGACCAGGCTGCCATCGCTTGAACTGGCCATGGATCTGACGACGCCGATCGGCGCCTGCGACGGCGGCATGTCGTGCGTATACGGGAACAGTCTCTCGTGGTCGTCGCCCACCACGCCGCTGCCTGCCGAGGCGAACCCGCGCGTGGTCTTCGAGCGCCTGTTTGGCGACGGAGGCAGCTCCGCGGACCAGCTCGCCGCACTGCGGGAAGACGGCAGTCTGATCGATTTCGTGAACGAGGATATCGCGCACGTTCAGAGGAAGCTCGGCGCGGGCGACCGCACCAAGCTCAGCCAGTACCTGGATACGGTTCGGGAGCTGGAGCGCCGCATTCAGAAAGCGGAGCAACAGATGGCCACCTCCGCGATGCCGGACCTCACTCGTCCCCTCGGCGTGCCGTCGGAATATGGAGAACACGCCAAGTTGATGTTCGATCTGCAGGTGCTGGCCATGCAGGCCGACATCACCCGGGTTATCACGTTCCAGTTGGCGCGGGAAGCGAGCACGCGCACCTACCCGGAGGTCGGCGTCACCGAAGCGCATCACCCCACCTCGCACCACGGAAACGATCCCGGGAAGCTGGCGCAACTGGCCAAGATCAACGCGTTTCATGTGTCGTTGTTCGCGTACTACATGGAGAGGTTGAAGGCCACTCGGGACGGCGACGGCTCGCTGCTGGACCATTCCATGATCCTGTTGGGCAGCGGCATGGGCAATCCGGATGTGCACAACCACGTGAACCTGCCGATCGTCCTCGCCGGGGGCGGCGCGGGCAAGCTGAAGGGCGGGCGCCACATCAAGTACAATGAGCCGGTCCCGCTGGCAAATCTTCACCTGACGCTGTTGGACAAAGTGGGAATCCACCAGGACAAGTTCGCGGACAGCCGCGGAAGAGTCGACGAACTGCTTGCGGTGTGATCCAGGGCGGCAAAATCGGAAGGAGGCAACCATGACACAGGTAAGATCCTTGAACGGGCTATGGCTCGCTCCAGTGGTATTGGCTACGAGTCTGCTCGCCGCGTCGAGTACCGATGTCCGGCTGGTGGAGGCTGTGAAGAACTCGGATCGGGCAGCTATTCAGAAGCTGCTGCCCCAGCACGTCGACCTGAGTGCCGTCGACACGGATGGCTCCACCGCCCTCCATTGGGCGGTGCGCCGGGACGATCTGGAGACGGCCAACTCCTTGATTCGCGCCGGGGCGGACGTGAAGGCAGCGAATCGCTATGGAGTGACGCCGCTCTCGCTGGCCTGCCTCAATGGGAACGCGGCTATCATCGAGTCGCTGTTGAAGGCCGGAGCCGATCCCAACAGCTCACTTCCGGGAGAAGAAAGCGCGTTGATGACGGCATCGCGCACGGGCAAAGTGGACGCCGTGAAGGTACTGATCGCGCACGGAGCCGACGTGAAGTTCAAGGAAAGCCGGCGCGATCAAACGGCCCTGATGTGGGCAGCCGCCGAAGGTAACACCGCGGCCGTGGAAGAGTTGGTCGAGCACGGCGCCGATCTTCATGCAAAAACGAAAGGTGGGCTTACACCTTTGCTGTTCGCGGTTCGGGAGGGCCGGATCGACACCGTCCGGGCGTTGCTAAAGGCCGGAGCGGACGTGAATGAGACTTGGGCAGCCGGCAGGGGGTCGGGTGTTGCCGGCATTAGCGCCATGACATTGGCGGTCGCGAACGCCCATTACGAACTCGCAGCAATGATGCTGGACGCGGGCGCCGATCCAAACGCCGCGGCCCAGGGCTGGACCGCCTTGCATCAGATTACATGGATACGCAAACCCGGCCGGGGCGACAACGACCCCGCTCCGGAGGGCTCCGGAAGTTTGTCCAGTCTCGACTTCGTGAGAAAGCTGGTAGCAAAGGGAGCGAATGTGAACGCCCGGATGACCAGGAAGGGCAATGTCGGGCGGACCGATCTGAACATGACTGGTGCGACGCCCTTTTTGATGGCAGCCAGAACCGCGGATGCTCCCTTGATGCGGCTGCTGGCCGAACTTGGCGCCGACCCGCTGTTGCCGAATGCGGACAACACCACGCCGCTACTGGCGGCGGCGGGAGTCGGCACGTATTCCGCGGGAGAGGACCCCGGGACGGAACCCGAAGTGATGGAGGCCGTGAAAGTGGCCCTGGAACTCGGCGGCGACATCAACGGGGTTGACAAAAAAGGAGAGACCGTAATCCACGGCGCGGCTTACAAGCAACTCCCTTTGGTTGCCAAATACCTGATCGATAAGGGCGCCAAGATCGAAATCTGGAATCAAAAGAACAAGACCGGATGGACGCCCTTGCGGATGGCGGACGGTGTCGTCATCGATACAACCATCCGGACTTCACCTCCGATGTCGGCTATGCTTCGTCAAGTGATGAGCGAGGCGGGAGTGTCGACGGTTGTGGAAGACGACATCATACGAGCCGGACATCCGGTTAAATAGCAGCCGGACGTCTCCACCGGGGCAAATGAAGGACCTGTGCATCTCGAGATCCGCCGACGCCTGGTAAGAGCGGTACGGAGCCCGAATCCGCCATCGCCATCCGCGTGATAGGCTTCGTTCACGCAGGTTTTCGTATCGAGCCCGATTTTGATTTTTTCGATTCAGTCCGGGCTTTACGCCCAATTCCCCGTAATCCGCGCGGTTGTGAACGATTCCTCACCCGATGGGAGGCTGTCCAAGTCGTTCGCGGCGGCTCGGTGCCTTGAAGCGACTCAAGGCGAATCAAGCCTGCTAGAATTGCACGCAGGAGGAGAGCCACGATGAAGGCTTCATGCGTTCCAGCATTTGTCGTCCTTACGCTGGTCTGTGCTGCAGTGCCGCTACTGTCTTCTGTAGCCATAGTGGTACTGATTTGTGCGCCTGTCTATGG
>JBGPLI010000046.1:0-30411 GCA_041486445.1 Bryobacteraceae bacterium
AAGCCGTCCCAACCCTTTGCCTCGGCTGTTAGCGCCTCAACGCCAAAGTCTTGCAGGAGCCCGAGGAGCTGGATAGGGACGTTCTTGTCCAGCAGCCACATGTGTCCTAGGCGGCCGCCACAGGGGCTTCCAGGCGTTCGGCCGCCAAGTGCAGAATCTCGCCGATGGCTTCCTCGGGAAAGCCGCCGTACGTCTCGCGGATCTCGTGAGCGGTCATGCCCTCGGCCAGGCAGGCGAGCAGAAAGGAAACGGAAAGGCGAGTGCCCCGCACGGCAAGCTTTCCACCAAGGAGGTCAGGGTCCGTTACAATCCATCGATAATTCTTGTAGCCTTGCACTGCCTTTAGATTACCGCTACTGCTAGATCGTCTTGGTCGCGCCGCCGTCGATATCGATCAGCGCGCCCTGCAAGAACCTTCCCGCCGGGCTGACCATGAACGCCACCAGTCCGGCGACGTCGTCCACTTCACCGACGCGCGTGACTTCCTCGCTCTGGACAAAATGGCGCTCCGCGGCGACGAGGTCGATCCCTTGCTCGGCGGCCACGGCATCGAGCCGCTTCTGAAGACGCGCGGTCCGGATGGGTCCGGGACAAATCGCGTTGACCTGCACGCCGTCGCGAATGCCGGTTTCGGCCATCGCTTTCGTGAAAGACAGCATGGCGGCGTTCACCGATCCTCCGATGGTGAACTGCGAGCCGGGCGTGCGGCCGCCGATGCCAGAGATATTGACCACCGAGCCGGAGCTGGCCTTGAGATGCGGCCAGGCGGCGCGCGTCAGCCGCACCGCTCCGAAGAACTTCAGCGCGAATCCGTCCGCCCAGTCTTCCTCGCTCAACTCGGCGAACTCGCCGCGCTTGGTCGCGCCCGCATTGTTGACGACGATATCGATCCGCCCGAATTTCTCCAGCGCGAAACCGGCCAGCCGCGCCGGGGCATCGGGGATTCGGAGATCGAGCGCGATGGCGGCGGCCGCGCCTCCAGCCTCCTCAATTTCCCGCGCGGCCTGGTTGAGCAGATCCGCGCTGCGGGCGCACAGCACGGTGCGGGCGCTTTCTTTCGCAAGCCGGATAGCGACGGCGCGTCCGATTCCTTTGCTCGCGCCTGTGACGATGGCTGTCTTCCCGGTCAAACTCCCCCCTCGAACACGAAGAATCCAAAACGAAGATGCTCGATCAAGTATGCCACTTGCAATTAGCGAGCGACACTGGATTCGACGTCCTCAAGGAATTTTGACCGGACATGCGGCGAAAGATTATCCAGCGCCAGGTGGCTGACGGGCAGGGCCAGCGCCGTCCCCGCGGCCTCCACCGCATTGAGGACCGAAAGAAGCAGATCCTGTTGAGTCTTTAAGAATGCATCGTCATCGCGGGTCAGCACGTACGCGAAGATCTCCAGATCCAGGGAATAAGTTCCTACTCCAATGAAACGCACCGGGAGGGTCCCCTCCTCCACCTTCGGGTGCTCCGCGAGGATCTTCGTCAGGGAACCGAGCAAGGTTCGGACCTGGTCGGAAGTCGTGTCCCGCCGCAGATTCAGTGTGAGGTGGAACAGCATCTTGTCCCGTTTAGAGAAGTTCT
Source organism: Bryobacteraceae bacterium (assembly GCA_041486445.1). Lineage (GTDB taxonomy): Bacteria > Acidobacteriota > Terriglobia > Bryobacterales > Bryobacteraceae > Palsa-187. Next base: position 1,579 of record JBGPLI010000046.1, read on the forward strand.
CGAGCGTCATGGTGGAGAACTGGGCGTTCGGAACGGTCACCAGCGTGCGATCGGCGGTTCGAATCCGGGTCGAGCGCAAACCGATATCCTCCACCGTTCCGGCGCGGTCGCCGAACTTGCAGTAGTCGCCCACGCTCACGGGCCTGTCGCTGACCACCGAGACGCCGCCGAAAAGATTTTCGATGGTCTTCTGGGCCGCCAGCGCGATCGCCACGCCGCCCACGCCGAGGCCAGCCAAAATCGTCGTGGCATTGTAACCCCATTCGCCGAGGACGGCCGCGACTGTCAGCAGCAGAATCGCCACCTTCAGCACGCGGGAGAACAGCGGCAGCACGGAATGGGAAAACGTGTGATGCTTTGACACCAGCGCCACCCGAATACGGCTGAGGATCAAATCCACCACCCCCGCGCCAAACCAGGCGAGTCCCAGGAAGAACAGAAGCACCAGGCATCGGTCGAGATGCATGCGAAGCGAGGCCGAAGGGCCGATCCACGCCATGCCCGCTCGAAACAGCGCGACTGAGGCAAGTAAACGCAGCGGTCCAAGGAAGGCGCTGAAGGAAGTCCGATCAACCTTGGGCGCGATGCGCTTCGCGATCGCCTCCACCAGCCATAACGCCAGTAGCGACACCAGCCGGGAGAAAACGATGAGCCCCACCGCCAGTAAGGTCAAGGCGATCCAGCGCCAGATGGAGGTGTCGAGCAGCGTCCATCTCACCAGCGGCCGAGGCAGGTGCTTCTCGACGGGCGAATCGCTGGTGAGCTGCGCGAGCCGCGGGATCAGCGCAAGGCTGTCCGATGAAAACAGCCAGACCGGCAGCCCCGAGCGGAGCGTAACGTGCTCCAACTCCAATTCGAGTTTCTGGTCGCCGGCCTCGAACGATTCGATCCGTTCTCGATTGGGTGGCAGCTCGTCTTGCCGGTCGCCGCCGGGCTGCCGGCTGAGAGCCGCGACCTCGAATTCAGCGTCTCGATCGAGAATCTGAGCCAATTCTTCGGCGAGCCGCGGCCCGTCCTTCCGCCGCTGGTCTTCAGGAAGCTTGCGCAGATCGAGGTATTTGGAAGCCCGTCCATAATTGCGGGCGTGACTGGCTTCGAGGAACGAATGGACGGAACTCTGCGGGGAGTCGCGATTTAAAGGATCCTGGGGCGATGGAACCGGAGCTGGCTGGGCACAGGCGGCCAGAGGAAGCGCCAGAAGGAATGCGGGATGGAAAATTTTCCGGGTGCCGGCTGTTAAGTGCAATGCTATGTGCATGACCGTGAGCCCGTTGCCGGACCTCGCGGTCATAGAGTGCACGTTTGCTGCCTAAATGCGCGGAATGCCGATGGCGCCAGGCGCTACTTCACGGCCACCGTAAGATCCGGCACGCTCATGGCGCCTCCGACGGTTAGCACTACCGGCGCCGCGCCGGACGGCAGCCCCGCCGGAATGCGCAGATTCATTTGATACAGCCCTTCGACCACCTGCGGCGCGTCCCCTTGATATACGATGTCGGCGCCGGTGACAGCGATTCCTCCGATCGTGACCGAAACGGGCATAGAGGGCTTGGGCGGAGTCGCCGAGGAAATTTGCCCGTCCACCCCGGGCGGGTTCGTCTGCCCCACGCCCGTGCCGAAGACGGTGATCAGCGAACCGGCGACCGCAGGGTTGCTTGCCGAATTGTAGCTGCCATCCGGGTTCAGGATCGCTCCCTCGCCGTGGCCTGAGTTATCGGCGGAATAGAGGCCGGGAGTCGCCGCCGCGATCTTTATCGGAAACGGAGCCGAGACGCTGCCTTGATACTCCGCCGTGACCATCGCGGTCGTCTGCGAAGCTACTTCAAATGGCACGATGGCGCTGGCCTGGGCGCCGCCGTTGGCCGCCACGTACACCAGCGGCGCGGGGAACCCGTTGAACAGAATGCGCGCGCCAGAGAGCTGGCTCGCCAGCAGGCCGTTCGCGTCCAACCCGGCCCCGACGAAGCCGGAGCCGAGATTCGACGGCCCCAGTCCGGTTCCGAAAACGGTCACGACCTCGCCCGGAGAGATCGCGTCGTTCTGGTAGCTGGCTGAGTTCGATACTCCCGTGACCTTCACCGCCGGTGAAACCAGCCGGGCCACGTCCAGCTCGCGATAAAAATCGCTGCGCGACCATGCGAACGCGAAGTCCGTGCCGCTGATCGCACCCGGCTGCGGAGCATCCACGCTCACTACGGTGTATCCATTCACGGGATCGCCCGTGCCGACGATGCGCGCCATCGCTGCTCCCGCCCGCGTCAGAAAGAGCGACGTTTTCTTCAACGTCGAGTCGTACGAATGAAACAGCACGTTGCCCTGATCGGTAGCGAACGTAAAGTTGTTGGTCCCCACCACGGGACCGTAGTCCGGGAGCGTCGTGTTGGTATCCGCGATCCTGGTGGAATTTCCCCCGGCGGGCGACGCCACGGCGGGGACCGAAAAAATTCCGGCGAACGCGCCATTGGCGTCGTCCGCGCTGTAGTAGAGCGTCGTCCCGTCCAGCAAGCCATAGTGATAGCGCGTGTGAAACCTCGCGTTGGAATTGCCAGGCAGGTTCTGGAGTGAATTCGCGATGGTCGGAAACGGCGCGCAGTTCGGGTTCACGGTCTTGGCCAGCGGCCCCAGGAACAGACCGTTGTAGCCGTTGCTGGCATCGAAACCGGTCTGGCCGTAATAAGAGATCAGGCCGTTGCTGACGGTGGGACGCGTGTATCCTTGAACCGAGAACACGTCGCAGGTGTTCGAGTTGACCGGAGTGTTCGAATCGGCGACGCGCGCCAGTCCCGTTCCGTCCACCCGGATCGAGTAGACGCCCGCCACCGGCGGCCCCTGCGCCGCGAAAACCACCGCCGTGCCGTCGTGGAAAAACATTCTCGGTTCGAAGCTCGTGAAATTGACGCCCGCGCCCGGAACCGCAGTCGACGTGTCGGCAAGCCTCAAAACCGCTCCGCCTGCCGCCGGGACCGCATACAGGCCAGGTTTGTTGTTGGCATCGTAGCCGATGAACACCACTACGCCCTTTCGGAGAACGGCGCCGCTCTCGAAAGAGTTCCACTGCATGGCGCTCCCGGGAATGTTCATACCGACGTCCACCAGCTTGGTGAGGGAGCCGGTGACCAGATTGGCGGCCCAGATGGAATCGAGCGACATGCACCCGAAGCATCGTCCCTGGTTGAAGACCACCGTGTCCCCTTCCATGGTCGGGCTGACCGGGAAAAAAATGCCCTTTCCGTCCGGCCGCAGTGTTCGTTCATCGGTGATCCGAAGAAACGTGTAGCTCTGGCCTCTGGCGGGGCCCACGCTGAGCGACGCCGCGCCGGCGAGCGCGATGCAGAAAATTATCCTCCGAGTCATTGATCAGCTACCGCGCCACGTAGCTCTTGCTGAAATTGTTCCGGCCGTTGGTGAGCGTGAATTTCCCGTCCTTGGAAATCGACGCCTTGATCCACAGCCCCTTGTCCGCCGGAGGCTCGTCCGGGTTCGCAATCATCGATTCCGAAGTGTTGTGAGCCGCATCGGTGCGAATCGAGCGATGGATTTGCCAGATTCCCTCGAGGCCCTGGATCTTGGTCAGCGTCTCATAGGCGTTGACGCCGAGCCCCTTGGTCGCGCCGTTGTTCACCACCACCACCTGCGGCTGCACCGCCCAATACAGCGCCGGCGGACCGGAAATGTCGTTGACAAAGCCATGGTGGGTGGCCTGGAGCAGAGTCACCTTGCCGATCTTGTTCGCCGGACAAGCCAGCAGCAGCTCCTTCTCCCAGGTCAGGTCGCCGATATCGAGGAACTTGAATTTCCCGTAAGTGAGCAGGAATCCCACGCTACGCGCGTTCTCGCTCGGATCGGCGTCCTTGTGCTGCACATCTTTGCAGAGAGCGTTCGGACCGGCGCCGCCGATCGGTTTTGCGAGGACGTCTCCGTTGGCGCTGACCACCCGGATATCCACGCCGTTGAGCGGAATCTTGTCGCCGGGCTTAAGGATCGCCCGCTTGCCCTGCGATATGGCCTTGTAGTCTTCCCACAGCTTGGTGGTGTTCGGATTCGCCCCGGCCTCGATCGAATCGCCGTGATCGTAGAACTTCTCGATCGGGATCATCTTGGAGAGCGCCGGCTCGCCGCCCACGTGGTCGCCGTGATAGTGGGTCGTCACCAGCATGTCGATTTTCTTCAGGCCGGCGGCCTTGGCGGCTTCAAACACGCGCTTGGCGTCGCGATCGTCGGGTGCGGGATTGCCGGCGTCCACCAGCAGCGACTGGCCCGAAGGCGTCACGATTAGGGTGGAGGCGCCGCCCTCCACGTCGCTCCAATAAATATCCAGGGTGCCGGACTGCGCATAAAGCAGAGCGGCGGTTCCCAGGCAGAAAAGAAGAGTCAGGGTGCGCATCATTGCTACCTCGCGCGCACGATTCTATCACATTGGATGTATAATGAATTCCGGTATGAAACACCGCTTGCTCTTGTTCATCATCGTGGGCGTTCTTCTCGCCATCGCGCCAGCGTTCGCCCATCACGCGTTTACGGCTGAATATGACGCCAAGCAGCCGATCACCATCAAGGGAAGCCTTACAAAAATCGAGTGGACGAATCCGCACGCCTGGATTTATGTGGACGTCAAAGATGATGACGGCAAGCTAGTGCATTGGGGCGTGGAGTTCGGCGCCCCCAACGCCATGTTGCGGCGAGGCCTCCGCAAGACCGATTTCCCGGAGGGACTCGAGGTGGTCGTCAAGGGCTATCGGGCCAAGAATGGCTCGCTCTCGATCAACGGAAGTAGCGTCAAGTTGCCCGACGGGCGGGATCTGCTGGTCGGATCGTCCGGCACCGGCGCCCCTGATCCTCAGTAAGATCATGCGTGTATCGACGATCGCGCTGGCCGCCCTGACGCTCGCGCCGGTTTTTGGCCAGTCCGCCCTGCCGCGCGCTCGCGACGGCAAACCCAACCTCTCCGGGATCTGGCAAGTCTTCAACTCGGCCAACATCGACTTGCAAGACCACGGCGCGCAGAAGGACATTCCGGCCGGCCAGGGAGTGGTGGAGGGCGGTGAAATCCCCTACCAACCCTGGGCATTGGCGAAGAAGAAGGAGAACTTCAAGAATCGCGCCACCGCGGACCCGGAGGCGAAGTGTTATCTGCTGGGCGTCCCGCGCATCACCTATTCCGGTCATCCTTTTCAGATCTTCCAGGGTTCCGGTTCCGGCCTGATCACGATTCTCTACGAGTATGCCCACGCCAACCGCTTCATCTACATGAATGGCTCGGACCACCCGGCGGGTCCGATCGAGTGGTGGATGGGAGACTCTCGTGGCCGCTGGGAGGGAGATACGTTGGTGGTCGATAACGTCCACTTCAACGATCGAACCTGGTTTGACCGCGCGGGCGACTTCCACAGCGAAGCGCTGCACGTGGTGGAACGCTACACTCTGGCCGGTCCCGACCACATCAATTACCAGGCGACGATTGAGGACCCCAAGGTGTTCACCCGGCCCTGGAACATCAACATGCTCCTGTATCGCCGCAAGGAAAAAGACGTTCAGCTCTTCGATTACGAATGCTACGGTTTCGACCGCGAAAAATATTACCCGCTGCCCGTGGAAGAGGAGAAATGATGCGACTTCTCGCTGTCGTCACCGCCGCCTTGTGTCTATGGATCGTGCCTGCCGCCGCTCAAGCGCCGAAACCCGCCCCGTGGACGGGCGCGCGCCGGCCGGATGGCCAGCCGGATGTGCAGGGGTTTTGGGTCACCATCGTGTACGGAATGGGTTGCTTGAGCAACCCCAGAAGCGGGCCCGGCTGTGTCGACGAGTTTCCTGACCGCCCGGCGCGGCCGAAAGCGCCGAGCCGGGTCATCGATACGACGGACGGCGATGTTCCGTATCAGCCTTGGGCAAGGGAAAAACAGAAGCATTTCGTGGCTAACTTCGCCGAACCGACGAGCCCCGAATTTATCGATCCGCAGCAGCTCTGCCTGCCCCTTGGCGCGGTCCGCCAAATCACCTGGCACGACATTCACCTGCTCCAATACGACGGCTACGTCGTTTTCGTCCACGAGGGAGGCCACTCCAATCGGGTCATTCCCGTGGACGGACGCCCTCACGCCTCAGCCAACATCAAGCTCTGGATGGGGGACTCGCGGGGCCACTGGGAGGGCAATACGCTTGTCGTGGATGTGGCCAACAGCAATTCCAAGGGCCGCCTGAGCAGATCGGGCGATTTCGCCAGCGACAAGGTGCACATTGTCGAGCGTTTTACGTTCCTGGACGCGAACCGCGCCCGGTACGAAGCCGTCTTCGACGACCCCTCGGTATACACCCGGCCCTGGACGTTCGGCCTCGACTTGAAACGCGGCGTTTTTGACGAGGGAGCCCTGAGGTCCGGCGATGAGAACTACGAACACTGGGAAGAAGCCTGCCACGAGGGTCTGAAGGACGTCGACAGCTCCTTGCGCAGCCCCGCCAGCGCGAATCCGGAGCGAAAGTAAGCTGCCCTTACATACGAAACTGATGGGATCTGATCAGCCGCGATGAGGCCGCTCGACTGGCTGGTCATGTTCGCGTGGCTGGCTTTCATCGTTGCCTATGGCATGTATCGCGGCCGCGGCAGCGATACGGTGAAGAACTACCTGTTAGCCGGTAAGTCGATGCCCTGGTACGCAATGGGCCTCTCGATCATGGCCACCCAGGCCAGCGCCGTCACCTTCATCTCCACCACCGGCCAGAGTTACACCGACGGGATGCGGTTCGTGCAGTTCTACTTCGGACTTCCGCTCGCCATGGTGATTCTTTCCGCCATCGCGGTCCCGATTTTTCACCGGGCCAATGTTTACACGGCATATGAGTACCTCGAGCAGCGATTCGATTCGAAAACACGCGCCCTGGTGACGGCGATCTTTCTGATTCAGCGAGGCCTGGCCGCGGGGTTGTCCCTGTATGCCCCCTCCGTGGTCCTGTCGGTAATCCTGGGGTGGCCAGACCGGTGGACCGCGGTACTCATGGGTGTCCTCATCGTCATCTACACCTCCTTCGGAGGCAACAAGGCGGTCACGTGGTCCGACGTGCAGCAGATGCTGCTCATCTCCTGCGCGCTGGTCCTGGCGCTGTTCATGGCGGTTCATCTGTTGCCTCGCGATATTTCATGGGCGAATGCTCTTTCGCTCGCCGGCGCCGCCGGAAGGCTGAATGCCGTGACCACGCACTTTGATTGGAACGACCGCTACAACCTCTGGAGCGGCCTGATTGGGGGAATGTTTCTGGCTCTGGCTTACTTCGGCTGCGATCAATCGCAAGTGCAGCGGTATCTCACCGGAAAATCGATTGCGCAGAGCCGGCTGAGCCTGCTCTTCAACGCGGCGGCGAAGATTCCGATGCAGTTCTTCATCCTCTTCATCGGCGCCATGGTGTTTGTCTTTTTTGTCTTCGAGAAGCCTCCCCTGCTGTTCCAGCCGGTGGAACTGAACGGGGTCCGGAGCGATCCCCGATTCCCAGCCATCGAACAACGTCATCAGCGGGCGTTCGAAGAGCGTAAGCAAGCGGCGATCCAGTATCTTGAGGCACAACGCTCCGGCGATCCGGCAGCGGAGCAAGCCAGCCGGTCTCGCTACCAAACTGCTCAGAACGAGGTAAACGAGGCGCATGCCGCCGGTGAAAAGCTCGTGGGAGGCGATTTCCACGACACCAATTACATCTTCCTGTCGTTTGTAACTACGTACCTGCCTGCGGGCGCCGTGGGACTCATCATCGCGGTGATTTTCACAGCCGCGATGTCTTCCACCTCAGGCGAGATCAATTCCCTCGCCGCGGTTTCCGTCATCGACCTGTATCAAAGACACATTCGCAAGGACGCCTCCGATCATCACTATCTGACGGCGTCGCGCCTGGCGACGATTTTCTGGGGCGTGTACGCAGTGGGCTTCGCACAGTACGGCAGAAGCTTCGGCGCGCTGATTGAAGCCGTGAATATCGTCGGATCGCTGTTCTACGGGGGCATGCTTGGGGTCTTCGTGCTGGCCTTCTTATTTAAGAAAGTGGGGCCGAACGGCGCCTTCTTCGGCGTGCTCGCCGGGGAGGCGGCGATCTTCGCCGCGTACCTGTTCACCAGGATCTCCTACCTCTGGTACAACGTGATTGGCTGTCTCGTGGTGATCGCTGTTGCTGCCCTGGTCTCGCGCGTCTTTGATCGAGGAGACCGATGATCCACTTCAGGCGGATTCTGTCCCCCGTCGATTTCTCGGCCCAAAGCCGGGCCGTCGTGCCATTCGTCAAGGCGATGGCGAGGCGGTTTGATGCCGAGGTGGTCGTGCTGCACGCCGTCGAGATTCCCCACGGGATGCCCGCGATCGATCCGCTCCGGATGGAACGCAGAGTCGCGCTCGAACAATTCGCCGCGCAGGAATTCGCCGGTACGCGCGTGGTTGTGGAACTGGCGGAAGGCGACGCCGCGCAGGCCATCGTCAACTACGCCCACGGCCGCGAGATCGACCTGATCATGTTGCCGACCCACGGCTACGGCCCGTTTCGCGCTTTGCTACTGGGTTCGGTCACCGCCAAGGTGCTGCACGACGCCCGATGCCCGGTGTGGACCGGCGTTCATGCCGAAGAGATGACCTCGCACGCACCGGACCGATGGGAAAAAATGCTGTGCGCGGTCGACGACATCGACGGGAAAGACGCACCCGTACTCAAATGGGCCTCGGAATTCGCGCAGTCCCAGGGCATGGAGCTGCTGCTGGTCCATGCCGTGGCGGGCGCCGAAGGGGTGTTCACCCATGAGAGCGACCCGAGCATGTACGAATTTCTCTTGAACGCCGCGCGCGGGCGCCTGGCCAAAATTCAGGCCGAAGCCGGGACTGCGCTCGAGATCCGCTTGCGGGGAGGCAGCGTTGGCGCGGTGGCGCATCAGGTGGCCCTGGAAACGCAGGCGGATCTGATCGTCACCGGAAGGGGAGCGGCCGCAAAAGCGTTCGGAGCCTTGCGGAGCAACGCGTATGCGATCATCCGCCAGGCGCCCTGTCCGGTGATCAGTATCTAACCGCCTTCTCCGTGCCCCGCGAGTAGTAGCGAGCGAATCCGTGCTTATTTCCCCTTGCGCCTCTGCCACTTCGCGCTTGAGCTCACGCGCGATCCTTTTCTCCATCCCTTACCGTGAAAGCAGCAAGGAGTTGACGCGCTCTCTCATCGGAGGGCCGAACCGACCAAGGGCAGTTTTCTAGATAAACTGTTGCGGGTCTGCGTGCGATGGGTGTGAGCCGGTACATAACTGGTCCCTCTCCGTTGCGGGTTAAGAAACGGAACCTCGGCCGCGAGGTGCTAAAGCGGCTCAGGGAGCTCCCTCGAATTCGTCTGTGGGGCGTACGCACTCGTGCGTGCCGTGTCGAAACTCGTCTCGACACCTCAAGTCCGGGCGTCGCCATCAGTGCGACACGTATGCCGAAGCCGAAACAGTAGCATCAAAAGCCGGCCAAAGAGAGCTCCAAGGACGTACAAAACCCCATTCGAGAAAATTGCGGTTATCCACTTCAAATGGTACGCAGTTGAATCGATTGGCCCGCCGTACAACGCCGGAACAAGCGATGAGGTTGGCCAGAGCCCTTTGTTCGCCCATTGAAGAGCTCGCAGGGCGAACCCCGAGGTAGCGGGCTGAATACAACATGAAGCAACTATCAGAAGAGTGACCGGGACGGCTATGCCAAGGACAAAGAAAAACGCAATGATCCTTGCGGTGGCAAAGCTCAAAAAGGAATCCTCCACTCGTCTGCGCATAATAAACGCTTGATCTGGATTGTGGAAGAATCAGGCGCGCTGAAGTAACGGCCGCAGCTCCCGGACGTCCTTCACGTTCTCGAGCCCCAGCACGCGCTCGATCAAGCTCGCGCTCGAGGCGGCGCCCAGCACGGGAGTCATCAAGTCGCGCGCTTTCGCGACCACCTCTTCGCGGGTCATGGGGTTCTCGGGAGTCCCGCGCACGGCCTCGACGCGCTCGCTCAGACGCGTCCCGTCCGCCAGCGTCACTTCGACGATCGCCACTCGCACCGGGATCAGGCGCTCGAGTTCCTCGTCGGAGATGAGCTGCACCTTGGCGCGCTCGCGGAGCACCACCGGGTCCTGCATGCGCGGCTTATCGTGCGCCGCGCGGAAGCTGACGGTCTTGTCGATCAGCATCACCGCGATCAGGTGCTGAAGACAGATATCCGGCATCTCGCGGTTGTTCACCGTGAAGGCCGCGCTGGTGGCGGCGCGCACCACCACCTGCCGCACCTGGTCCGCCTCGAACGGGCGCCGCTTCCGCAAGTTTTCCATCGCATCCAGCGGCGACTGGATGGGCCCTCCCGTGGTCCATTTCTTGAGCGTGGTCAGCGTCACTTCATAGCGCTCGCCGAGCTGCTCGGTCAGCCCCGCTGGATTGCCCTTGGGAGCGTAGGATTCGACGAAATTGTCCGGCCCGGCGAGGATATCGTTGACCCCGGTCCAGCCCGACTGAACCATCAGCGCGGCGTTAACGCCGTTGCGCGCCCCCATTCCACCGAACACGAAACCCTTCTCGATATGCTCGGTATCGCGCCGCCACGAGCCGATGCCCGCCCCCGCCTGCTGCGCGGCGTAATCGAGCAGCCAGCGCATCTGCTGGGGATTGAAACTCATCACGCATCCGGCCGCGGCCGTCGCGCCGAAGGTTCCCACCAGCGGGTGAGTATCTTTCACGCCGGCCCCGACGGTCTTCATGGCGCGCATTCCGATGTCGTAGCCGAGCGCCACGGCCCGCATGAAGTGCGTCCCGCTGATGCCCACCTGCTCCCCTAGCGCCAGCGCAGCCGGCACCACCGCACTGCCTGGATGCGCTCCGCCTCCCGAGTAATCGTCGTCGGTCTCGTCGGAATGAGCCAGCTCCCCGTTCGCGATCGCCGCCTCGATGGGCCCGCACAGGATCTGCGAGGCCACTACCGTCGCAATCTTTTCGCCGCCGTAGGCGCGGGCAAACCGGAGCGCCAGGCGTCCTGGAGGCAACTCGGACCCCGAAACCATGGCCGCGATGGTGTCGAGGATGTGGTGCTTTGTCTCCTGCAACGCCTTGTCCGGCAGCGCGCGGTTGCGGGCCTCGCTCATATACGTGCTGAGCTTGGCCATCACCGGGCTCACGTCTTGCGCGGACGCGCCGGCGGCCGCCATCCAGGCCGCGCGTTGTAACAGCTTGCGTCGGGTTAGCATGGTCACTTCTTCTGTTGCGGCCGGGGTTCGGAAGCCGGCGGGACGATGTTCTTCATCCGCAGAGTGGTGACCATGCTCCCGTAGATCTCGTTGTTATGGCCGTAATTCACGATCAGCAGCGCCATGCGCAGATTCCGCGTCTGCCGGCCGCTTTCCTGAGTGATGTCGATGGTCTCGGCGCCGGAGGCGTCCGTGAGCGCCGCATACACGCCATCGCAGTAAGTAAAGGCGTCGGTCGCGGCCTTGATGAACTCGGCCTTGGTGGCGAGCTTCTCATTGTTGCCGGGGCTGGGATTTTTTTCGCCCTTGGCCTGCGCGCACCACATGTAGTTGTAGTTGGCAAGGTGGCCGACCTGCTGGCCGAACGTGCGCACTTCCTCCTGCGCGCCGGGGCGCTGGCCGTAAAACTCCTCCGGCATCCTCTCCGCGGCTCTTAGGATGGTGTTGTGGTTGTTGGTGTAGGCGCCGCGAAGCCACGTGGACAACGGATTGGCGGCAGGCGGCTGTCCCGTCTGCGCCGCGGCAGGAATGGCCAGAAGCGGCATGATCGCGAGAAACTTGCTCATGGTCATTTTTATAGCACAACCGCGCACCCAGCCCCGCCCGTGAGGGCGGGGTTTTCAGGGCCGCCTGAAATTCGCGCCGCCCTTAACGTACTCCTGAAGGCGAGTACCTTCCCGCAACATCAGGTTCGTATGGATGACCCACGGCTTGGTCAGCACGTTGGGCTGCCTTGGGCACTTCTACGAATAGGGCGTTTCCCGTCCAAGTGGGAGTGCACCATCACAGACGAGATCCTTGTTTTACCATCTAAGAAAACAGGATGGTTAAGAAATGTTGTGGGAAAATGAAGGAGCGCATTGTAAGCCGCGCAATCAAAGGGAGCGCAGGTAGATGCTCGTCGAATTCTTTGCAGACACGAGCGTTCTGAGCGGACGCTTCGCGGAATTGGTGAACCGCGCGGACGACATTGAGATTGCCGTAGCTTGGGCGGGCAAACCAGAGGAAGGAATGCAGGACCTTCTATGGAGAATGCGGACAAAGGTGAGCAAACTGGTTGTCGGCTGTGCGCTCCGTAACACCAATCCCAACTTTCTTGAGAGATGGCAAGGGCAGCCAGGATTTAGGGTGGTTCTAGATACGACTGAGGTCTTTCACCCGAAGCTTTACTTGTTCCGAGTCGGTGCAGAGGTCCACCTTCTTATTGGGAGCTCCAATCTGACTGGCGGCGGTTTTGAAAAAAACCGAGAGGCCAATGTCCTGCTGCACGGTAGCGAAACGGGCCCGATCGCTGACGCTGCGACCTATATTCAGGCGCGGCATAAAGAAGCCACAAAGCCTCACGGGATGGTATGGACCCGGTGGCTAGCCGCATATCGCACGGCGTGGCAGAAAAAGCAGAACTTCGCCAAGAGCATCCAAACCAGAAGCGCAGGTTCGCCTCGTAACGGCACAAAGATGCAAGGCCTGGGAGAGTGGTCGTTCGCAGAATACTTTGAGCTGCTGAAGGCTGGAAATCCCTCGACGAAATATGCGCTCACTGACTGGCTAGATTTTCTTGAGCGCGTTCGGAAACGATGGTCCATCGCTTAGTGGTCCCTCGAACGGATGCCCGTGCAAGACCGGCGGCTTGTTGCCAGTACGGCCAAGGAACCGGGCGTGGATTCCGCCTTGTTTGGAACGGTAGGCCTCGGCCACTTCCTCCACGCCGTCATCAGTGATCCTGCACCTATTGATCGAGCCCTGCGGCGTATTCCTCGCGAAGGGCCTGTGGAAGCCCGACATTGGATTGAGTTTGAAACCGTGTATTCGGCTGCGTTCCAGAACGCAGCTACGGGCACCGCATCCCGCCTGCTCTGCATGTGGAGGCCAGACGCCTTCTTTTCGGCCAACAGTGGAAGTGTCCCCGAGATCGCAACTAGTTTCGGCCTTTCACAGAGTTCGCTGCGAACGTGGGATGGTTACTGGGAGGCCGCCAAGTGGATAATGCAGCGGCCCTGGGCGCGTGGGCCTAAACCTCAAGGAAAACTTGCAGAGCGTTGCTGGCATGGACGGGTCGCATTGCTCGACGTGCTGATGTATCGTGAGCCGTAAACGCTAGCTTCCGATCCGGCGTTACGTCCACTTGGTCGTATCATCGCCTTCCCGTAGAAGTGCTGCAACCCGCAAGCTCCCAATCCCGACTCCCCATCACCCCGCCTCCAACAAGATAAGTCCTTCTTGCCCGCCACTTAACCCGCCCAATCGCCCGCACGCCCCCCGCCTCGTGCGACCTCTGAATTCGGAGGACCCCACTCGTGCCCCGCTCGCCCATCTCCGAAAAACAACGCGCCGCCAATCGCGCCAACGCCGCCAAAGCCACCGGCCCGCGCACCCCGGAAGGCAAGGCCCGCTCCGCTCAAAATGCCCGTTTGCACGGCTTCACCGCCTCCACTTTTGCCGTCGTCCGCCTGGAAGATCTGAACGAGGTCGCCCATCTCACCGCCGACCTCACCGCTCTCTACCAGCCCGTCAACTCCCAGGAACTGTTCGCCCTGGAGCGCATCGCCCTCGCGCAGCAGGCTCTCCTCCGCGCCGCCCGCCTCGAGTCCGGCCTGTTCACCACCTGCCTCAACCAGGCCCTCGACCGCGGCGGCGAGCCCATCATCCCCATGACTGAGGACCTCGCCGGCGAAGGCGATATCGAAATCACCCGCGCTCAGAACCGCAACTTCGCCTTGGGCGAAGGTTTCCACCGCATGGCCCGGCAGTCCAACACCTGGTCCCTGTTTCTCCGCTATCAGGCGCAAGCCGAACGCCAGTACCGCCGCGCGGTCGAGGAATTCGAACGGCTCCGTGCATTGCGGCTAGAATTACCAAACGAACCCATCGAGGAGGTCCAACCCGAAGAAAGCAAAACTGCTGATGCCCCGCAAAACGAACCCATTTTAACCCCCAAACCTGCCGCCCCTGCTTCCGAGCCTGGGTGCCCTCTGGGCACGCGAGGGAGCGGTCTGGCCGGCGCCACCATCATCTCGCCGAGCAGGGCGCCGGCTCCCACCCGGAGGCGTCGGCTTGTTTCCGGAAATGCGTGCTGGTCTGGAAAGGCTGGTTCAAATACTGCGGGTCCTCGACTAGCGTCGTCACGATGAGCCAGTTGTCGCCATTGGGCTCCGTCGTGCGATGGTAATACTCGGTCAGCAGCGCGTTGCCGCTATAGGGGACGCCGTTCTTGCGCAGGTACCCAGGGCGCATGTGCGTGGTCACGACTTTCAGATCGCCGCCGCGCATCGGTTCGCCTTGCCGCGGCGCGCGCCCTCCCGCATATTCCCACTGCGCGATGGAAACTCCTTGCAGGGTGGTCGGTCCGTTCACAATCAGCGCCCCGAAATGCAGCAGGCGAGTCTGCATACCCGAGTCGGTCTCGATCTTCAGGGTGTTCTCGTTGTCCCAGGTGATGTGCAGGCGCCCGGGCACGCGCATGATCGCGGGCGCGCCGTAGGACTTGCACTGCTCGCCGGCCGCCTCGTCCTTGGCCGGGTCCCAGGCGTCGGCCACCTTGCGGGCCTCGGCGTTGAGGGGCACGCTGGCGTAGTCGCCCTTGGCCGGAGTCAGCATGCGGAAGCGCCAGTCTTCGGTGACGATGGACACCCAATAACCGGTGAGATCGATCGGCGCGAGGGCTTGCGCGGGTCGAAAAACCTCCGCCGCCCCGCGGCCCTGCCCGAACATCAACGCGGGCGCAGTCAGGAATAACAATATGCCGCGCCGCATGTTATTTCCCGCCGAGGCTCCGATAAACCCCTTCGATAAACCGATCGGGGTTCCCGTAGCGTCCGTCGTAATCCAGCGTCAGCTTGGCGTCTTTGATCTGCGCCAGGGTCCTGCCCTTCTTGACCTGATCCTCGATGCGGTCGCGAAGGATGGTCACCATGTCGCGGTAGTAAGCGACATCGGCCATGTCGCACAGCCGCCCGTGGCCGGGGATGATCATGGTTCCGCCTTCCGAGCGGAAGTCGGGGAGGGCCAGATCCAGGAGCCGGTTCAGTCCGTCGATGATCCCCTGAATATTGCCGCCTCTTTGCAAATCCACGAATGGATAGCCGGTGGTGGTAAGCAGATCGCCCGTGCTGATCACATCCGTGCGCGTGAACACGACGATGCTGTCGCCGTCGGTGTGCGCGGCCGGCTGGTGAATGATCCGGATCGGCTCGCCGTGAAATAAACCGCTGAGCCGCATCTCGGCGCCGTGATAGGTATCGGTCGGCAGCGCGCGGAACGGCGTGGGAGCCTGCCCCGCGGCCGGCTTGGTCAGCCGGATGAGGACGTTCTCGTGGGAGTAGACCTCGGCGCCCACCGACGCATCTCCGATGGTGCTTGCAAAATTGCCGCCCGCGAGCGTGCTGCCCGAGGAGGCGATCTTCTCGTTGCCGCCCATATGATCGGCGTGAATGTGCGTATTGATGATGTAGCGGACCGGCTGATCGGTGATCTTCTTGACGGCCGCCAGAACCTTGTCGCTATTCTGCGCGAGGCCCGTGTCCACCATGACCACGCCGCCGTTGGTCACCGACACCGTGATGTTGCCGCCGGCGCCGACCAGCATATACAGATTGCCGCGCACCTTCAGCGCCTGAATCTCGGCATTGGCGGCGCTCTGGTTCTGTTGTGCACAGGCGAAGGCCGCCGCCAGCAAAGCGATCGTGGTAAGACGCATGGATTCCTCCCTCACCTCGCCGGGCCCGGATACTTCGCCGTGACGCCCTTCAATTTCTTGCGGTACTCGGGATACATTTGTTCCGCACCGCCCGCGGCGATCTCTTCCGGAATCCCGTAGTGAATCGAAAACTCCTTGATGTCCGTGTTGGTCCCCGGCAATTTGTGCGGCACAACACCCTTGGGCCGCTCCACCTCGTTGGCGACCTCGCAGCCATAGGAGGCAAGCGACTGGTGCGGGTCGAACTGAAAATCGGTGGTCTGGATGAACGGCTCGGTCAGATAGACCGGGTCGTAGATGATAGCGGTGACGGTCAGCCAATCGCCGTGCCGCACCAGGTGCTCGGTCACCGTAGCCAGATCGCTGCGCGGAACGCCATTGCGCTTGATGTAGCTCTCCTTCAAGTGCGTGATCGAGACGGTGAGCATATCGCCTTCCCACTTGCCCGTGGCGAAGCCGCCCCAGGTGTGCGCGGCATACTCGGGAGGGTGCGGACGCCCGTCCATGTAAATCGGATTGTCGATCGAACGCAGCCACTCGAAGTGGTAGGCGCGGAGTTCCCGCGTCACCGGATCGATTTCCTTGCCGATCCTCAACTCGGAAAGGCTGCGCCACATGTAGTCGGGGCCGTGCGGCCGGCATTGGTACTCGGGCATGGTCCACTGAGCCGCCTCCCAGGTGTGGCCGCGCATGCGGGCAGCGGCATTGATGGGAAGCCCGAGGTAATCGCCCACTTCCGGACCCGGCCCGCGATCGGGCGCGTCTTCATAGAATCGGACAGCCCACTCTCCGGAAAGATCCACCTGGGCAAACGCCGGCAGCGCCGCCGCCGCCGCCAAAAACAGGAATGCGAGGTTTCGTGTCATGGCTCGCCCCCTCCGGCCTGCGCCGGAAACTTCGACACCACGCCCTTCAACTTTTTCCGATATTCCGGATACATGGTTTCCGCGCCGCCCTTCGCCACGTCCTCGGGAATCCCGTAACGAACGGTGAACTCCTTGATGTCCTGGTTCGTGCCCGGGAGTTTGTGCGGGATCGCCCCCTTGGGCCGATCCACTTCATCCACGGCTTCACATGGATATGGCGGAATGTTCTGGTGCAGATTCAGTTGATAGTCGGTAGTGCGGATGAAGGGCTCGCTTAGATAGACCGGATCGTTGGTGATGACGGTGACTGTCAGCCAGTCGCCGTGGCGGACCAGGTGCTCGGTGACGGTGGCCAGGTCGCTGCGCGGAATGCCGTTGCGCCGCACATAGCTTTCCTTGAGGTGGGTGACGTTGACCGTCAGCATGTCGCCTTCCCACTTGCCGGTGGCGAAGCCGCCCCATGTGTGCGCCGCGTAGTCGGGCGGATGCGGGCGCCCGTCCATGTAAACCGGGTTGTCGATGGAGCGCAGCCATTCAAAATGATACGCGCTGAGTTCGCGAGTGACCCGATCGATTTCCTTCCAGATTTTCAAATTCGACGGACCGCGCCAGATGTAGTCGCCTCCGTGAGGCCGGCACTGCCATTCAGGCAGCGTCAGCAGGGATGCCTCCCAGGTTTCCGCGCGCATGCGGGCGGCGGCGTTGATGGGAAGCCCGAGGTAGTCGCCCAGTTCCGGGCCCGGTCCGCGCTCCGGCGCATCTTCGTAAAAGCGGGGAGCCCATTCACCTGAAAAATCGACTTGGGCAAACGCAGGGACGCTCCACAACACCATCAGGAGAAAGAACAACATCGAAACCAGGATGCCCACAGGCAAGAATTGAAGTCAAGTATCTATACGGCCAGGAATGGCTGTGCCACAGCCAGGAAATGCCCCGCGTCCGGCGCCACCGGTTGGAGCTTGAGCGCGCGCATCATCGAACGGGCCGTGCACACGGCCGCCGATGTTACCGGCAGACCGAGCTTCTCCTCCGCAAGCGGAATCGCCGCCAGCGACGGCATCTGCACGCACGCCGAAAGCACCACCGCATCTGCGCCGCGCGTGTTCAGGCGTTCGATATCGGTGAGCAGCGCCATCGGATCGCGCCGGCCCACCGCCAGGTTATCCGGGATCGACAGCGCAATCGCATCGATCACCCGAATGCCTTCCTGTTCCATGTAGGCGACCACCAGATCCGTGAGCGGCTGAAGGTAGGGCGTCACCATCGACACCGCGCCGACGCCGGCGAGCTTCAGCTCCTCGACCAGCGCGCCTGCGGAAGTGATGACCGGCGCGGGCGATCCCTCCTCGCGCATTTTCTCGCTGAGCTTCGCTTCGGACTCGCGATGGTAGCCCGGCCCCATGGACATGATCGCCACCAGGCAGGCATAGCCGGCGACGTCCACCGCGCAATCGGCGAGCTCGGCGGCGCAGCGCAGACTGTCGCGATCCATCGCCTCCAGCTCCGCCTTCACCACCTTCTTCATGCGCATCCGGCTGGAATGGAATGTGGCGTGGCCATCCTCGGGGAAAAGGCGCTCGCGCGCGGCGAAAATCGCGGGGATCTCCGTCTCCATGGTGGTATTCGAGCTGGGCACGATCTGCCCGATTCGGATCGAGCGCATACAAGAAAGTATACACTCGCGGCTAGGCAACCTTCCGCACTTTGAAGTCAACCCGTAGTCCCATTCTCGACAGCAAGGCAATCAAGGTGTCGATGGAGAACAAATGAAGCTTGCCCCGCATGAGATCTGACACGCGCGGCTGCGTAATTCCCATGCGTTTAGCCGCCTCCGCCTGCGTGAGGCCTTGGCCTTCGATTTCAGCGATGAGCCGGGTCATCATCGCCGAGCGAAGCTCAAGGTGAGCTGCTTAGCCGGGGCTGAAACCCAGATCCTCAAATACACTCCTTGCTCTGCGCGATGGCCTCATGCTCCACCTCCTGGTTGGATCAGCTCGCGACCTAGGCTTCCTCGACGCCGGAGAAAACGCTCTGGGCCGCGGATGAACACAGATGAACGCGGATTGTTCCTTGTTGTTTATCGGCGTCAATCGGTGTTCATCCGCGGCTCATGATTTCTTTGGCTTTGACGATTGCCGTTTCCTGCGAACGCTACCGGAAGTATACACTCGATTCATGCGGCTGCTACTAACCGGCGCCATGCTGCCCGCGCTTCTCGCGCAATCCGCCAATGAATGGCCGACGTTCAACCACGACCTCGCCGGCACCCGCTATTCTCCGCTGACGCAGATCAACACGCGCAACGTCGCCCGGCTCACCAGGGCCTGGTCCTATCGCCTGCGCAAGGACCCGGCGAGCGAGGTGGCGCATCGCGTGGGCGGTTTCTCCGAAGTCACGCCCATCGTGGTGAGCGGCGTGATGTACCTGCCGGTCGAGGAGAGCGTCGTCGCGCTCGAGCCGGAAACGGGCAAGGAGATCTGGCGCTACGATTCGAACAACCGCCTGCTATCGAAACGCGGCGTGGCCTACTGGCCGGGCGACAAGGACACTCCGCCGAGAATCCTTGCCACGGCCGGAAGCAAGCTGATCGCGCTGAATGCCAAGACCGGCCGGCTGGTGCCCGGATTCGGCAATGAGGGCGTGGTGGAAATGACCGTTCCCTACAATTCCGCCGCGACGGTCTACAAGAATCTTCTTCTGGTGGGAGCGAACGTGCAGGAGGCTCCCGCGACGGGTCCGCAAGGCAACTCGCGCGCCTATGACGCGCGCACGGGAGCCAAGGTGTGGGAGTTTCACTCGGTGCCGCAGCCGGGCGAAACGGGTCACGAAACCTGGGAAGGCGACAGTTGGAAGAACCGCTCCGGCGCCAACAACTGGGGATTCTCCATGACCGTCGACCAGGAGCGCGGCATTGCCTACATGACCTTCGGCAGCCCCTCCAGCGACTACTTTGGAGGCGATCGAAAGGGCGCGAATCTGTTCGCCAATTCGGTGGTTGCCGTCGACGCCGCCACCGGCAAATACAAATGGCATTTCCAGGTGGTCCATCACGACCTGTGGGACATGGATCTGCCTCCCGCCCCTGGTCTGATCGACGTGACCATTAGTGGCAAAAAAGTTCCGATTCTGGCGCAGACCGGCAAGATCGGGATGATGTTCTTTCTCGACCGCGTGACCGGCAAGCCTGTGTTCGGCGTCGAAGAGCGGGCCGTGCCGAAATCCGACGTGCCGGGCGAAGAGTCCTGGCCCACGCAGCCGTTCCCTTTGAAACCTCCGCCGCTCGTGCGAAACAGTTTCAAGCCCGAAGACATCGTCACCGCCGAGGACACCACTGCTGAGCACGCAAGGGCCTGCCGCGATCTCGCCGAAAAAAGCGGCGGACTCTACAACGCCGGCCCCTTCACCCCGTACCTCTATCACGTGCCGGGCACGCAGCCGAAAAGCACGGTGCTGTTCCCTGGAGCCATCGGCGGCACCGACTGGGGCGGCACCGCGTCCGATCCGAAGCTGGGATACGTGTTCGTGAATACCCACGATGAAGCCAGCATCGGCTGGATCGAGAAAATGCCGGAAGGCGCGCCCACGTTCTTCGACCGGAGAAGCGTCATCGGGGCTCTGCCGCGTTTCTGGGACAAGCATGTCGATGCGGACGGACGGCAGCTCGGAGAGAGTAGCTGGCTGTGCCAAAAGCCGCCGTGGGGCCGCCTGGCCGCGGTCAATGCGAATACCGGCGACATCGCGTGGCAGGTGACGCTCGGAGTTACCGATGAGCTGCCGGAGGGCAAGAGAAACACCGGCCGGCTAAGCCAGGGCGGTCCGATCGTGACCGCGGGCGGGCTGGTGTTCATCGCGGCAACCACGGACCATCGTTTCCGCGCTTTCGATTCGAGAACCGGCAAACTGCTCTGGGAAACCAGGCTCGAGTACAGCGCGCACGCCACGCCGATGACCTATCAAGGTAAGGACGGCAAACAGTATGTGGCGCTGATTGCCGCCGGCGGCGATATTCTCGATAATCCGAATATGAACCGGAATGAGGCGCTGGTGGTGTTCGCGCTGCCTGCTCTGGCAGAGCCTCAGCTACCTTTGCACCGTTAGATACAGCGTTTGCGCCAGCGGGACCCCATTCAGAGTGATTTTGATCTGGTAGTCGCCATCGGGTACATCGGGAACCGTGATGTTGAACTGGTATAACCCGACGTTGTTCGGCGCGAGACCAGCGTAGGTAGTCGCTGCCGGCGTCTCACCGAAGCTGATCGTCAGATTGGGGATACTGTTTGCCTGCCCGGCGATGGCGCCCGGTCCGATGGCCGGCGTGACGTCGCCGAAGCCGATTCCATAGGACGTGATTGAGTCGCTGGGCGCAGCCGGACGGAACGGCACCCCCGGAATCAGATTCGGGTTGCCGACGTAGGTAACGCCATCTTGAAATAGCGCCACCAGAAACTGCTTTCCGCCAATATTGAAGCTCGCGGGAGCGAGCATACCGGGAACGCTCGCCATCTTTTGTATGGTGACCGGAGCGCTGGTCCCGGCGCAGTTGGTGACGGTTATCTGGACTGGACCAGTCGCGGAATCGGCCGGGGCCTGCACGTTCATCTGCGTCGGACTGATGTAGTAAACGAATCCAGCCCTGTTGTTGATTGACAGGCTGGACCCGTCCAGGCGGATGGGAGCGTTCGCACCCATGAAGTCGCCACCCGCCCATGTGCGCGTATTGGTTGCCAGGTTTGAACCCTTGACCTCCAACCACGACCCCGATCCGAAAGTCGAGAACCCTCCGTAATCGCTCAGGGAATTGACCGACATGATGGATGGAGTCGATAGGGGGCAATTAGAGGTGGGGCCACTCGCAATGGTAAACGGCAGGGCGTTGGAACTGCCTCCAGCCGGAGCCGCGTTGAAGACGGTCACTTGCGCCGTGCCGGCCGTCGCGATGTCACTTGCCGGAATCGAGGCTGTTAACCGGCTGCTGCTGACGTAGGTAGTCATGCGGTCGCTTCCATTCCAGCGCACCACGGAACTGGTGATAAAGTTGGAGCCGGTCACCCCGAGCGAAAAGGCCGCTCCACTGGCAGCGGTACTCGAGGGGGACAACGAACTGAGTACCGGCACTGGGTTTGGCGCCGGCATTGGATTCAAGTCGCTGATCTTGACGACGAAGGCGTCGCCGGGTCCGCCACCAAAAACGCTTTGCACGGCGTTTACCGTCGGGAACTTGTCTGACGACGTAACACCGGTCACGTAGGCGTTGCCGGAGGAGTCCACGGCGATCGCATGGCCTACGCCAAAGAAGTCAGCGGCGGAAAGGTCAGCCAGGGGGGTGGAGTAAATGAGAGCCGAGCCTGCGGAGGTCAATTTTGCGACAAAAGTACCCAGGAAAAAACCGCCTGTGGATTGCAATGGATTCAGTATTGGAAACGCGCTTGATCCGGTAACACCGGTCACGTAGGCGTTGCCGGAGGAGTCCACCGCGATCCCAAAGCCGCGGTCCGTCCCTCCCCCACCGAGGTACGTGGAATAGACAAGCGCCGAGCCAGTGGAATTCAACTTTGTCACGAAAACGTCCTGTCCGCCGCCGTTGGCAGCCTGAAAGGGGTTTGCCGTTGGGAAATCGCGTGAGAGGGTATAGCCCGTGACATAGGCACTGCCGGAAGAATCGACGGCGATGGTCTGCACTTCGTCATCGCCACTGCCGCCGAGGTAGGTGGAGTAAATGAAGCCCGAGCCTGTGGGATTCAGCTTTGTTACGAAAGCATCCGGACACACGACCGTGAACCCCGCAATTACGCAAGTTCCCCCGCCAGAGGCCCTTTGGAAGGGATTCAAGGTTGGGAAGTTGCTAAGAATCGTTACGCCAGTCACATAGGCGCTCCCGGATGTGTCCACAGCAATGCCGTTCGCTGCGTCAACACCATTGCCACCGAGGTAGGTGGAATAAACAAGTGTCGTACCGGTGGGATTCAACTTTGCCACAAAAGCATTTAGGAAACCTCCTTGTATTCGCTGCAGGGCACCCGCGGTTGTCGGAAAGTTGGTCGAGAGAGTTGCACCCGTCACATAGGCGTTGCCGGAAGGGTCCACGGCAATGCCGTAGCCACCATCGGTATCGCCACCACCCAGGTAGGTAGAATAAACCAGAGCCGAGCCCGTGGAATTCAGCCTGACTACAAAACCATCGTGCATCCCCGCGTTAGCCGCTTGCAGCGCGTTGGCTGTGGGGAAGTCGTTGGAGGTGGTTTCCCCGGTTACGTACGCCGTGCCAGAGGAGTCCACGGCGATCCCCCATGGCGTGTCGTCCCCACTGCCGCCCAGGTAAGTGGAGTAAACCAGAGCCGAGCCGGTGGAATTCAGCTTCGCCACGAAGGTGTCAATCGAGCCGCCGCTAGCCCGCTGTACTGGAGTTGCGGTTGGGAAGTTGGTGGAGCGGGTGGTTCCGGTAACGTAGGCGTTGCCGGAAGAATCAACCGCGATTGCATAGCCAGCATCGTTGCTGCTTCCGCCAAGGTAGGTGGAGTACACCAGCACCGGGTCAATCACTAGTGGCCTGGTCACATCATGGGCTGCCACGTTGAAGCCAACCTGATGCGTACCCTGGAGCACAAAGCTGCCAGGAACTTCCCGCCGGACTCCATCCGCCTCCTGATAGACCGACGGCTTCCGCAGGCGGATTGCTTGCTCTGCTCCTGTCTTAATTTCGAGCACGAGGTCGCCCTGGGCGTCTAATTCGACTTTATCTGCGCCTTGGAGGTCTAACTTGATGGCTCCGGGATCGGCACCGGGAGCGACCACCAGATCAAACTCCAATTGCCGCTGGTTTCCGTAATAAATCAGATCCACTCCCGGATACACATCCCGGTATTTCACCTTGGCGTAGCTGGACACATTCGTTCGCCACTTCGCGGGATCGTTGCCGATGAGATAGTTGCTCGCGCCGGGTAGTTCCCCCAGCCCTTCAATGCCGGCGTGAGGATTGGCGCCAGCCAGTGTCATGCGAACGACGGCGGGCGCGCTTGAATCGGGCTTGACGGCGGGACCGAAGATATCGGGTTGCCGCCAATTGAGTTGCCGCTTCCCTTCAGCAGGAGTGGACTTCGACAAAACCAAGACCGATTCTGCGGATGTCAAGAAAAATGTGTAGCCGATGCCCCGGGACAGGAATTTCACTTGAGAGTCGGTTTGGCCCTGGTTGGCTTCAAACCTCAGCGGCAGATTTCCGTAATCGTGGATGACGCGCGGGGACGTGCCCCCTCCTGCTTTCAGAGTGGACGCGGCTACCTTCGGCGCTGGCCCTCGACCGTTGAACAGGACTGCAACGGCAACTAGGAGGCAGGCGAAAAGGATCGCACAATTTCTCTGTTTCACGTGGTTCTCCTCGTTTTTCGGTCCCGGAAACGTCTCGCCGTATTCTAAGCCAGAATTTCCATTCTGGCTTCCGGGTGCGGAAAGTATACACAATATGCACCGAAACGTCAAGATGAAAATTCTCAAAATTCTGGAAATTCGGGTGGAAATTCTGGTTAGGGTTCGTCCAACGCCGTCGCGGGGAACGCTTGAAATTGATCGTCCCATCCCCTCCGATCGCCGCTGGCGGCGACGTTCTCGACAATCCGAACATGAACCGGAACGAATCGCTGGTGGCGTTCGCGCTGCCGTGATGTATTCTTAAGGAGTCGCGATATGACGAACGCCGTGCTGCTACTGCTGGCGACACTGGCCGGTGTTCCGGTCCTCGGCCAGAGCAGCGGCAAAGCCGATGCGCCCATTGATATCACCGGCTACTGGGTGTCCATCGTTACCGAGGACTGGCGCTACCGCATGGTGACGCCGGCCAAGGGCGACTATGCGAGCGTTCCTCTGAACGCCGAAGCCCGCAAGGTGGCCGACGCCTGGGATCCGGCCAAGGACGAGGCCGCCGGCGACCAGTGCAAGTCCTTCGGCGCAGCCGCGATCATGCGCGTGCCGGGGCGGCTGCACATCATCTGGGACAATGACAACACTCTGAAGATCGAGACCGACGCCGGCACGCAGACGCGGCTGTTCCATTTCGGCGGGCAGCCCCCGCAGGGCGGGGAACCGCAACTGCAAGGGTATTCCGTCGCGAAGTGGGAAGGGTCGGGAGTCGGACGAGCCTCTGCGGCAGCGGGAGCCGCCGGACCGCCCGCGCTGCAAGAGCGCCAAAATCGCGGCGGTTCCTTGAAAGTGACCACCACGCACATGCGCCCCGGATATCTGCGCAAAAACGGCGTCCCCTATAGCGGCAGCGCCGTGCTAACCGAGTACTACAGCCGCACCGTGGAGCCCAACGGCGACTCCTGGTTGATCGTGACGGCCATCGTCGAGGACCCGCAGTATTTGAACCTGCCCTTCATCACCAGCACCCACTTCCGGAAGCAGGCCGACGCGGCCGGCTGGAACCCCACGCCCTGCACAGCGAGATAGTAGAAGCCCCGATGCTTTGGCGTGGGTGTTTTGCCCCTGCTCATGGGTCAAGTCAGGGTGTGGGCACGCTTCTATGGTGACCTCCTAAATGCTGATCACCGGGCACGGCGACTCGCGGAGGATGGCGTAGGCGTTGTGACGCAACAATCCCGGCAGGCCCGCCCCGCCGTGGCGCCCGATCACCAAAAGATCGGCGTGAAACTCCTTTGCAGCGCAAGCCACCACTTTGGCCGGTTCTCCCCCTTTGACGAAGACCGCGGCGTTCGTGTCAGCCGCTTCCTGAATGGCGGCGATGCGTCTAGTCACCTCCGCCGCGAAAGCCGCAACCATCCCTTGATCCAGCACCACGGTTTGAGACGCCACGTCCACTGAAGAGCCCGCGTGCACGATCTCCAGGCTGGCCTGATACTCGCCCGCCAGGGCGGCGGCCCATTCCAGCACGTGCCGGCTTCGCTCTCCCAGGTCTAGCGCGCACAGCACCCTCCGGCACGTGATCTTCGCGAGCGGCGGCGCTTCTTCGGAATGGATTCCGGTCCAGATCGGACAGTCCAGATCGTGCAGCACCTTCGCCGTGACCGAACCCAGCAGCAGGCGGCGGAACAGGCCGAGTCCATGGGTCGGCATCATCACCAGACCGGCGCCCCAGGAGCGCGCGGTCTCGACGATCTTGGCCGCCGGATCTCCCACCACGCACACCCTGCGGGTGGTGAAGTACTTCAATTCATCGGCCAGAAACGCGTCCAACTCCGCCTGCCTGGACGGCTGGACCTCCTCGGCGAGGACGTTCGTTCCGCCGACCACCGCGTGAAGCAGCATCAATTCCGCTTCGAACCGTCCCGCGAGCGCTTCCACATACCGCGCCGCTCCCCGGCAGCGGTCCGAAAAATCCACCGGGAACAGGATTTTCTTGATAGCTGGCATGGCGATTCCCCAATTTTGCCACGCAACTAGAGGTCCAACCCGCCGATAAATTCCGTTGCCGCCTGAATCACCGCCTCCGGCTGATCCCGATGCGGCGAATGACGGCAGTTCTTGAGCTTGAGTAATCGCACGTCGGGCGCGACTTCTTGGACGCGCTCGATCTGGTGCATGGTGCCGTATTCGTCCTCCTCGCCCTGGATCGCCAGCACGGGGCAGGCGATGCGCGGAAGATACTCCTCGATATTCCACGTACGAAATTCCGGAAGGAGCCAGATATCGTTCCAACCCCAAAACGCCGAGTCCGGATGAGAATGATGGGGGCTGAGTTTCTCGCGCAAGTCGGTCGTCTCGAAGGCGGCCTTGGCTGCCTCGATGCTAGAGATCGAAATATCCTCGACCATGACGTGCGGCGCCATCGCGATCACGCCTCGCACCGGACGTTGGGCGCCTCCGGCATATATCAACGCGATCGAGCCGCCGTCGCTGTGCCCGAACAGAACCGGGCGCTCGATGCCGAGCTTGTCGAGAAGCTCGGGAAGCGAGAGCAGGGCCTCCTGGTGCATGAAATCGACGCTTCGCGGCGCATCGAGCGGGTCCGATTTTCCGTAACCATATCGCGAATACACCAGCGCGGCGCAGCCGGTTTCCCTCGCGACGCGCGCCGGAAAATTCCTCCACGCCGAGAGCGACCCCAGTCCCTCGTGTAGGAAAACGATCACCGGCGCGTGACCGTGCAGCAATTCGTATTCGATGCGATGACCCTGGACGGTGACGAAACTCATGCCCGCAGCTTGAACCGCTGGACCTTCCCGGTGGCGGTCTTCGGCAGCTCCTCGATGAACTCGATCCAGCGCGGATATTTGTAGGGCGCCAGCCGCGATTTCACGTGTTGCTTCAGCTCCTCGGCCAGAGCCTCGCACGGCGCGCGCCCGGGCTTGAGGACCACGAACGCCGCCGGCTTGATCAGCTTCTCAGCATCCTCTCTGCCCACGACCGCCGCCTCAAGGACCGCTTCGTGCGTGATCAGCGCCGCTTCCACTTCGGCGGGCGACACGTAGATCCCACCGACCTTCAGCATGTCGTCGGTCCGGCCGGCGTACACGTAGCAGCCGTCCTCGCGGAGCGTGAATTTGTCACCGGTGCGCGTCCATTCTCCCTGGAAGGTCGCCCGGCTCCGCTCGCGCTGATTCCAGTAGCCGAGCGCGCTGGTCGGCCCGGCTACGTACAACTCCCCGTCGGCCAGGCGCACTTGATAGCCGGGAACCGGTCGTCCGTTAGAAAGATAAATGTGCAGCATCTCCGTGCTGCCGATGCCATCGAGAATATCGATGCCGAAATGCCCGCTCCAGCGCTTGCCGATGTTTTCCGGAAGCGCTTCGCCCGCCGAGACGCAGTGGCGCAGTCCCAGCGCGCCGCGCGGCGGCAGATCCGGGCTCGCGAGCATCGCCGCATAGAGGGTTGGGACGCCATAGAAAATCGTCGGCTGATGCTTCAACAGGCGGGCGAATACGGACGCGGGCGTCGCACGCTCCTTCATCAAGATCGTCGTGGCGCCGGCCGCCAGCGGGAATGACAATGAATTCCCCAGACCGTAGGCAAAGAACAATTTCGCCGCCGAAAAAACCACGTCGCTTTCCGTGATGCCGAGGATCGGCCGCGCATAGAGTTCCGCGGTCTGGATCAGGCTCGAGTGGACATGTACGGTCCCCTTGGGTGCGCCCGTCGAGCCGGAGGAGTACAGCCAGAAGCAGGGCTCGTCGCAGCATGTGGGCGCGGCCTCGAAGTGCGCGTCGGATTTGGCCAGCAGATCCGACAGCGGAGAAACGATCACCCGACGCGGCCGGCATTCCTCGAATCGCGGCAGTAGCGCCTCGGAGACAATTAGCGCCCGCGCGCGGCTGTCCTCCAGCATGTACGCATACTCGGCCGGCGTCAGAAGCGTGTTGACCGCCACCGGCACCACCCCGGCCTTGATGCTGCCCAGAAAAGCGGTGGGAAAATCGATCGCGTCGTGCATGCACACGAGCACGCGCTGCTCCCTCTGGAGCCCCAAGCCGCTCAAAGCGTTCGCGAACCGGTTCACGCGCTCCGCCAGTTCCGCGAAAGTGCAGGAGCCGTTGTCGTCCACGTAAGCTACTTTCGCGGCGCGGCCGGCGCGCAGGTTGCGCTCGATCAAGTCGTGTGCGGCGTTGTAGACGCGCGGAATTTCGATCGAGGACACTGAATCATAGTACATTAGAGGCGTGAGCAGTCCTCCCGTTGCGGACCAGGAAATCCAGGCGGGCGCGGTCGATTACCAGACCGATCCGTCCCGCTACCGGCACTGGCGCCTCTCGTTTGACGGTCCGATCGCCAGCCTGACCATGGATGTCCAGGAAGAGGGCGGAATCCGGCCGGGCTACAAGTTGAAGCTCAACTCCTACGATCTGGGCGTCGATATCGAGCTGCACGACGCCTTGGAGCGCATTCGTTTCGAGCACCCGGAGTGCCGCGCGGTGGTGCTCACCAGCGCGAAAAACCGCGTGTTCTGCTCCGGTGCGAACATCTACATGCTGGGGCTCTCCAGCCACGCCTGGAAGGTGAACTTCTGCAAGTTCACCAACGAGACGCGCAATGGCATCGAGGATTCCTCGCGCCACTCGGGACTCAAGTTCGTCGCCGCGTTGAACGGCACGTGCGCCGGCGGCGGCTACGAGCTCGCGCTCGCCT
>JBGPLI010000047.1:0-29465 GCA_041486445.1 Bryobacteraceae bacterium
TCTCAGACGAGAAGATCGATCAACTGAGACTCAAGCGCCACAAACTACACCCGGAATGGAACTACACACTCCTGCCCCGCGCCTAACGAAAGAACCCGCTGAATCCGCATATTGTACATATTATTGTTTAGCAGGCCCTAAGGTGCCAGTCGCCGATGACGTTGGGCCGGTCATTGTTGTCGTTGGTACCGCTCTGGCCGGTACCGCTCTGGTCGATTTCGTCGTAGATCGTGAAGGGATTTCCCTGCTGGGCGCTGATGACCCCCTTCAACTGCCAGCCGCCGGCGATTGCGTTCACCACCTGGGTCGATTTCGGCGCCGGCAGATCCCATACCCAACTGCCGGCGATGCGATGCGGCGTGTTGAAATCGGAGAGCGCCCGATCTCCGGCGAGACTGCGCGCATCCTGCGCGCCTTGATGGCTGTTGTTGCTGTTGGTGGAATTGGTCGCGCCCGAATCAATCGACTTCGACCACGAGTAGGCGACGGTGAAGCTGAGCCCTTGCGCGAACCGGCGCTCCAGTCGCGCTTGCAACCCGTTGTAATTCGCGTTGCCGATGGAAGAGATGAATCCGCTGACGATGTTCCCCCAGGGCTGATAGGGACGCCGGCTTTGCACCGACCCCACCGTACCCGGAAACGCCTGGTTGATATTCCAGTACATGGGGAGCTTGTGCGACTCGGTGCCCACGTAGGAGACCTCCACCAGCAGGTTCGTGGCCAGCTCGCGCTGCACGCCGAAGCTCCACTCGTTGGTGTAAGAATTGACAAAGTTCTGCGCGATGCCGGGCGGCTGCGCCGACGGGTTCCCGGAAAAAGCGTTTGCCAGGCTCGGTAGCGTGCCGGAAGCCGGCGTAAACGGCCCGGCGGTCTGGCTCAGCCGGTAAGGCGCATTCCGGCTCAGGGGTGTGATTCCGTTGCCGATGATCTGGTGATTATAGAAACTCCCGACGCCCGCGCGGACCACCGTCCGGGTTCCTCCAAAGGGCCGGTATGCAATACCCAGCCGCGGGGCGAAGTTGTTCCAATCGGTGTCCCACATGCTGGCCCCCAGCAGACTCGGATCGGGCGTGCTCACCAGCAGGCCGCTCTTGGGATCGATCGTCCAGCGGAACCCTTGGGCGTCCTTGAGAGTGTTCGTGAGCGGATCGAAAGAAGCGATCTTGTTCACGCGCTCTCTGGCGGGCAGGTCCAGGTCCCAGCGCAACCCAAGATTGACGGTCAGCTTGGGCGTGACCTTCCAGTCATCCTGGAAATAGACGCCGGTGTTATTGGCAATCGCGTTGTGGAACGGCGCGCCCGGAGTTCGGACCGCCGAGAAAGGAAGGCCAAGCAGCATGTCCGCCACCGCGTTACCGGTAAACGTGTTCTGGAACGCGAATGCGCCGCGGCCGTTATTCGTGAAGAACGAGTTGAACAGGATGCGGAGATAGTCGACGCCCCACTTCATGGTGTGCGAGCCCTTGATCCAGGTCATGTTCTCGATGTAGTTGTAGTTGTTGTCGTGGCGTCCCTGGGGCAGGTTGGTGGGGCCGCCGATGGTCACATAGCCGGTCATCGTGAGCTGTGGCGCCCCGTTGTTGAGAGGGGTTACGCCCGCGTCCGGAAGCCCTCCGATCCCCAGGGCGTTGACGACATTGCGGGTGTAGTCCTCCTGAATGCGATAGAAACCAAACCGAACGTAGCCCACGCGCGCCTCGTTGACCAGCGTTGGGCTGAAGATATGGGTCCAGCCGGCGGTGGCCTGCTGGGTACGCTGCGTTTCGTCGCAGCCCCAGCCCAACACCGCGCGGCTGTTGCACAGCGGATTGGAAAGCGGGTAGAACTCGTGCGAGTCCAGAAACTGATAGACGCCGAACATCTGGTCCTTATCGCTGAACCGATGGTCCACGCGGGTGGAGAACTGGTCCGAGTCGTAAACCCCCTTTGACGACGACAAGATATTGTTCGCCTGGCCCGTCAGATTTGGAGAGGGATACAACGCCAGGAGGCCCGCTCCCTGCTTGCTCCACATCTCCGGCGGAATCTGGTTGCGGTCGAATGGGGCATAATTGGCAAACGGATTCTTCAGGGGTGCGCTGAGGGAGCTGAAATCCCCCTTGCGGAACGCCAGCGGCGGCACCACGGCCAGGCTCGAGACGCCGTTGCCGCGATTCTGGTTCTCCCAGGCGACGAAGAAGAAGGTTTTGTCCTTGCGGACCGGCCCGCCTGCCGTCGCGCCGTACTGGTTGCGGATGAAGGAAAGTTTTTGCGGCGCAAAAAAGTTCCGCGCGTCCAGCACCGAGTTGCGATAGAAGTCCCACGCCGTCCCGTGCAGCGCATTCGTGCCGGACTTGGTGGTGACGATAATCTGGCCCCCGGACTGGCGTCCGTACTCGGCGTTATAGGTCCCAGTGAGCACTCGGAACTCCTGAACCGCGTCGAGAACCGGCGCGTGCAGCGGCTGGTTGCTGGCCTCGTCGTTGTTGCCGACGCCGTCGAGCAGGTAGGCGGTGGAAACCTCGTTGCTGCCCGCGACGTTAAAGCCGCCGCGGAACCCGATGGTGGAGCCTTGGGAGGGCGGCAACACGCCCGGCTGGAGAAATGCCAGTTGCAGGTAACCGCGGCCGTTCAGCATCAGCTCCACGATCTTCTTGTTGTCGACCACGTTGCCGAGCGCCGCGTTCTCGGAGGCAATCAGAGGGGCGGCCGCGCTCACCTCCACCTGCTCGGTCAGCGCCCCCACTTGAAGCGACACATCGATCCTGGCTTCCTGCCCGACCTCCAGCACGATTCCGCTCCGGACGTCCTTGCGGAATCCCTCGTGCTCGGAGGTCAGCGAATACGCGCCCGGCGCGATTTGCAGAAACGTGAACTCGCCATTTCCCCCCACCGTGACACTGCGAGTCTCGTTCGTTGCGGCGTTGACCAGCGTGAGCTTCGTGCCTGGTACAACCGCTCCTGTGGCATCGGTCACGCGGCCCGTAAGTGTGGCGCGCGACTGCCCCCAGGCAGCGATCGCCAGTGTCAACCATAGTGATATCGCACCCCTCTTCATGTGGATCACCTCCAGTAAACCTTTGAAGTCAGTATACGCCAGCCTTCCTACCAGGAGGTTCTGTTAAGAGGGTGTTGAAAAACGCCTTCCAAAACCCCTTGCTGACGCGCACGGCTCGCGTCCACCGAGCGCGCCTTCGAGCGCGGTGAAATGGCCCCATCTTTGCTGCCCGTACCCATTCCGTGCTACCATAGCACGGTAGTTTGACAGTTCGCTGATTTTGGCTCTTTCGCATCGTCCGGTCTAACGGCCCGCGCCCGATCCTGCCCCGATTCACTCCGCAACTCAAAGGAAATTGAATGAAAAATATTTTTGTAGGAAACCTCAGCTTCGGCGCAACCGAAGATTCGGTTCGATCTATGTTTCAGGCATATGGCAACGTTGATCGTGTGAGCCTCATCACCGACCGGGACTCCGGACAGGCCAAAGGCTTTGGATTCGTCGAAATGAGCGACAACGCTGAAGGGGATCGGGCTATTGCCGAGCTTAACGGCAGGGAACTCGACGGCAGGGCGCTGAACGTCAACGAAGCCCGTCCGAAAGCGGAACGAGGCAGTAGTGGTGGTGGCTACCGTGGCAATGGCGGCGGTGCTTCACGCCAGAACAACCGTTGGTAAATTCGCTCGGACCAGATCGAAGGGATGGCATCCGCAGGTGCCGTCCCCTTTCTCGTTGCTCAGGTCTCTCTAAGCCGGCTGTGGCAGCGAACGCCCTTGCCGGTTCCCGATTTCGTTTTCTAGAATCGTTTTCCGCCGCTTGCATTCCGCCGCATCGTCGTTCGCAATTTGGCGACTAACTCTGTATTCTTCCAGGCTCATCTGTTGCGCCAGCCGTCTGTTCACCAGTCCCGTGTTCCCCAATCGAAGGCTTTGGT
Source organism: Bryobacteraceae bacterium (assembly GCA_041486445.1). Taxonomy (GTDB): domain Bacteria; phylum Acidobacteriota; class Terriglobia; order Bryobacterales; family Bryobacteraceae; genus Palsa-187. The sequence continues at coordinate 3,912 of JBGPLI010000047.1, forward strand.
TCCATGCCCGGTTCTCGGTGTTGGCCCTCAAAAGCTCTTCCAGGCTGCGTCCCGACAAGTCATCGCACCATAGTGGTGTCACAATATTAGATCGTCACAAATAGTGCCCGAGAGTAGGGGCCGTTCGCACAACGCCTATCGCCGCTTCGCCTTCTCGCGCCAGCGCGCAGGCCGTGAGCGGTAAGCTACAGTGCTTCGTTACAGCATGTTACGATGACCGGCACGATGCATGCATTCGAGGTTCACCTTGACGGCCAGCGCCTGTGCGTGGCTGGCATTGGCGACGATGGTGTCCTGAACACGATGGTTGACCTCGTTGTGGGCAACGGAAGGAAGGAAGTGTATCTGCGAGTCGGCGGTCTCATCCGTCCGACGATGGAGCACGTCCTTTGGAGGAACCAACGCCTGAAGGTAGGCGACGAAATACGGGTAAAGATTATCGAAACAACTTCGATTGATCGGCCCAAGGAGCGCCATTGACGAGATCACAAGCAGGAATTGGCAGCACAAAAGCGCTACGTCCGTGAAATGGCCCGGAAGCTCGGATGGAAGGTGATGACGAGTCGTCAAACTTGACGAGGTACAGCCACCCTTGGGACCCCTACCCCTGAACGTCCTTCCAAGGTGATGAGTGAAGGAAAAATTCCTTATAGAAGAACTAGCTTGTATATACCCGGAAATGATGCTATAAGTGTAGGACATATGTAAGATTCGACCTTGCGGCCAACCAGTGAAACGCTTGTTTACTGGGGTGGGATGGGGGTGCCGTCGATGCACGTGCTCGACACAGAACTGGAACTGTACGTACGGGGGCAGCTGTCTCCGAGCCAGATTTCGACCGTCGAGGCGCACCTCCACCAATGCGAGAGCTGCGGTGGCAGGCTGGTCCAGACGGTAAAGTTCGTCGAGCAGTTGGCGGCGCTGAGCCACGCGCAGCAGCAGGTACCCCGGGAGGGCGAACGGCGGAGCAGCCCGCGGATTCCCAGTAATGAATCTACCAGCCTGCATGTGTTCAATCCTCTCTCCGCAGCGCGTTTGGGTGTCCGGATTCTTGACGTTTCCAAGCATGGTTTGAAGCTGCATGTCCCGGAGTTTCTCGCGCCCGGCACTGTGGTTCAGATCCATCTGGCAACCTCAGTCGCCCTGGGAGAGGTGCGTTACTGCCTTCCCGCCGGCGCGGGATTTTACGTCGGAGTGCGCCTCGAAGACGTTTTTGAGAATCCGCCCAAGACCACCGGCGCATGACCGCCGGGCATGCCGTGCCGACAGTGTGATACAAAAGCAGACAGGGCCCGCCTTTCGACATGATTCGATCCATCAACCCTTTCAACGGAAAAACCATCCAGGCTTTTGAGGCGCACTCGGAGGCGGAAACCGAGCGCCGGCTGGAACTCTCCTCGAAAACGTTCCAGTCCTACCGCTGCACCTCTTTCGCCCAACGAGCCCGGTGGCTGATGCGCGCGGCTGAAATCCTGGAGGCGGACAAGCGCAAGTTCGCCGAGATGATGACGGCGGAGATGGGCAAGACCATCGGTTCGGCCGAAGCCGAGGCGCTCAAGGCGGCCTCGGGCTGCCGCTATTACGCCGAGACGGCCGAGCAATCCCTGGCGGACGCCGCGATCCAGACCGAGGCGAGGCGCTGCTTCGTCCGCTACCAGCCGCTGGGACCGGTTCTGGCGGTGATGCCGTGGAACTTTCCGTTCTGGCAGGTCTTCCGGTTCGCCGCGCCCGCGCTGATGGCCGGCAATACCGGGCTGCTCAAGCACGCCTCCAACGTGCCGCGAAGCGCGCTGGCCATCGAGGAGATTTTCCTGCGCGCCGGATTCCCCGAAGGAGCGTTCCAAACCCTTCTGGTGGGTTCGGACAGGGTGGAGGCGCTGATCAACGACAACCGCGTCAAGGCGGTCACTCTGACCGGCAGCGAACCGGCCGGAAGCGCCGTCGCGGGCCAGGCCGGGCGCCAGATCAAGAAGACCGTGCTCGAGCTCGGCGGCAGCGATCCGTTCATCATCATGCCCAGCGCCAACCTGGAGGATGCGCTCGCCACCGGCGTGAAGGCGCGGGTGATCAATAACGGGCAATCCTGCATCGCGGCCAAGCGGTTCATCATCGCCGACGGCATCTACGAAAAGTGTGAGCGCGATTTTGTGGCGAAAATGAAGGCGCTCAAAGTGGGCGACCCGATGGACCCGGCGACCGAGGTCGGTCCCCTCGCGACCGAGAAAATCCGCGCCGACCTGGACGAGCAGGTGCAGCGCGCGGTGGCCTCGGGGGCGAAGGTCCTGACCGGCGGCCGCAAGCTCGGCGGTCCCGGGTTCGGCTATGAGCCGACCGTGCTCACCGGAGTGCCCCGAACCGCCGCCGTGTTTCGCGAGGAATTCTTCGGCCCGGTCGCCATGCTGTTCCGCGTGCGGAACGCGGCCGAGGCGATCGAGCTGGCCAACGATTCGCCGTTCGGACTCGGCGCCAGCGCATGGACCCAGGACCCGGCCGAGGAGGCGCAGTTCATCCACGGGATCGAGTCCGGGCAGGTGTTTATCAACGCGATGGTAGCCTCCGATCCGCGCGTGCCCTTCGGCGGCACCAAGCGCTCCGGCTACGGACGGGAATTGGGCGTGGTGGGCATCCGCGAATTCGTGAACGCCAAGACGGTGTGGTGCAAGTGATGGCGACAGGCACGCAAACCCCCCAAGACGTAAGGCACCGGACCGTCTTCACCATCCTGGCGGCCATCAGCTTCTGCCACCTGTTGAATGACCTGGTGCAATCCCTGCTGCCGGCGATTTACCCGCTGCTCAAGACCACTTTCCGCCTCGATTTCGGACAAATCGGGCTGATTACGCTGACCAATCAGCTCACCGCCTCCTTGCTGCAACCAGTCGTGGGACTCTACACCGACCGCAAGCCGCAGCCGTACTCGCTGACCGTTGGAATGGGGATCACGCTCCTTGGCCTGGTGACGCTTTCGATGGCCTCAAGTTTCCCGTTGCTGCTGGCGGGCGCGGCGCTGGTCGGCGTGGGGTCGTCGGTGTTTCATCCGGAGTCGTCGAGAGTGGCGCGGATGGCTTCCGGCGGGCAGCACGGCCTGGCGCAGTCGGTGTTTCAGGTCGGCGGCAACGCCGGACAGTCGCTGGGACCGTTGCTCGCGGCGTTCATCGTCGTGCCCAGAGGGCAGGCCAGCATCGCGTGGTTTTCGCTGGTGGCTCTGCTCGGAATGATCGTGCTGACCAACGTCGGCGCATGGTCGAAGAAAAACCGGCCGGCGATGGCGAAATCCCGCGCGTCTCATCCCCAGCTTCACTCGGATCTCCCGCCGCGAACCGTCACCCTGTCGCTGGCGATTCTGGTCGCGCTCCTTTTTTCGAAATTCTTTTACCTGGCGAGCCTGAACAGCTTCTACACCTTCTACCTGATCAACAAATTTCACGTTTCGGTGCAGAGCGCGCAAATCCACCTGTTCATTTTCCTGGGCGCAGCCGCGGCGGGAACCTTCATGGGCGGACCTCTGGGCGACCGCTTCGGCCGCAAGTATGTGATCTGGGGCTCGATTCTCGGCGTTCTGCCGTTTACCCTGGTGCTGCCTTATGCGAGCCTGTTTTGGACCACCATTCTCACCGTGGCGATCGGCCTGATTCTGGCGTCGGCGTTTTCCGCGATCCTGGTCTATGCGCAGGAGCTGATCCCGGGAAGGATCGGGATGGTCTCCGGCCTTTTCTTCGGGTTCGCGTTTGGACTGGGCGGCGTGGGAGCGGCGCTGCTGGGCGAGCTGGCGGATCGAACCAGCATCGGCTTCGTGTATCAAGTCTGCGCGTTCCTGCCGGCGATCGGCCTGTTGACCGCGTTCTTACCGAATCTGGAAAAGTCCCGGCGGGCGGCCTGAGATCTATCGCCGGCGCGCCGTGATGACGGCTTCTCCGCACCAGTTGCGCAGCGGCGGGACTACGGCCAGAAGCGCCGAATCCATCGATTCCAAAGCGTGGATGAGAGACCGGGCCCAGCCGCTCTGGAAGCGTCCGCGAAGAACGCGCTTGCCCATCGCCAGCAGGTTGAGCGTATCCGCGTGGAGCTCGGTGAAGAACGGTTCGAGCGCCTTCAATTGTCGCCGCGAGAGGATGATACCCTCGCCCTGCTCCTCGGCTTCGCCGGCGAGCACGGAACGAAGCTTGCGTGCTGCGTTCAAGAACGGATTTCCACCCCAGGTTTCACAAAGCACGAGGACCGCGCCGGGTTTCATGACGCGGGCGAGTTCTTCGAGCGCGCCCGGATACTTGAGCGTATGATGCAGGGCCGCGCAAGCGAACACAACGTCGAATTGTTGATCGCTCAACATGTTCAGTCGCACGGCGTTAGCCGCAATCGCGCGGACGGTGACTCGGGACGCTCGCGCGCGCTTCAATCCTAGTTCAATCGCCGTTGGGGAAAGGTCCAGCAGAGTGACATCTGCGCCTTCCGTCGCCAGCCAGATCCCGAAGTCCGCCGGGCCGCAGCCGTAGTCCAGGACTTTTTTCCCCTGCAATGACGCGGCTTCGAGCGCTCGCATCGCGGCGGCGTACAGGAGGCGGCGTTCATACGACGGATGAGCGGGATTCGCAAGGTTGCTTTCGAGGATCTTGCGATCGATGCGAAGCGCGTGCTCCGGCAAAGCCAGGAACTGCGCGTACTGGTCATCGTAAAACTGTCGTTCTTGGCCGGAAGTGATCACCGCTGCACGGCGCTAGAACATGGCGATCGGATTTACAGGAGAGCCGGTTCCCTTGGGGATCGGCAGCGGCGCTACGGTCAGCATGAATTCCCAGCGGTGACGCGCGGCGGCGGCTTCGCTGAGCGCTTCGAAATCGGCGCGATCGATGATGTGGATGCCCAGGATCGTCAGAACGAAATTATGCACGGCCGTGCGGGGAAGATCGCCCGGCGGCTGCGGCGCATAACCCGGCGTTTCCCATCCGATCAGCGCGATGTCGCGCTTCTTCAGCCAAGGAAGGATGGAATTGTCGAGCCCGGCCGACGCGTCGTCGATGGCGGATGGCCCGAGCTTGGCCCGGCGGGCCCATCGCCCCCACCGCAGAAACAGCGCATCGCCCGGACCCGCTTTTGCGCCCGACATCTTTTCCCACGCCTCCAGGTCCTCCGGGTAGATCCGGTCGCCCGGCCCGAGATACGGCACGCCCTTGAGCCTCGGGATATCGTACAGCACGCCGCGCGTCACGATCCCGTTCTTCATGGTCAGGATCGATGCTTTCCCCGCCCCGCCTTCCTTGGTAACCAGCCCCGCCACCGGATAGCCGTTCCACATTTTCCCGTTGAAAAAGACGTGGGCGAAGGAATCGAGATGCGTGGTGCCGGCGCCGTGGATGCACGGGTAGCCGATGCGGTCGAGAGCGGTCGATTCGTTGGCGACGATCATCGACCACTCCACCGGACAGGGCACGTCGATTTCCTTCTGCGTGGCTGCGTTCGCCGAGAGCGACACCGAGAATCCTTCCTTGACCAGCGCCGCCGCCTGCTTGCGCTTGGCTGGCGTGACCAGGTTCAGCGTTCCCATCTCATCGTCCTTGCCCCAGCGTCCCCAGTTGGAGAGCTCGGTCTGCCAGCGCTCGTATTGAGCCTGCGTGATCAGGGGATGCGAGTCGGCCGCGGGCGCGCGGTCGATAGCGCACACGAGAATCAGGACCGCGCAACAGACGATGAGCGCTTTCATGCGGCGTCGCTCGCGAGCACCTGAACGGTGAAACCGTCCGGATCCACGACGTGCAGACCAGCATCGCCGCCTTCCTGGGGCGTGGCGCCGCGCTGCTTCAGATCCTGAATGACCGCGTCCTTGTTGAAAGGCGCGACCCCGATCGCAAAGTGGTCGATGGTCCCGAAGGGGTTCCGTTTCCGGATGGTCAGGTGGCTGTTCTTGCCCACATGCAAACGGATTCGCGGGGCTTTCTTGTCCTCGTCGAGCACCGACAGATTGAATACCTTCTGGTAAAACGCCGCCGAGCGCGGCACATCGCTCACCAGAATCGAGACATGGTTGAGGGTGCTGCTTTCGAATCCCGCAGCCGATGCAGTTCCGCCCGCCGCGGTCAGCATCGCGAGACCTTTGACCAGATCCCGCCGCGAGAGCGCGCCGCCCTCGTAACGTTTCAACAGATTGGAAATGACGTGTTCCACTTGAGACCTCCTTGTCTCCAACAGCCGGCTTCAGCTAGTACGGTATCACCCCACGCCGGAGTATGCTGGCATGACGCTAGCAAACACTAGAGGAACTCGGGCGAGTGGACGGGCTATGTGCCGGGACGCTCCGATGCCTGCGCCAGGGATTCAGCCAAATCAGCCCCACCGCCAGCCCAAGCAGGAGGAACAGAACCAGCGGCCAAAGTCCGGTGACGGGAACGCCGGCCGCGCCCAAGCGGATCATCCAGGGTAGTTCGAACCGGTTGCGGATCAGCGCACTTACAGACGTTCGAATATCGGCCTGGTAGGCGGCGGCGACGATCAGGCTTTGCGCCAACGCCGCGGCCGCGAGCACCCGCCGCGCCAGGCGCGGCAGAGCCTGCCCTGCCTGCATCGCCAGGATCGCCAGCGCAGGAACCGCCGGCGCCAGGTACCGGAATCCGGTGGTCCATTGCAGCCAGGAATATTGGTTCGCCGCGCAGAATAACACGAAGAGCCCTACATAGACCGCCAGAATCCACATCTCCCGCCGCGGCACGCGGTGCCGGACCCGCGTGAGGAAGGGAGCGGCAAACGCCAGCATCAGAACCGGACAGTAGGCGAACAGCCCGAAACGCGGATCGAAGAAATTCGCCCACAGGAGTCCCGGCGAAGGCCAGTCGATGCCGCGATAACCACGCGAGGTCGGAGCCGTGGGAGGCATGTAATGCTGCGAAGGCCAATAGGGGGCGCCGAACGCCCAGGCCTGATAGATCACCAAAACCGCCACCGCCGGAACCACGCTCGCGGCGAATGCCCACACTGCGCGCCAGCGCTCCGGCTGGCCATGCTCGGCCGAACGCATCCAGGCATAGAGCGCGGTTACGGCAATAACCACCACGCCGCTGTAATCGCAGAGCAGCGAAAATCCGGCGAGCAATCCGGCCGCCGCGGCTCGTGCCGGCGAGAGCGGCCTGGCCGCCGGATCCCACAGCAGCAGCAGTGCGGCGAGCCCGGCGTCGGCCACCAGAAGGTTGTGATTCAAATAACCGGCTCGGAACAGGACCGGCGTCCCCAGACCGTAGAGAATCGCCGCCACCGCCGAGGAAGCCGCGGGCACGCCCGCGCCGGCCAGGCTCGAGCACAGGAAGGCGGCGGCGCCAGCGGTTGCCGGAGCCATCACCATGGCCACGGTCAGGAATGCCACCAGAAGGAAATAGAACTCGCGTCCCGCGGCCGCCATTCGCGCAAACGCACCGTCTTCCTCGCCTTTGGGGATGGTGCGCGGCCGCCGCTGGTTCCACTGGTCGACGCGGTCGAGCAGCGGGCGGAGCAGCACCAGCGGAACGGCTCCCAGAAGCGACGCGCCCGGATTGTTATTGATGTAGGCGCCTCCCCGGGGCGCGCGGAAAATATCGTCGGTCCAGCCCAGGTAAGCCTCCACGTTCAGACTGCCGCGCTGGGCAAGAGCGATCGCCGGATAGTGCTCACGCACGATAAACGGCGTCCAGAAAGCGGTGTAAACCAACCAGCACGTCAGGAATACGCGCCATGTGAATGGGCGAACTGTGAATGGGCGAACTTGCGCCATCGCTTTCTTCATGTTAAAACGCGGCAAGGAAAACGCGCCCGCACGTTTCTTCCGTGATGCTATGCTGACTCTATATCCCCGCCTGCCAAGCCGCTTCGCTTTCTGCACATCACCTCCTTCTACCCGCCGTACGCATTCGGAGGCGATGCCATCTACCTGTATCGTCTGTCTCATCAGTTGGGGGACGCGGGACATGAGGTCGATGTGGTCCACTGCGTGGACTCCTATCACATCCTGCATCCGGGCGAGCCGGAGATTCCGTTCAGCGAGCATCCGCGGGTCCGCCGTCACGAATTGAGGAGTCCGTTCGGGCGCCTTTCGCCGCTGGTCAGCCATCAAACCGGATATCCGCTCCTGCAACAGGGCAAGATACGGCAGTTGCTTCGCCGGCACCGATATGACGTGATTCATTTCCACAATTCAACCCTGCTCGGCCCGGGAATCTTCGATATCGAGCCGGACCACCGCGATGCGGTTCGGCTCTATACGGCGCACGAGCACTGGCTGATTTGCCCGACGCACGTGTTGTGGAAGTTCACCCAGCGTCCGTGCGACAAGCCGGAGTGCCTGCCGTGCGTCCTGCTGGCGAAACGTCCACCGCAACTGTGGCGCTATACCAACCTGCTGGCGCAAAAAAGCGAGGCGATCGATCAGTTCTTTTCGCCCAGCGAGTTTTCCGTGCGCATCCACGCCGAGCGCGGGTTCGCGAGACCCATGGAGTGCCTGCCCTATTTCCTCGGCCGCGAGGACCGCGACTGGCAGCAGCCGGCGCCCCGGCCGCACCAGCGGCCCTACTTCCTGTTCGTGGGCCGGCTGGAGTACATCAAGGGCGTGCAGGATCTGATCGCTCTCTGGGAAAAGGTTCCCGCGTGGGATCTGCTGATCGCGGGCGACGGAGCCCACGCCGCGCAACTGCGGGCCATGGCCGCGGGCAATCCGCGCATCCGTTTCCTGGGAGCGCAATCGCAGGAGCAACTGGGTGCGCTGTATTATCACTCGATCGCATGCCTGGTGCCGTCGATCACGTATGAGACGTTCGGCATCGTGGCCATCGAGGCGTTCGCGCGCAAGACGCCCGTGATCGTGCGCGACCTCGGCGGGTTGACCGAGGTTGTGGCGAAAAGCGGCGGCGGATTGACATTCACAACTCCGGAAGAACTGCTGGCGGCGATCGAGCGGCTGGGTAGCTCGCCCGCTTTGCGGAATGAGTTGAGCGAAAACGGGTATCGGGCGTTCCTCAACTATTGGACGCCGGAAGCTCACCTGAAACAATATTACGGATGGATCGAAAAGATCCGCCGGAGCCGGCCAGCGGAACCTCGAGCACATGGTCGGGAAGCGGCTTTCCTTAAACGATCTCGATGAACGTCGCCGTGGTGGGAGCAGGACCCGCTGGCTTGAGCGCCGCATGGCGGCTGGCGCAGCGCGGCGACTGCACGGTCCACGTTTTCGAGCGCGGCGCGGGGATCGGCGGCAATGCGGGCAGCTTCGAAATCGGAGGCATGCGCGCGGACTTCGGCAGCCACCGGCTGCATCCATCCTGCGAGGCGCGCATTCTGGACGATATCCGCGGGTTCCTCGGCGGCGATTTGCTGGACCGGCCGCGTCACGGGCGCATTCGGCTGCGCGGGAGCTGGATCCATTTCCCTTTGAAGCCGCTGGACCTGGCCGCTCATCTTCCCTGGTCCTTCGGCGCCGCTGCGGCGCTCGATCAGGTCCGCAAGCGATTCGCTCGTGCGGCCACCGGCGAAAGCTTCGCTGCCGTTCTCGAGCGAGGCCTCGGAAGAACCATCTGCCGCGAATTCTACTTTCCTTACGCGCAGAAAATCTGGGGACTCCCGGCCCAGGAACTGCATGCCGAACAAGCGCATCGGCGCGTGTCCGCGAATTCCGCGTCGGGTTTGCTTGCGAGGCTGCTGAGGAAGCCGCCGGGCGCGGGACGATTCTTTTATCCCCGCCGGGGGTTCGGTCAGATCGCCGAGGCCTACGCGGAGGCGGCTCGTCAAGCGGGCGCGTGCATTCACATGGAGACCGAGGTTCAGGGCCTGGAAGAAATTCCGGGCCTGGGCTGGCGGGTGCGCTTCAAAACCACGAACGGCGAAGAATCGATGGAAGCGAACGGCGTGTTCTCGACCATCCCTCTGGCTGCGTTGGTCCGCGTGCTCACTGCGCCACCCGGTATCCTGGAGGCCGCCCGCGCTCTCCGGCCGCGCGCCATGGTGCTGATCTACCTGGTGGTCGGCAGAGAGAGATATTCGGAGTTCGATGCCCACTACTTTCCGGGACCAGAGATCCGGATCACGCGGATGTCCGAACCCAAGAACTACGGTTCGGCCGCGCCGCCAGGGCGCACGGTTCTGTGCGCCGAGCTGCCGTGCGATGTGCGGGACAATGTTTGGAGTATGCAGGACGCGGACCTGGGCGCGCTCGTTCGTCAGTCGCTGGCCACGGCCGGCCTGGAGGAACCCGCGCCGATCCTCGATACCGTGATCAGGCGGCTTCCGCAAGCCTACCCGATTTACACACTCGATTTCTTCGAGCATTTTCACGCCATCGACTCGTACCTGGAGAGCCTGGATGGTCTGCTGACGTTCGGGCGGCAGGGCCTGTTCGTGCACGATAATACGCATCACGCCTTGCGGATGGGCTACGCTGCGGCGGATTGCTATCGGAGTGGCGCCTTCGATCGCGAGCGCTGGCGAGAATACCGGCGCGAGTTCGCGGGCCACGTCGTGGAGGATTGAGCGGCAGCGATGAATGTTCTGGTCACCGGCGGAGCCGGCTTTATCGGATCGCACCTGTGCGAGCGCCTGCTCGCGGAAGCTCACTCGGTCTCGATTATCGACGACCTGAACGACTTCTATGATCCGCATCTGAAGCGGGAAAATCTGGATCAGATCGGGAGCCGCGGCCCGGTGGAATTTCTCGAGGCGGATATTTGCGATTCTGCCGCCGTCGAACGCCTCGCGCGTGAGCGGGGGATCGAGGCGATCGTCCATCTGGCGGCGCGCGCCGGGGTCCGGCCTTCCCTCGATAATCCGTTGCTCTATGAACGCACGAATGTGCAGGGGACCATCAGCGTTCTCGAGGCGGCCCGAAAGACTGGCGTGCGCAGGTTCGTATTCGGATCTTCGAGTTCGGTTTATGGAATCGCCGATCAGGTTCCGTTTCGCGAGGATGACACCGCGAATCTTCCCATCTCTCCTTACGCGGCGACCAAAATCGCGGCGGAGAAAATCTGCTACACCTATTCGCATCTCTACGGCGTGGCGTGCGTGTGCCTGCGCTTTTTTACCGTTTACGGGCCGCGGCAACGCCCCGACCTCGCGATCGGCAAATTCATCCGGCTGATCGACCAGGGTCGGCCGGTGCCCGTTTTCGGCGACGGATCGAGCGGACGCGACTACACCTATTGCGACGACATCGTGGCGGGGATCGTCGCGGCGCTCGCGTGCGACTGCACCTACGAGGTGGTCAACCTGGGCAATTCGCACCCGGTCCGGTTATCGGAGCTGATCGCGGCGATTGAAGCAGCTGTCGGGAAACAGGCTTCGATCGTGCGCCAGCCGGATCAGCCGGGCGACGTGCCGATCACGTATGCCGACATCTCCAAGGCGGCGCGGCTGCTCGCGTATCGGCCCACGACTCCATTTGCCGCGGGCCTGGCCAACCAGGTCGCCTGGTACCGGCGCGGGAGAAAAGCGATGGGCCACGAATAGACACGGATAAACACGAATATATACTTGGTCTTGAATTCGTGTTGATCCGTGTTCATTTGTGGCAGGTATCTTCTAAATCACAAACGGCACAAACCGCTTGGTCCGCGATTGATATTCGCGATAGCCGGGAAGCCGGCGCGCTAACTCCTCCTCTTCTCTTCCCGCGCGGGAAAATACGATCAGCGCCACAGGGATGACTCCCATCACCAGCCAGCAGTTGAGCGCCAGCTCCAGACCCGCGATCAGCAGAAGATCGCCCGCGTAAATCGGATGGCGGATGAAGCGATAGACGCCGTTCTCGACGATCGCATGATCCGCTCTCACCGAAGCCGTCTCTATATCGGACCATTGGCGGCCCAGTTGGAATCGAGCCACGATCGCCAGGGCGAGGCCGGCGGCGAAGAGCAGGCCGCCTGGCCCACGCAGCACCGCAGGCTCGGCCAGGATCGGGAGAAACTGGGGCATCACGGTCTGCAGACAGAGACCCATGAGGACGGCGAGTTTCGCCGACTTGACCAGAAGCAGTGCGGGCGTCGGTCTCTCAACTCGATCGCGCTGTCTCAGCGCCTCCCAGATGGCCTTGTGCAGGAGCAATCCCGACAGCAGGAACAGGCGGAGAGGACTAACCACCATACGGGCGTCAGCGCGGGGAGATGGTCTCGCGCTCGGGCTCGGCTCGCGCTTCCTCCGCCACGGGCGCGCCCAGAATCGCGCGCGCGCTGAGCCGTCCGCGGCTGGCGATCGCATCGCCGAGCATCGCCGTCAGCAGCAGGAGCAGCGCGCTGAGAAAAGCCAGGATGGCGCTGGCGGAAATGTTGGGATCGCGGGTGAGATCGATGGACATCTTGATCAGGCCGTAGATCACACATCCCGCGATCGCGGGAAGAAACACGCGGTACGGATTGAACAGCAACGCCGTGCGAAGAATCAGCACCAAAAACGCGCCTGCGTCCCAGGGCACGATTTTGGATTTCCCCGTGCGCTCCCGATACTCGATGGGCACGTAGGCGACGGCGTAACGGTCGCAGTGCAGCGCCAGAGTGATGGTCGTGGTCCAGCTGAATTGGTCAGGCAGAATCGCGAAATATTGCAGCGCGATCTCGCGGCGGAACGCGCGCATGCCGCTGTTGATGTCGGGGATTCTGGCTCCCGTGACCCAGTTGGCGAGGCGGTTCAACGCCCACTTGGCGGGACGGCGGGCCAGCGGTATGTGCACGTTCTGTCCCACCCGCGCGCCGACCGCCATGTCGGCGTGCTCCAGGGCGGCCACCAGTTCCGGCAGGCGCTCGCAAGGATAGGTCGCGTCGGCATCCGTGATGACGATGGTTTGGTGGCTCGCGGCGAGGATTCCCGTCTTGAGCGCCGCCCCGTAGCCGCGGTTGCTGCGATGGTAGAAGACCCTTGCGCCGGCGCGCAGCGCGGCCTCCCGCGTCGCGTCCGTCGAACCATCGTCCACGACGACGATCTCGGCGTCGATGGCATGCGCGGCGAGCGTAGCGTGGATCTCGCGGACCACTCGTTCGATCCCGCCTTCCTCGTTGAACGCGGGAATCACCACGCTGACGCTCACGCGCTTCATTCCGGTTTGCTCCGCTTGCGGCACACGTAAACTTCGGCGCCTTCTTGCAGTGTACCGGGAAAAATCATGACCAGGGCGTAGTCTCGCTCGATCACGCGCCAGATATCCGGCCGGTAAACGCGGACCTCGATCGGCAGAGTGTACACCAGCCAGGGCGCGGGCCCTGCACGGCCCAGCGATTCCAGCTCCTCCGCGTTCTCGATGCCGGTCCAGTGCGGCGCGTAGTATTGCGTGTAGGCGATCGCCGCCAGCCCCACCGTGGCCACGGGCTCATTCGCGGCACGAGAGCGTTCGACGAAATCCCGCGCGCCCGTGAAATCCTGCTTAGGATACGCATAGACACGCGGAACCGTGGCGGCCGAGGCCGCGACAATCAAGCAGGCCGCCGCGACGCCTGCTGCCCGCGCAAATCGCTCCTGTCCCAGCCGTCCGGCCGCCTGGCGCGCGATCGCGATCGCGCCCTCCATCACGATCAACAGACCGAAGCCCATGCCAAAGAAGAAAAATCGCGGCCAAAGATTATGGCCGGACGCAATCAACGCGGCGCCGCCCAGCAGAATGGGCAATACGAAGACGACTGCGGCGGTGCGGCTGCGCCGGGACAGGGAAACGGCGCCGATCCAAGCGACGCAACTCCCAGCGGCGACGACGATCAACCCCACCGCGCCGGCTCCAAAGCTCGCAATCGTGGCTCGCAAGAGCCAGATCGGGCTGGTCCAGTCCGATGGCCGCGAGACTTCCCCGAGTCCTGTGCGGAGGAACTCGGGCAGCGAAAGCGCGTAAACCTGGCCGGTCAAGGTGGCCGAGAGTACATACGGCCAGACAGCCGCGCGCCAGTCGCGCGCGCCGGAGCGCCGCAGGATCGCGACATGCGTCAGCACCTGCGCCGCCACGACGAAAATCATCGTGAGGTGGACGGCGAAACCAAGAACGTTGGCGATGACGAATCCGGCCTGGTCGCCAGGAGAGTCGCGCCGGAGAAGGGCCAGCCAGAACCATGTGCCGAGAATCGAGAACAGCAGCAGGCCGGTGTAGCCGCGGGCGTTCTGCGAGAACCAGACGTGATGATAGGAAAACGTCAGCAGGGCGGCGGCGGCGAGAGCGGTGATTTCTCCAGCCACGCGCCGGCCCAGCAAATAGAGAGCGGGGACCGACGCCACGCCCATGAGCGCCGCGGGCAGCCGCAGCGCGAAGGACGATTCGCCAAACAGGGAAACGCTCGCGTGCGCGGCCAGCGAATACAGCAGGTGCTGGTTCTGGTTGGGGAAACTCGAGACGATTCCCGTGAAGGGCAGCCGTACGAAATACACGGCCGTGATCACTTCGTCCACCCAAAGAGAGGTATCGATCCGCCAGAGCCGAAGCGCCAGCGCGGCCAGCGAAAGCGCGCCTAGTGCGATCCAGGTGCGCCGGGAGACGGGAGGCTCGAGCGGCCCGGCCGCAATTCCCGGCCGAAATCCACGCAGACCGGATGCGATCGCCACGAGTCCGTGAAAAGCCAGGAGCAGGCGGAACAGCGGAGGCCCCCACGACAGTTCTCCGGGCGAGCGTCCCAGTGCGTGCTCGATGCCGGCGGAACTCAACAGCGCGGCGCAGACCACAGCGCCCGCGCCGGCGGCGATCAGCAGCCATCGCCTCATCCGCTGTTTTCCCGGGGAGGCCGTCCGAACAGAGCCATCGCTTGCGGAAGCCGGTGGCGTTCGAAAATCCACAGCGCCAGCAGAAATATCGCCAGCGATGCCATGCCGGCCCCGGCAGGACTCACCAGCGCCAATCCCTGGTACAGGCCGAGCGCAACGGCAAACGCCGCCAGGGGCCTCGCCAGCGGCTGCCAGAAGTTCAGATCGACGACGTGCGCGCGGACCGATTGGCAGGTGAAGATCAACTGAACCAGCCCGCCGGCCAGGATCGCGCACGCTCCCGCCAGCGATCCTGCGCGCGGGGCGAGCACCCGTGCGGTGGCGAAGGTGACGGCGGCGGCGAGGAGGCTCCACCGCATCAGCCATTTTTGCTGGCCCGCCGCGACCAGCAGGTAGCTATAATGCCCGCTGATCGTCACGATGGGAAGGATCGCGATCAGCGCCGCCAGCGGCTGGGCCGCACCGTGAAATGCCGCGCCGTAAGCGACCCCCACCAGCGGGCCGGCGGCGATGATTCCGACCAGCGCGACCAGCAGCGCTCCCCAGCTTGAAATGGTGAGAGAGCCGGAGAGCAGGTCGCGCAAAGCGGCGGGGTGGCGCACGGCCCGGCTGAGAGACGGAAGCAGATTCACGAAATAGAGCCACACGAAGGTGTGAAGCGAAATGGTGATCCGGTGCGCCACGCCGAATTCTCCCAGCGCGCGCGGCTCCGCCCACAGACCCAGGACCAGCGTAGGCAGATACCACATGCACGCCCACAAGAGGTTGGAGAGTCCGATGGGAGCCGCAGCGGCCAGATGCGCGCGGAGATGGCTCAGCGGAACGCGGACCGGCGGCACGTCCGTGCGAAAGCGGCGAAGTCCCCAGAATCCGGCCAGCGCGGTTACCGCGACCGCGCCGCATTCGTAGACGCCGACGTGATAAAGCGGCTGCGTCGCGCGGAAGAGAGCCAGCACCAGAACGGCGAAGGCGGAGTTACGGACGATCGACAGCAGGCTCGACCACGCCATGTTGTCGTGCCCTTGAAAGAACCAGTGTGTCAGGCAAGGCAGCAGCAGAAGACTCGCTCCGTAGGCCGCGATGAGTTGCTTGTCTTCCACGCTGCGCGGCAACATCCAGATCGCGCCGGCCAGCACCGCCAGCGAAGCCAGCGCCAGCCCGAACCGCAGAATCATGATCTCGCGAACGAATGCAAGCTGGCCCTGGAGGCCGCCGTCCCGCCGCCGGGCGATCTCGCGGGCCCCGTAGGCCTCCAGGCCGAATGCCCCAGGCAGAGAGAAGAACACGAGCAGTGCGATCGCAAACTCTACCGAGCCGTAGCGAACGGCGCCCAGGACGCGGCCCAGCTGTGTGAACGCAAAAAAGGCCGCGACCTTGGCCAGTATCTCGCCGCCGCTCAGGAGGAAATAATTCACCGCGAGCGCCCGGGGGCTGGCCGCGCCGGCGGAATCTCTGGTACCGGCCAGCGTGCTCATGTCTCGCGGGCCGTGCTCTCGATTATCACGAGGGGAGCAGAAGCATCCTTTTCATGTGTTTGCGCAGGTGAGATTCAGTGATTTCTCTGGTGACGCGCTTCCTTCGATTATACCGAGGAATCAGCCCCGGCCTTCCTGGCGCGCACCGTCACGATGACTTCGAAATCGGGGTCGTTAGCATCGAGGTCTTCAGGCGCGATCTCTTCAGAGACGATGCCATGAAGACAACAGCAGCCGGCGAGTACGTTGCCGTAGGAACCCACTTGGATCTCCGCGCCTGGGAATGTTTCGGCGAAGAGTCTATGTGCAGATTGTGTCGTGATGCGCCAGTACTCGCCCCAATCGTCGCGCCCCAGACGGCGGCCGATCTTGCTTATGCCATGCGAGGTCAGCAGCAGGACCCCGCCGGGCTTCAAGATCCGGTGGAGGTGCCGCAGCGCGGCTTGCATGTCGTAGATCATCTGGAGGGACTGCGTGAAGATGATGCAGTCGAACGTATCCGGGGGAACGTGATCCGCAGTGGTCAGGTCGGCTACGATCGTCGCCCCCGGGCTTCCATCTGTGACGTGCATCACGTCAATGCGCGTGACGCGGTTATCGCCAAATTTTTCGATATAAGATGCATCGCCCATTTCGAGGCAATGCCCGCGGACATCGCTCCGATGCAGGTTCAGGAATTTCTCGATATAGTAGCGCTCGATGGGGAAGCCCCGGTCGAGCCCGAAAATAGGGCTCACGGGTGTCGTACGATACAGATCGCCGAACTGAACCTTCCCGACTCGCTGCCAGTGCAGGTTGTAGCGCCGCTGCTGCCGTACTACCCAATGCCGTATCCCCGCCGGCAGATAACGTTTGGAGATTTTAATGGCCGTATCGCGAAGGCCCAACGTTTCAAGCTCCCTTTAGACAGAGATATCCGGCGAAGTTGAACCACTGGAAGCACGTTTCTACGGTGTTGAAGCCGTTGCGGCGGAACAACTCGATGTTCTCATTGGTCCGGTACGGCACCAGCACGTTCTCCAGCGCCTCCCGTTTCTTCAGGATCTCACCTTGGAAGTAACCGTTGCGGGATTTGTACTCATAGTAGAAGTCGATGAAGTAGCGGTTCATGTCTGAGTTGTTGGTGAGAGTCTTCTCCATGCAGATCAGGGCGCCGCCTTTGGTCATGCCGCGATAGATCCAGTTGATCAGGCCGTCGCGCCACAGGGGTCTCACGAACTGAAGCGTCCAGCATAGAGTCACGACGCTGGCATTCTCCAACTCAACTTCCGCCAGATTCTCATTGAAGTCGGCGCGCCGAAGCTCGATCTGGCCGCTCAGTCCCGCCTGAACGATTTTTTCCTGCGCCTTGTCCAGCATGTGCTGGGAATAGTCGTACCCGACCAGGTGCGCGTCCCTGCCGAGCGCTTGGGCCAGGCTGATCAGAGTAGAGCCCGTCGCGCATCCTAAGTCGTACACCCGGGTTCCCGGGACGTAGAATTTCCTGGCGATCTGCTGCATCAGCGCCTGTTGCTCGAGATAGTAGGGAACGCTTCGCGTGACCATGTCGTCGAAGACTTCCGCAACCTCCGCGTTGAACTCGAAGTCCGCGGCCCCCGCCGTGGCCGTGGCGAACACTGTGTCCTTGCTCATGACACCCTCCCTTGGCTATTTACTGATTTGGATGCTATCCATTTTATGCCCCGTCTGGGGAGCTCGCCGCTTGCGGGACGCATTGAACGTTGTTCACTCAGGCCGAATGCTGACATAGCTTGCCACCTTTTCCGTACTTTGTTCAACCGGCTGCTGGCGAAGGCATACGTGCGCCCACACATCCAGATGGAGAAGCCGCATTCTCAAGTCCTGATCCGACTGACCGGCGAGATCCCGCATGTCTGCGCTCGAAAGCTCCAAAAGATCCTGCACGAAGGAGTTTTCAAAGTATGCCTCGGGAACTTGCATGCGCTGGAAGACGGTTGTCCAAAACCCGATTTTGATGCGCTGGCTGAGACCGCGGGGAATCCAGCGGTTCGCCACCTCGCGTACCACCCATTTGTCCCGGACGAACGGGTGGGCTTTCTCGAGGACTGTGGGAGAGAACCGGAGCTTGTAATGCGATGGCATGTTGATCGCAGTGCGCGCCACCGTGTGATCCAGAAAAGGGAACCGCGCCTCGATGCTGGCCTCCATGCCCATGCAATCGTTCCGGTGCAGCAGGGTCCGCAGATGGTAGTTCAGATAATCCAGGCTTGTGATCTGCTTGGAATCGAGCTCGATGGGGGCAAGCTTTCGTGCAGCTTCACGGGTGCGGCGCTCATCGCCGGCGACCTCACCCCGGTTCAACAACCTTTGCACTACGCGGGCGCTGTTCCCGTTATGCGGCCAGAGGAGCTTTCCTACCGCCGGGATTCCATGAATCAACTTCCGGAGCCGAACGCCCTGCGCGTAGTAGGCATCCACGATTCGCTGGCGCCCGAACCAGGGGTAGCCGAGGAACAGCTCATCGGATCCCTCACCGCTGAGCATGCCTTTCACACCATGCTGCCGCACCAGCCGGGCCACCATCATGAAGGGCACGCAGTTGGGGTGGTACGTGTAGGGATGCTCGTACTGGCGCATCACGTCGGGCAACTTGTCGACGAAATCCCGCTCGTTCACTTCGACGACATTCAAATCCAGCTTGAGATGCTGGCTGAGCTGCCGTGCGGCGTGGTATTCACTCCACGGCCCGATGATATTGGCGTGAAAAATCGCGAGGTTATTCTGAATCTTTGCCGCCATCGCAACCAGCAGCGAGGAGTCGACGCCGCCGCTCGAAAACGCGCCCACCCGCGAATCGGCGAACATCTGGCGTTTCACGCTCTCGAACAGCAATTCTTCCATCCGGTCCGTGATCTGCCGGGGATTCAGGCCCTCGAGCGCCTCGATCTCGCCGCGATTCAAGAACTCGGCCAGGGAGAAAAAAGTTTCCTGACGCGGCGTCCCTCCCCGCCGGAGGATGATGAAGTCTCCGGGCGCCAGCGATTGGATTCCTTTGTAGAACGTGAAGCCCTTGGTCGGTCCCCCGAAGCCCATAAGATACGAAGCAATCGAGAAAGGCTCCGCCTGAAAACAAACCCACGGCCGGAATGCTTTTACTTCTGAAGCGAACGCGAAGAACTCGTCGCTCTTGTAATAGTAGAGCGGCTTCATGCCAAAGCGGTCGCGTGCGATCAGCAGGGTTTCTTCCTGCGTGTCATAGAACGCGAGGGCAAACATGCCGTCCAGCAGCGGCAGCGCTTCTTCGGGAGGACCATGGATCAGGCATTGCAACACAACTTCGGTATCGCTGGTCGTGTGAAAGGCGACGCCCCGCCGTTGGAGACCTGCGCGCAGCTCCCGGAAATTGTAAACCTCGCCGTTAAACACCAGGACGTACCGCCCGCTCGGATCCCAGAACGGCTGATTGCTTCTCGCATCCAGATCGACCAGCGCCAGGCGCGTGTGAGCGAACCCGGCCCCCGGCCTTGCATAGATTGCCTGCGCGTCGGGGCCGCGGTGCTCCAGGAGTCTCAACGATTCCAGAAGCGCGCGCTCATCAGGCTTGGCATCCGCTCTTTGAACTAGCCCGAAAATTCCGCACACGTGTTGCCGGCCCTCTCACGCAGACTATCAGTATGACTCAGTGTGATCTAGCACTGCTGTCGATCGCCGCCCGCCGGCTCCATCCGCGGCGTCGCAGACGAATCACGCCCTTGAGCTCGTCCCAGCCGGTCTGAAGTATTTTCACGCGGCTGTCGTCGTCCTCCACCCACACCACCGGAAGATCCTTGATGCGATAGCCTTGCTTCTCGGCCAGCACGAGCAGCTCGGTGTCAAAGAACCAGGACTGATCCTCGATCTGAGGAACGATCGCCTCGACCGCCTTGCGGCTCACCGCTTTGAAACCGCATTGGGCGTCGCTGAAGCGGGCCGAAAGCGCCAGCTTGAGAAGCAGGTTGTAAGCCCGCGAAACAAGCTCGCGTTTGAGCGAGCGCGTGGTGCGCGATTGCCGCAGCAGCCGCGAGCCGGTCACAATGTCGTAGCCCTCTTCGGCGATGGCGCCGATCAGCTCGGGAATATGATCGAGGCGCGTCGAAAGATCCACATCCATGTAGCAGACGATATCGGCCTGGCTTTGGAGCCACGCCTGCCGCAGCGCGCGCCCGCGGCCTTGTTGAGCCAGGTGGAGAAACTTCACCTCGGGATGCGCCGCCGCCAGTTCCACCGCCACGTCCCGAGTGCCATCGGTGGAGCCGTTATCGACGATCACGACTTGCCATCGGCAATGCAAGCGAGAGTGCAGGAAGGCAAGCATGGTCTCGACGCTCTTTCGGAGTACGTGCGCCTCGTTGAGAACCGGTATGACCAGATCCACGGTAAGCGAGCTGTTCATCGGCCCAGGACCGCCATGCCGGAGCGTTTCACGTTGCCGGCGGGAGGACCGGGGGCGGCGGAGAAATCGCGGGACCAGATCGCAAAAAGCAGGGCGCCGGCGAAAGCGAAGACGGGCAGCGGAGAGACACCCGCAGAGGCATATTCGCCATACTGCCCGTTCATGCGCGAGAGCACCGTGAGCGCGGGCAACTGAAATCCGCCGATGAAGACGTGCAGAACCGGATCGAGAACGCCCCATCCGCGCTCGACGTCGCGATACATCGCCATCGACCATGCTTGCGCCACGGCGGCGATCGAGAGGACAACCGCGAGGCGCCGCGGCAGTCGCGCAAGCACGATCGCCACCGGGACGAACAGGAACGGCAGCAGCGCGGCCAGATAGCGAAGCCCCGTATTGAATTGGAGACGCGCGTAGCTGATGCCGCTGCAGAACAGCCACAGCGCCAGCGGAATCAGCACCAGCATCGCGAACTCGCGGGCCGGGATCATTCGCCGCTCGCCGCGATTCCACCAGGGCGCCGCGAGCGCCAGCAGCAGCAGCGGGCAGGTCACGAGGAGGCCGTAGCGGTAATCCAGCAGCAGGCGGCCCATCACCTCAGGCTGCGGCCAGGTGAACCCCTGGTAGCCCATGTTGATCCACTCCACCGGCGGCATCCAGTGCTGGCCGGGAAGAAAAGGGCGCCCGAAACTTCGCCACTGGTACAGCCACAGCAGAAGAACGGGCCCGAGAGCGCCCAGCCCGTAATACAACGCGCCACGCACCGAGGCCTTGGCGGCCGCGTAGCAGAAGAGTCCCGCCAGCAGCACGACGCCGGAGTAATCGAGCAGCAACGCCGCGCCCCCGGCGAGTCCACCGAGGGCGTACCGCGCGGGCTCGGACCACCGAAAACCCGCGCCGGGATTCCACATCGCCAGGAATCCCAGGAACGCGAAGTGCCCCAGCATCAGATTGTGGTTCAGATAGCCCGTCCGAAAAAAAACCGGCGTGCCGAACGCAAATAGCAGAGCCAGCCACAGGCCCGCGCGGTCGGACCCGAAAATATGCCGCAGCGCGTAGAACATCGAAACCGCGCCCAGCGCCGAGATCGGCGCCATGCAAAACATCTGCATTACCACCGCGGCCAGACCCAGCTTCACATCCAGACCGCGGCGCCAGGCTTCCCGATAAAACTCCCGCGCCATGGGCCACGGCGAGTTGTATTGGGGCGGTTCCGTCCGTCCGCTCTCCGCGCGAGCGCGGTTAACTGCCGTGACAATCGGATCGACCACGGGCCTGCTCAAGAAATACGGAACGGCGGCGAGCATGGAGGCTCCGGGATTGGCTCCGATGTGCCACCCGAACCCTTTCTTTTCGAAAATATCGCCATGCATGTTGGCGTACTCGTCGACGCGGAAGGAAAAGTGGTCGCCGATGGCGAGCGCCAGAAAAATCTCGCGCACCGAGTTGGTGGCGAAATGCAGCGCGTAGACCATCCAGCAGGTCAAGAACAGTCTGACCGCGATGCCTCGAGTGGGGAAAAACATCTTCGACCTTCAAGGATATACGAACCGTCGCGTTTCATGCCAGAATACGTTTATTGTTGGCGGCCTTCCCCACGCGATGAACACGACCCAGCTTGGACGCGAATGCCGCAGCTATGCAAGATATTTGATCGGAGAGGCGCCCAGCGCCTACGTCATCGAAAAGTACCTGGACTTTCACCAACAATCGGACCTTTCATCGACGCTCACTCACGATCGCTTCGATTGGTTTCTGGCGCGCATATCCGCCCGGGGGCCTTTCCGGGCACGCATGGCGGACACCTACGCCAGCAGGTTCCGCAAGCATTCTCTGGTGCGCGGGAAGCTGGCGCTTACGCTGGCCTTGCTCGAATGTGCGCCGCCGAGCTTTGAAATCGTGGATCGGGCGCCAGGGGGAGGACTTGCCGGCGCCGTGCTCCGCCTGGGATGGCAGGCGCTGCGCTACGCACTGGTCCTGGCCGTATCGGCCGCGCTCTTCACGCCCGTCCGCATCACCATGGCGCTTTCGGCGGAGCGCTGATGGATCCGATCGTCGTGGTCGGATCGGGCGCCAGCGGCGTTCACTTCGCGCTGAGCGTTTTGCGCAAAGGCCGGCGCGTCATCATGCTTGACGTCGGCTATACGGGGCCGGAGGCGGTGCGTCCCGGCGACACGCTCAATGGCCTGAAACAGAATCTGCCCGATCCGGTCGACTATTTCCTGGGGGCGCGTTACGAGTCGCTGGCGCTGCCCGGCCGCGAAGGCGAATACTACGCGTTCCCCCCGGCGAAGGCGCACGTGCTTCGGGCCAGGAACGAGTTCGGATTGCAGGCGGACGGATTTGCTCCGCTGTATTCGTTCGGAGCCGGAGGGCTCGCGGAAGTGTGGACGGGCGGTTGTTACCCATTCAACGACACCGACCTGAGTGCGTTTCCGTTCGGCTACGCGGAGCTCGCGCCGTACTACGCCGCGGTAGCCGAACGGATCGGCATCGCGGGAACCGCGGACGACCTGGCCGCCGTCTTCCCTGTGCACGACGGCCTGCTGGAACCGCTCGAGCTGGATGAGCACTCGGCGGTTCTGCTTCGCGCGTATGCGCGGCATCGCCAGTACCTGAACGAACGGCTCGGGTGCGTGATGGGACGCGCTCGCGTGGCCGCGCTCAGTCGCGACATGCGCGGCCGAAAAGCGTGCAGTTATACGGGGCGATGCCTCTGGGGATGTCCGACCCAAGCCTTCTACACGCCGTCGGTGACGCTCGCCGAGTGCCGGGCCTATCCGGAATTCCAGTACCTGTCCGGGCTCTTCGTGGACCATTTCCGCGTGGACAGCGCCGGCAGGGTGCGCAGCGTCGTCGCCACTTCGGCCGGCGGCCAAACGCAGGAAATCGCCGCTGGTTCGCTGGTGCTCGCGGCCGGGACGCTCGGCTCGTCCAGGATCTTCCTCGAATCGATGTACCGCGACACCGGAAAAATGCTGGAGCTGGGCGGGCTGATGGACAATCGCCAGATCCTGATGCCCTTCGTGAATCTCCGCATGCTGGGGCGGCGCTGGGATCCGAACCGTTATCAGTACCACCAGGTCGCTATCGCCGTCCGCTCCGCGGATGCGGGCGCGCACATTCACGCGCTGCTCACCACGCTCAAGACCGCTCTGATTCACCCGGTGGTGCAGGCGTTTCCGTTCGACCTGGGCACCGGTGTTTCGGTGCTGCGCGATATTCACGGCGCTCTCGGCATGGTGAACATCAATTTCCCCGACCGCCGGCGGGAGGAGAACCGCGTTTCGCTCGACGCCGGCTCCACGCCGCACCGGCTCGTGATTCGCTATCGTCCCGAGAGCGGCGAGCCGGAACGGCTGGCGCACGCCATCGCGACGTTTCGTAAGATCCTGTTCAAACTCGGCTGCATCGCTCCCTCCGCCAGCGTGCACGTGCGTCCCATGGGGGCCGGGGTTCACTACGCCGGGACGCTGCCGATGACCGATGCATCCGCGCCGCTCACGTGCACCCGGTATGGCGCCAGCAGAGACGTGGAGAATCTGTATTTCGCGGACGGCACGACGTTCCCGGATCTGCCCGCCAAGAACCTGACGTTCACGCTGATGGCCAACGCGGCGCGAATCGCGGAAGCTGTTTTTTAGGAACCCGCTCGCTGGCAGGGAGCGGGGGCTGCATCAGCCGGGTGGGCGGGCGAACAAATCCGCC
Organism: Bryobacteraceae bacterium; assembly: GCA_041486445.1. Taxonomy (GTDB): domain Bacteria; phylum Acidobacteriota; class Terriglobia; order Bryobacterales; family Bryobacteraceae; genus Palsa-187. The sequence continues at coordinate 28,158 of JBGPLI010000047.1, forward strand.
ACGGCGGTGAGGATCTGTGAGCCGAATTGCAAACTCAAGCGGAGATCCATCGCTGCCCACGGCGCCAGAGTCCAGAGAGATTCTCCAGCCGCGGCCCGCAGCCCGACCAGGAGCACCAGCGGCGTCATGGTCCGGCCGTACCCGTTGATGTCGATCCAGAAATCCTGGTAGCTCAGTCCGACCGCGAGAATGGCGAACAGCGCGGCCAGCACGGACTCCGGTTGTGAGCGCGCGCGCCGCGCCTGCCAGAATGCGAACGCTGACGCAACCCCGATGCCGCTGAGAGCGGCCACGTCGAGCGATTGCGAAAAGTGCTTCGCCAGCGGTGGCAGAGGGTAATCCGGAAGCTGGCCAAACTCCTGCACGATCCCGAGGAAGGGATGAAGGAAACCCCACCAGGGAATGATGTCCAGATTCACCTGCGGCGCAAAGGTTTCCGGCGCTTCCAGATGCCCGGCGACGAAATAGTGCCAGAAGAAAAACGGGGCCGAGGCGGTGGCGAAGACCGCGCTGCGCAGCCAGCGCCGGTTCAGCACCGCATAGAAGCAGGCGGCGGCCGTGAGAAGGATTCCAGTTTCCCTCGCCAGAGGCGCCAGCGCCGCGATCGCGTAAAGCCAGCGCGGCGAATCCCGATGCGCGTACCACACAAACCCCGCGCACAGCGCGGCCAGCGCCACATCGACGGTCATGCGGTTTGCCGAGATCAGGGTCGCCGGAAGAAGGGCGAAGGCGCTGCCCCAGGCCGGATGACGGCCGCACGCGGCCGCGAATCGGGCGAGCCACCAGGTCCCGAGAAAGACGGAGCCAAGGATGACCACCAGGTAAGCGGCGTCGATCCATTCCGCGCGTCCGCCGGCCAGCAGCCACGCGAGCAGGGGCACCAGAATGCGGTGGTAGCGGCTGGATGGCGCATCCATGGAGGCGCTGAGCCCGCGGCGGAGAAACGGATCGTGAGCCACGTAGCGGTAAAACTGGCCGTCGAATCCACTGCTGTCCTTGAAAACATATGTGCTCGACAGGAGTTCGGGCGGGATCGGATGCCGGCCGCTGCCCCCGGTCATGAACAGCGCGGTCCAGTTGCCGCCGTAGCTCCCGTAGACGATGAGCGCCTGCCAGGCCAGCAGGATCACGACGGCAACCGCGGCCCAAGCGGCGCACCTTAGGGCTACGCCGGCGCCGGAGTCAGAGGCGGTCATCAGCGTGAACGCTCGCGAGGGTCATCCCGACAACCGTACCAAATCTACCGGCTGTCGCGAGCGTGACCGCAGTCCAGTGCCGCGCCAATCGCCTCCGGACTTGCGGCAGCCA
>JBGPLI010000048.1:0-29378 GCA_041486445.1 Bryobacteraceae bacterium
CCACCGGTAATTCATGCTGATGCCGTCGCCGGCGGCGATCCACTGCATCAACCCGTCAAAGACCTGCTTCCCGTTCTCAGCCTGATTGAAGCCCAGATAGCGGAAGTCGTTTAAGAGGCGGCCGGGTTGTGAAGAAACCTCGGTATAGATTCTGGAAACGTCGCCTGCCAGAGGATTGGGAGTACCAGAGTCGTCCTTCGTCTCGTAGCGAATCCATGCGTTCCAGTCGCGAACTGCCGCAAATCCGACGCCGTTGATCGTCGGATCCTTCGCCGTGTAACTAAATTCGTAAATATCGTTCTTCACAAACGACGTTCCCGCAGGCAACAGTGCGATTTCTGTGCCGTCGGAATCATATTGCCAGCCGGATGCGGGGACCCTTTCCGGTACATCGTTCAAGTGAACGCGGTGGGTCAGGGTTGCTTTCGATTTGTCGAGCGTCGCAGCCGGATAGGTGAGCTCGTAGGAAGTGCCGGGGCCCACGATGTACTCATAGGACGGACCGGTAATCGGCGAGCCATCCGGATTCCTGGCAATGGGAACCGTAATGGTGGTATTGAAATCGTCTGTACTCGTCCCTGCCGAGGTATCCCAGCCACTGAACGAAATCGAATATCCCTGCGGCATCAGGAATGAATTCGCGAGCAGCGAGGCATCTTTCACGGAACCCGGATCGTTGCCGCCGACTCCACGATTGAGCGCGGCAATGGTCTTCCGGCCGCGGTTCGGCGGCTCGTACAACATTTTGTGATTGCCCTTAGCGAGGTCGATCGGCTTCAGAATATAAAAGTCGAAAGAATAGTCGACCTTGCCGGTGGCGTTTCTCGGAGCTAGCTGCAGATCGACGATGACCGCATTTTTCGAGTCCTTCGGATCGAGCTCACCGAACGCCTTCCCTACGATCTTCTCGTACTGTCCAACACCGGGCCAGGAATAGCCGCCGAAGGTAGGGGATTCCTTCGCGGTGATTTGAATCTTCTTCACGCGCGCGTAGGCAGGCGCAGCCGCACACGCCGCCATTAAGACGCATGCAAACGTGACGCGCATGAACCCGTCAATGCGCGCTTCGGCTTTCTGCCGTAACGATTTCACAACATCATCGCTCAGTTTTTCTTCAGGCATCGCGAAAAGCTCCATTCGTAGTCTACCTTCAGCCCGCAGCGGCAGCAGGCACAAGCAGGTTTTTCTGCCCATATGTAAGCATACAAGAGCAACGTGCCGCTTGGAAGGGGCCCACGCCACTCCATGACACCTCATCGATGTTGCAATGCTGAGCTGGCTGAGGAGGTTGAATGGAGGGAACCTGACCGGTTAGATTGAAAGGCGGTCCCTAAACTTAGCGGCGCTCCATGCCGAAATCGACATTGTGATTGTCACGATCCGGCTAACGTCCTCCTGGATGGTTCTCTGTCTGACCTCCGTGGAGAGGTGTTTGCGATTTCCGAGGGACTGGCCGCGCCTCACCGCCCCCTTCCGCGGCGTTAACGCGCTTGCAGCCAGCGCGGCGCTGATCTTGTGCGCAACGACCACGGCGGATGTTCCGGCCGCAGCCGCAAGACCAATCCCAGTTTTACGGTCGAATCCCGATCCGCGTGTCGCCCGCTTGGAGAAGTTCTTTCGACGATACCGTTGCCCGGCTCCGTATCACGTTCCGGAATACCTGCGCGCGGCGGACGGCTACGGACTCGACTACCGGCTTCTGCCCGCCATCTCGATTCGTGAAACCCATTGCGGCGTCCAGGAGAAGGACAACAACCGCCTGGGATATCATCCAGGGCAGGGAGGTTTTCCTTCGATCGAAGCCGGCATCGACTTCATTGGCAGGCGGATCGCCGAGCATCCCTTCTATAAGGGGAAGAGTCTTCAGGGTAAACTCTACACCTACAACCCGCGGCCCGCTTACCCGGAAGAGATCCAGTGGATCATGCGGCAGATAAAGTGAGGGCGCCTGACGGGACGCATAACCCGAAGGGGCAAACGGAAGATCACTCCGGGTCCGCGGCTTTGCTCTCACTGACCCGCGAAGCGCGTGTCAAAGGCCGGAAATCGTGATACCGCAGCCGGCACAGAGGGCACTTGTTTTTGGGCGCTCCCAGGATCTGCTGCAGCAGGCTGAACGGATTCATCGAGGCTTCGTCAATGCGGTCGCGCTTATAGACGCGATGCACGCGTTCGGTGCCGCAGCGGACGCAACGGGTGTGCCGCGAGAAAACGAAACGGAAGGTCGAAATCCACCACGGGTGAAAGCGGCGGACGCGAAAGTTGCAGCCCCGGCAAGCGTAGGCGGCCGCGCAGGCCAGGCGCTCGAAGGATTTCCGGTGGACTTTTCGAAGGTGCCCTCCGCAGTTCGGGCATTCAGGCACAGTTCACCCCCCACCTCGACCCGATGAACCAGTATTGTACGACGTAACGGGCTATTGGCGCTCGCGGGCGAGATGGGTAAAATGATGGACGTATGGGCGCTTTTTTGCTGATCGCGCGCTTCGCGCTGGCCGCGGTGTTCGCCGTCGCCGGAGCCGCCAAGCTGGCCGACCCGGCGGGATCGCGAAAATCGATGGTCGCGTTTGGCGCGCCGGCGCTGCTGGCGGGACCGCTGGCGTGGCTGCTGCCTCTGGCGGAGCTGGCCTGCGCCATCGCTTTGATCCCGGCGGCGTGGGCGGCGTGGGGGGCGAACGGGGCCTTGGCGCTGCTGGCGCTGTTCACGGCGGGAATCGGCGTCAGCCTCGCGCGGGGGCGCAGGCCGGATTGCCATTGCTTCGGGCAACTGCATTCCTCGCCGATAGGCTGGAAAACCGTGGCGCGGAATGGCGCACTGGGCGCGATCGCCGCAGTGATCGTGTGGCAGGGCCCTGGCCCGGGTGCGCTCGAATGGTGGGCGGGCCTGGACCGGTTTGAGACAGCCGCGCTCGCATTCGGTACGGCGCTTGCGGCACTTGCCGTGTTCGGACTCTGGACCCTGGTGCACTTGTTGCGGCAGAACGGGCGTCTGCTGCTGCGTCTGGAAGCGGTGGAGGCAAAACTCGGAATCGACCCGTCCGCGAAGCAGCCCATGCCACTCCAGGGACTTCCCGTGAACAGCGCCGCTCCGGCGTTCAGCCTGTCCGATCTCGACGGCGGCACGGTCACCCTGGACCTGCTGCGCGAGCCAGGCAAGCCCCTGCTGCTCGTGTTCAGCGAACCGGGCTGCGGCGCCTGCGAAGAACTGCTGCCACAACTGGCCGGATGGCAGCGCGAACACGCCGGACGCCTGGCGATTGTTCCCATCAGCCGCGGCGAGGCGGAGGTTAATCGCGCCAAGAGCGAGAAACACCAGCTTCGAAACATGCTGCTGCAAAAGGATCGTGAAACCTCCGAGGCGTACATGGCTACGGGGACTCCGAGCGCGGTGCTGATCACCGACGGCCGCATTGCCAGCCCGGTGGCACTGGGCTCGGATGCGATACGAGCGCTGGTGGCGCGCGCCGTCTTGCCGCCGCCGGTGAAACAGGGAGATCCCGCGCCGGCGCTCCAGCTTCCCGATCTCGACGGCCGCACCGTGGACCTGACCACGCTCAAGGGACGGCGCACGCTGCTGCTGTTCTGGAATCCGTCCTGCGGATTCTGCCAGAAGATGCTGCCGGACGTAAAGACGTGGGAGCGCAATCGCCCCAAGGATGCACCGGAGCTGCTGGTGATCTCGGCGGGCTCCTCGGAGGCCAATCGCGAGCAGGGTTTTCGGGCGCGCGTGTTGCTCGATCCCGACTTCGGCGCCGGACAAGTGTTCACGGCGACGGGCACGCCCTCGGCCGTGATACTCGATGAAGAGGGCCGGGTGGCCTCCGGCGTCGGTGTGGGCGCGGAAGCGGTGCTGGCGCTGGCGGGGGCGAATCCATCCGGCAACGGCCGGCCCGGGTGACGTTCCCGGGAACTATTCGGCGGATGAACTTTGTTTCTCCGGGAGCGACAGTTGACGTTCCGCGCGGCGCGGCGAGGGGAAATACTGTTCGGCTTCCTCGAAACCCTCGACGGTAATCGCGTACCGGCCGTTATCGGCGAGCTGAATCTGGCCTTTGCCCTTGAGGTACCACAAGGCGGCCAGAAGATGCTCGCGGGGGCAGCTCAGCAGCTCTTCCAACTGACGGATGGTCATCCCGCCACGGTCCGGATCCTGGGCCGTCTTGGCGTACAGCAAGCTCAGGATGCCCTGCCGTTTTCGTTTCTCGGCCTCCGGTCCGGTGGCCACCCAGGCGGGGTCGAAGATGGTCCAGTGCCGCTGTCTCATTTGCTGGTGTTGAGCGTCGTAGCTGGCGCGCTTTTCCGGATCGCTCAATATCCGGTGCGCTTCGGTGAGCTGGAGAAACTGTTCCCGATTACCGGTTTTGGCGTTGTCGGGGTGGTAGCGCTGCGCCAGGATGCGGTACACGCGGCCGATCGTCTCGGCGTCCGCATTCGGGCTCAACTGCAGGACTTCGTACCAATCCTGTTCGCCGGGGTCGGCCGGGACGGTGGGCTGATGTCCGTTCGCAAAGCCTTGGTTGGAGTTCACGAAATCGAGACCCGCCCGGAATTTACCGCTGGCCGTCTCCGCGCACCAGGTGACTTCCGCCCGGACAGGCACATCGGCTGGCTTCCCTTCAAGGTTGCCGCGAACAGACACGTATGAGCCCAGGGCCAGCGGCGTCATCAGCGAAATCCCGATGCCATGCTCGGAAGCGTCGATCAGGTCGGCGGTAATCCAACGAGGGTTACCCATTTTGTCCTTCAACTCGATCCTGATGACGCGTGAGTCGGTGGTCTTCCGGGTCGTTTTTCTGCGTTGCGCTTTTTCGGTGGTCGCCAAGCTGCGCTCCAGGTTATCCATCGACCCTTTTGGCGCTTCTCTTGAGGGCGGGCGGGCCGGATTACGGGGATACAATGGAGACATGAGGACTTCCAATCCGGTATTTAGCGGTTCCACCTTCTCCGTCCCTTCGGTAGGGGCCGGCTTCGGCGAGGCCATGACCATCAACGGGACGATTCACAAGACCGGAATCCTGCTGTTGTGCGTGCTGGGGACGGCGTTGTGGACCTGGAGCAAGTTCTTCACCTCGCGCGACCCTGCGGCGGTGGGTCCCTACATCCTGGTGGGCGCGTTGGGCGGCTTCGTGGTGGCGCTGGTGACCACGTTCAAGAGGGAGTGGTCGGCCGTGACCGCCCCGATCTACGCGCTGCTCGAGGGTCTGTTCCTCGGAGGCCTGTCGGCGATCCTGGAATTGCGCTTCCCGGGCATCGCGATCGAGGCCGTGGCGCTGACTTTCGGGACCGCTTTCTGCATGCTGATGGCCTACCGCTCCGGGCTGATCCGCGCGACGCAGAAATTCACTATGGGGATCGCGGCCGCCACCGGCGGGATCGCGCTGGTCTACGTGGTGAGCATGGTGGTGGGATTTTTCGGCGTCCAGGTCCCGCTCATCTACGGGAACGGTCCGGTCGGCATCCTGTTCAGCCTGGTGGTGGTGGTGATCGCGGCGCTGAACCTGATTCTCGACTTCAGCGTGATCGAGCAAGGCGCCGCCAACGGCGCGCCCAAGTACATGGAGTGGTTCGCCGCCTTCGGGCTGATGGTGACGCTGATCTGGCTGTATCTGGAGATGATCCGGCTGCTGTCGAAGCTGCGGGATCGCCGCTGAAGAGTGCTACTGCGGCGGACGCCGCGCGCTGACGTAGTCGAACAGCTCACTGGCCGAAAGCGCGAAGCCGCGCTCAGGAAGCTCGATTTGTGAAACGTTGGCGAGGCCGCTCTCGGTGTAAATCTGGAGACGTTGCATCTGCGGCTCGACCACCCAGATGTGCGGGACGCCCCAGCGGCGATATTCCTCGAGTTTCTCGAGCATCTCCGGGTATCGTTGATCCGGCGAGACGATTTCGACCACGATATCCGGAGGTCTGGTGGGAACCTGCTCGGTAGGCCGCGACGTCACGAAGACCGATAGATCGGGCACAAGGACCAGATCTTCCGCGAGCCGCAGCCGCAGCTCAGGACAACACAGCCCAACAGCGTGCAACCGAACTGAAAGAAACTGTTGAATGATCGAATGAATCAGATTCCCCATCGGCTTCTCCACGATCTCGCCGCGAATGTATTCCGACTCCCGCTCGTAGGACGTGGAGAGATACTGCTCCACGGGGATCTGCGTGCCCGTTGCCATCGATTCCAGTATAGCTTTCAGCGATCAGCGATCAGCTCTCAGCTTTGGGGAATCCGGCTGATGGCTGAGAGCTGATAGCTTGTAGCTTTCTTACTACACGATATCCGAGTTGCGCATCGGGAGCTTGCGCAGCCGCTTGCCCGTCGCCGCGAAGATCGCGTTGGCGACCGCCGGAGCGATGCCCGGCGTGGAGGCTTCGCCGATGCCGCCCGGCGCTTCCGTGCTGGGCACGATGTACACCTCCACCTGCGGCATCTCGTCGATGCGGATCACGTCGTAGGTGTTGAAGTTGGCCTGCTTGACGCGCCCGCGCTCGATGGTGATTTCGCCCTTGAGCGCGGCCGTCAGCCCGTACACCATCCCGCCCTCGATCTGCTGCCGCGTGATCGCGGGATTCACGTTGTAGCCGCAATCCACGGCGCAGACCACGCGATGCACCTTCAGCTTGCCCTGCGCGATCGAAATCTCAGCCACCTGAGCGTTGTAGCTGCCGATGTTGTTGACCGCCGCGACGCCCCGGAATCTTCCGGCCGGAAGCGGCTTGTCCCAGCCGGCTTTTTCAGCCGCCAGATTGAGCACACCCAGCAGGCGCGGAGAGCCGGCCAGCAGATGACGCCGGAATTCGACCGGGTCCTTGCCGGTCTCGGCAGCCAGCTCGTCGATGAAGCTCTCGATGAAGAACTGGTTCTGCGAGTGGCCCACCGACCGCCAGAAGCTCACCGGGACGTGAGTGTTGGCCATGTGGTAGTCCACTTGATAGTTGGGAATGGAATAGTGCATCTCGGCGTCGAAGCCCTGGACCGCCGTGCGCGAAAGGTTCTCGACCACGGGGAACGGAGGACAGGCGACGTCGGCGCTGAGCGCCGTCGGCCAGCCGCTCGAATCGAGCGCCGCCGCGAACTTCACATACGAGGCGGGCCGGTACCAGTCGTGCTGCATGTCGTCTTCGCGCGACCAGGTGAGCTTCACCGGCACGCCCATCATGGCCTTGGCGATCTCCACCGTCTCGCCGACGTAGTCGACGCGGGCACGCCGGCCGAAGCCGCCGCCCATGTAGAGCGAGTTCACCTTCACCTTTTCCTTGGGCAGGCCGGTCGCCTGCGCGGCGATGTCGCGCGACGGCGTCTGCATCTGTGTGGACGCCCACACTTCGCAGCTATCGGGACGCACCACCGCGGTGCAGTTCATCGGCTCCATGGGAGCGTGGGAAAGGAACGGCGCCTCATACACCCGCTCGATTTTCTTTCCCGCCGAGGCGAGCGCGGCTGCCGCGTCGCCTTCCTTGCGTGCAGACACGCCAGGCTGGCTGGCGCGCTCGGCGAACATCCTGCTGATGGTCGCGCTGCTCACCGAGGCGCTGGGGCCTTCGTCCCACTTGATGTCCAGAACCTTGCGGCCTTCCATCGCGGCCCAGGTGTTGTTGGCGACCACGGCGACGCCGTAGGAAATCTGAACGACGTCCTTGACGCCCGGCACAGCCTTGGCCTTGGTGGCGTCGAAACTTACAACCTTGCCACCGAAAACGGGACAGCGCTGCACCACGGCGTACAGCATGCCAGGCAGGCGCGTGTCGATGCCGAAGGGCGCGCGTCCCATGACTTTCTCGCGCGTGTCCAGGCGCTTCATCGGCGTCCCGATGTAGCGGAATGTTTTGGGATCCTTGGGACGGATGCCTTGGGGAATTGGCAACGCCGCGGCGGCCTGAGCGATACTGCCGTAGCCCAGGCGGTCGTTGGTGGCGGTGTTGATCACGAATCCGTTCTCGGTGCGGACCTGCTCCGTAGGAACGCCCCACTTCTGCGCGGCGGCCTGGATCAACATCGCGCGGCCGGTGGCGCCCACGGTGCGCAGAGGAGTCCACAGCGTTCGAATGCTCTGGCTGCCCACTACGCCTTGCAGAGGCCCGTAGAGATCGGGATCGACGGGCGCGAACTCGGTGCGGACTTTCTGCCAATCGACGTCCAGTTCATCGGCCAGCACTTGCGAAAGCGAAGTGATCGTGCCTTGGCCCATCTCGGCTTTGGTAATCGTGAAGGTGACGGTGTCGTCGGTGCCGATGTGTATGTAAGCGTTGGGCTTGTTGGGCGGCGGCGGTCCGAATTGGGCGGCGAGCTTGTTGCGCTGCTGCAAAACGAACCCAAGCACCAGGCCGCTGCCCGCGGTCCGCAGGAAGCTGCGGCGGCTGACGTTGGTCACGCTGGTCATGCCCTGCCTCCCTGCGCCTTAAGTTGCGCGGCGCGATGAATGGCACGGCGAATCTGCGAGTAGGTTCCGCACCGGCAGATATTGCCGCGCATGGCCTCGTCGATATCGGCATCGCTCGGATTGGCGCTCTTGGCGAGCAGCGACGCGGCCGACATCATCTGCCCGGACTGGCAGTAGCCGCACTGCGGGACGTCCTCCTCGATCCAGGCCTGCTGCACCGGATGGGGGCCGTTGGCCGACAGTCCTTCGATGGTGGTGACGTTCTTGCCGGCGACGGTGGCGGCCTGCGTCAGGCAGGAGCGAACCGCGTTGCCGTTCACGTGCACGGTGCAGGCGCCGCACAGCGCCATGCCGCAGCCGAACTTGGTGCCGGTCATCCCCAGCGTGTCACGCAAGACCCACAGCAGAGGCATTTCAGGACTGACATCCACCGTCTGCGGTTTGCCGTTTAAAGTGAACTTGATTGACGCCATGCAGAATCCTCCTGCTTACATCAGAATGATACACTATCCGCTCCCTAACGGTCGCGGTTCGGTTACTCTTTGCTAGGCTTGGGCGGACTCTTCAGATACGCCTGCGACGTGGCTTCGTCGCGCAACGGGAGCAATTTGTCCGGATCGAGCCGCACCATCATATAAGTGATGTGATCGTCGATCTTGGTGACCCAGTGGCCCGTGCCCGCCGGGATCACGATCACGTCGCCCGGCACCAGGTGATGAGTCTGTCCGTTGCGAATAGTGGCGCCGTTGTTGCCGGGGCCGTTAAACTCGCGGACCGTCAGCAGCGTGTTCGGTCTTCGCTTCATCTCCGTGATATCGGGGCCGGTGACCAGCGTCGCCGCGCCGTCGATGATGTGATAGACCTCGCTGACCTGGTCGTGCTCGGCCACCGACTGCGTAGCCGGCGCGTCGAGCTTGCCCCGGTAGACTATTCCGATGCCGACCTTGCTCTTGCCGATATCCACCAGCCGGACCTGTTGATCGACGAGCTTGTTGGCGACGGCGCGCTGTTTGTAGGCCATCATTTCGCTCACCGGGATATAGGTAGCCGAGCACTTGTTGCAGGTGGGCTGCTGCGCCGACAGCGCGAACAGTACCGCGCCCACGCCCAGCGTCAGCTTCACGATTCGATCTCTTTTCATCGGAGGTCTCCTTTTCTTTGGAAATGCCGCGCGACGAAGGAAGTATACACCAGTCTCCCGGCCCAAAGGGGGCACAGGCGAAGGGCCCCTTGACCTCGATCCGAGCCCATGCTAGCTTCGTTCGCCAGGGGTGAACTATGGGTTCCATAACGCTAAGAAGTGTTGCTTGGATGCTGGCAGTTTTTGCGGTTTGTGCTCCGCTGTCCGCGCAAACCGATACCGGACGTATTCTAGGGAGCGTTCTCGATCAATCGCAAGCCGTGGTGGTCGGCGCCGCCGTAACCATTACAGACACGCAGCGAGGATTGACGCGCAACCTGACCTCGAATGAGGCCGGAGAATATGTCGCGACCAACCTGCTTGCGGGCGTCTACACCGTGAAGGTCTCGGCCCCGGGTTTTCGAATCGTCGAGCGCCGGAATGTCGGGCTGGAGGTCGCCTCGGATGTCCGCGCCGACTTTGTTCTCCAGCCTGGCGACACGCAACAAACCGTAACCATCACCGAAGAGGCCCCTCTGGTGGATTCGACCAGCGCAGTCCTGGGCGGAACGCTCACTAACCAGACCATCAATGAGATGCCTTTGAACGGCCGCAATTTCATGGGTCTGCTCCAGTTGCGGCCGGGCGTGATGATTTACCCCGGCGGCGGAAAATGGAGCCAGAGCACCAACGGCCTTCGTCGCGATCACAACGTGTATATCATCGACGGGATCGACAGCATCGAGGGGTTTTCCGCTCTGAGCGTGGTCAATGGGAACAGCTTCTCCGGCGACACCTCCTCCACGCTGCCGATCGATGCCATCCAGGAGTTCAATACCCAGCAGAATCCCAAGGCGGAATACGGCTGGAAGCCCGGCGCCATCGTCAATATCGGGATCAAGTCCGGGACCAACAGCCTGCATGGCACGGCCTACGCCTTTGCCCGCGACAGCGCTCTGGACGCGACCAATCCCTTCATCCCGGCGGGCCAGCAGAAGCAGTTGACGCAACTGGAGCAGTTCGGGGCTACCGTAGGTGGACCGATCAAAAAGGACAAGATCTTCTATTTTGGCGCTTACGAAGGTCAGCGCGAGCTCATAGGGGCGCCGGCAACCTACCTGGTCCCGACCACCGCTTCGCTGGGTGGCAACGTGAACAACAGCCTCACGGATGCTTGCAATTCGGTGGCAGCGGCAAACCGGAATCCGCTCAGCCTGACCATGGCGGGCCTGGACGCAAACTGCAAGGTAGTCGCGCCTAAAGCCAACCTGTTCCAGTCGGGCCCCTCCGTCACCATCGTCCCGATCATTCCCCTGGACACGCAACAGGACAATTTTCTAGCGAAGACCGACTACCGCATCAATGAACGCCACAACTTGAGCGCCGAGTATTACCACAGCTACTACAGGGGACTGGGAGCCCAGGCCCAGATCCACGATTACTGGCGGGCATCCAACCAGATTCGATCCCAAATTGCCGGAGTGCATTGGACCTGGATTCCGAATCCGCGCCTGGTCAACGAAGCCAGGTTTGGAATGAACCGCGTCTACCAGTTCCTCGGTTCGGGCGAGTGCGCGGCGGGGGTTGGCCCCGATGTCAGTTATTTCCACACGGGCGCGCAGTCATGCGGATTCCCTAATCTTCAGATTCAAGGGTTTCAAGCCTTCGGTGGTTCGTCCGCCTTCCCTAAGCTCCAGGGCCCCGACTACACCTATCAGTTTCTGGATGACGTTTCCTATACGCGCGGCAAACATGCCTTCAAGTTCGGCGCCGAACTCCGCAGGATGCAGTACCACGGGGGCACGTTCCGTTACGGCAAGGGCAACATCCAATTCCGCTCCAGCCCTGGAACCTCGGCTCTTCAATCCTTCATTGCGGGGACGCCGTCCCGGGGAAGTCTTTTTGTGGGGAACCCGGTGGTCGACATCACCGATTGGGGGTATTCGGGCTTCTTACAGGATGACTGGCGCATTTCCTCGAGATTCACTGTGAACCTGGGACTGCGCTACGAGTTCGTTACCCCAATCACGGAAGCGAACAACCAGCTCGCCAACTTCGATCCGAGCCTGGGAATGGTGCAGGTGGGGAAGCAGATCGATAGGCCCTATGAGCCCCAGACGAGAAATTTCGGACCGAGGCTGGGCTTCGCCTGGGACATCGCGGGGAATGGCAGGACCATACTCAGGGGCGGCGCCGCCCGCATCTACGTGCTGCAAGGCTTTAACGTCCTCGCCTCGCAGCAGGGATCGACGGCGGTGACCACCGGACTCAATACCGTCTCTACCGGAGCCCTTCTCAATGGAGTGCCGGGTCCCGGCAATATCACCGCCGGCGCTGTCACCCTCATCGGTTCGCAACTGAACTGGAGCCTGGCCGGGCCGGTCTTCCCCGGCGGGCAGATCACTTGTACCACGGCCGTGCCCTGCCCGATTCTCGCGGTGGACCCGAATCTCCACACTCCCTACGTCACGTCCTGGAACCTCGGCATCCAGCACGCCTTGACGCGTACCCTGGGCCTGGATGTCTCCTACGTCGGCAACCATGGATCGAGGATGACCAGCATGATCGACATCAACGAAGCGGCGCTCGGCTCCGGCTGGATCGGTAATCCGGCGTCGGCGAATACGGCGGCCGAAAATGCCAGCCGCCCGTACTTCAGCAAGTTCCCGTACCTCTCGAACATCAACCAGCTCCGGGGTGTCGACCGGAGCAACTACAATGCTCTGCAAGCCACCTTGACCGAGCGGCCTGCCCGAGGCTTGAACTTCACGGTGGGCTACACTTACTCGCATGCCCTCGACATGTTGGGCAGGGATTGGGCCGGGAACGTTCCGATGTACAGCCCGGATCCGAAGCGGGAGTACGGGAGCAGCGAGTTCGACATCCGCCATCGTTTTACAGCGACGGCGACGTATGCCTTGCCGGAGAAGAAATGGCATGCGCAGATGCTCGAAGGCTGGCAAATCAATTCCATCGTAAATATCTCAACCTCGCTGCCCTGGGACCTGGTGGACTACACCACCGACGTCAGCGGGACGGGCGAGTTCACCGATCGCTGGAACTTCTATGGGAGCCCTTCCGACTTCAGTCGCCGTGGTTCCTCGCCCCTTCCCTGGTCCTCCGGCACGTCCAACGCGGCATGTTTATCGAAGGCCACGGGCATGGGACCAGGCGCCGTGAGTTCGCTCTCGAAATGGGGCTGCTATGTGGTAGGCAACTCCATGCTGCTTCCTCCTGCCCTGGGAACTCTGGGCACGATGGGACGGGAAATCTTCCGGAACAATAGCCTGCACCTCTTGGATCTGTCGGTGACCAAGAAGTGGAAACTCACGGAACGGATTAGCATGCAGTTCCGCGCGGAGTTTTTCAATATTCTGAACGTTACCACGTACGCTAACCCAGCCTGCTGTGCCCAAGGCACCGGGTCGGGGCAGCACAATAACCCCACCACCACCGGAGCGTTCGGTAACTGGCTCACTACGCCTGACGTGGCGAACGCCAATCCGCAGGTGGGCAGCGGCGCCGCGCGCTCCACGCAGTTGGGCCTGAAGTTTATCTTCTGATCTGGACCGCTTGACTGGGGGCTCGGGAAAGCGTAGCCTGTACATCTGAAGGTCGGGAAGGAGAAAGTATGAAGCGCAATCTCTACGTAGGTGCGGCTTTTCTCGGAGTTTTGGTGGCGCTCGGCGTAGGATCCACGCTCCTGGGCAGGCGCGCGGTGGTGCAAGCCGCGACCGCCATGGCGCCGAGGTTCGAAGTGGACCCGATGTGGCCCAAGCCACTGCCGAACCACTGGCTCCAGGGTCAGACGATCGGCATAGCCGTCGATGCCAACGACCATATCTGGGTGATTCATCGCGCGGGCTCGCTCGAACCCGGCGAACAGCACCTGACAGCCAAGATCTCGCAGTGCTGCGCCGCGGCTCCGCCCGTGCTCGAGTTCGATCAGGACGGTAACCTCCTCCGGCACTGGGGCGGGCCCGGCCAGGGCTTCGATTGGCCGGATTCGAACCACGGGATCACGATCGACTACAAAGGCAACGTCTGGATCGGCGGCAATGGCCGCGGAGCGGCTCCCGGATCCAAGCAAGGCAAGCAGGGTGAGCTCGATGAGAGCCAGGTGGGCGGCGTCCAGTCCTTCAACGACAACATGGTCCTGAAATTCACGCAGGACGGGAAATTCCTGATGCAGATCGGCAAGCCCCGCTCGAGTAAGGGCAGCAACGATATTGCGAATCTGCGCCTGCCGGCCAAGACGTTTGTCGATCCCAAGACCGACGAGCTGTACGTCGCCGACGGCTACGGCAACCATCGCGTGATCGTGTTCGACGCCAATTCCGGCAAGTACAAGCGGCATTGGGGCGCCTACGGTAAAAAGCCCGACGACGTGGATCTGGGCCGCTACGATCCCAACGCCCCGCCGCCGCAGCAGTTCCGCAACCCGGTGCACTGCGCCGAGCTCGCACACGACAATCTGTTATACGTGTGCGACCGCGCCAACGACCGCGTCCAGGTGTTCAAACCGGATGGGACGTTCGTGAAGGAAAACTTCTTCGAGAAACAAACGCTCGGTTCCGGCTCGGCCTGGGATCTCGCGTTCTCCAAGGACCCGCAGCAGAAGTACATGTATCTCACCGACGGCGAGAACGACCGCGTGCACATCATCGAGCGGGACTCCCTGGAGCTGCTGACCACGTTCGGAGAAGGCGGACGCCAGCCCGGCGAATTCTACGGCGTGCATAGCATCGCCACCGATTCCAAAGGCAACATCTACACCGGCGAGACCTATCGCGGCCAGCGCGTGCAGAAGTTCACCTACAAGGGAATCGCGCCGGTGACCAAGAAGGACCAGGGCGTGGTGTGGCCCAAGTCGGCGAAGAGTTCACTGTAAGAAGGCGCTGGTTAGCTCTCTACTTGCCGACCAGGTGCGCCGGATCTTTGTTGTTCTCGGTGCAGATGAGTTCCTGAACCTCATCACCCTTGGGAGCAAGGTCGGACACTCTCTTGATGGTCCACGGTTTCGCGTAAGCTGTTGGATCGTCGATGGTGAACTCGACCTCCAGGTGCCCCAGGTCCGGCCGCCGCCAGCGCTCGGTAATGTGCGTTTTTTCCGTATAGGGGTGCCCGTCTAAATCGAGCCAGGCCTTACCGTTGAACCCAACCGTATCCACCGCCAGCGTGTCTTTCTCCCAATGTCCGACGGAGTGCCCCATCCAGGTGGGCTCCAGGTTTTTGGGATGCGCGCGGCCGTCGAGGAAGATCTGGCGATAGTTCGGGACATCCACTTCGGAGATCATGACCAGGATCGCGGGTGTTTGAACCACTCGAAAGGGGAGGAAGCCGCCGTATACTGTGACGCCTGCGGGCAGGCAGAAGCCCTGCGGCCAGTCTTTGTTATTGTTCTCCATCCGCTCCCTGACTACCGCTTGCGCCCACGGTAAAGGCTCCGGATTGCCCGGAACCGGAAGCGAGGCGTGCCATACCCCGGAAAGGTCCGGCCTGCCGTTTGCGGTGCGCGGTGTTGGTCCCGATGGTGTCTTGTGACGCGCCATCAGATCCGCGTAGAACTCACGTCCGTCTCCCAGCGTGTTCAACTGAATATCCACGAGGTGGATATCGAACCGCACGGTTTGGCCCGCCGCGACCGCCACGTCTTGCTGCGCGGGATTGAAGGTGGGCGCGGCGACCGAGACCGTATAGGAGCCGGCCGGCAATGGCGCGAGCGTGTAACTCCCCTTGTCGGAACTGGTGGCTTTGAAGACCGCCTTTGTGGCCACGTTGGTGGCTTGAACCGGCGCGTTCGCGACCGCCTCGCCAGCCAGATCCAGAACTGTGCCGGTGATCGAGCCGGTGCTCTGCGCGAACGCCGCTGAACCAAACAGCACAACTACAGCGATGCGCATGTTCCTTCCTACTTCCCCACCATGTGCGGAGCGTCCCTTTCGATACAGACGTATTCTCCGACCTCGTCTTTGGTGTTGAGATCGGCGACTCGCTTGATGACCCAGGGCTTCGAATAAGCTCCCGGATCCTCGACGGTGAACTCGATTTCCAGGTGACCCAGATCCGCGCGGCGAAGGCGTTCGACCACGTGCAGCATTTCCGTGTGCGGATGCCCGACGTTGTCGAGCCACGTCTGATCGTTGAAGCCCACCGTATCCACCACCAGCGTGTCTCCTTCCCAACGGCCGATCGAGTGTCCCATCCAATCCGGATTCGGCTCCTTGGGGTGGCCGCGATCCAGATAGACGGTGCGGTGGCTGGGGGTGTCGTCCTCGAAAATCATCAACAGGCGCGCAGGGGTTTGAACGGTCTCGTAGGGGAACAGGGCGCCTGCTGCCAGGATCCCGCGCGTCAGGCAGTGCGCGCCGGGCGCGTCTTTGTTGTTGTTCGCGACACGCTCTTTTTGGAGCGCGTCGGCCCACGGCAGGGGCTCGGGCTTGCCGGGATCGATGGTCCTCTGCGCGTACCAGACGCCGGTCAGGTCCGGTTTGCCGTCGCTGGTGCGGGGCGCGGGGCCGTCCGGCGTCGGATGCGGAGTGATTTGCTGAATGCGGAACTCTTTGCCGTCGCCCAGGGTGTCCAACTGGAAATCGAAGAGGTGCAGATCCAGGCGCAGGGTTTGCCCCGCTGCGACCGCTACCTTTTCCTGCGTAAACGGATTGTACCCGGGCGCGGCCACCGACAGGTCATAGGCGCCCGACGGCAACTGCGCCAGCGTGTAGCTGCCCTTGTCCGAGCTGGTGGCTTTGAAGACTGCCTTCGTGGACGTGTTGATGGCTTGAATCGGTGCGTTGGCGACCGGTTCGTTGGCCAGACTCAGCACCGTGCCGCTGATGGTTCCGCTCGTCTGCGCCAGCGCTCCGAAACCGCAGCCGAACATCCAAATGATCAAACCTGTCTTCATTCTGACTCCTGACTCCTGTCTCCTGTCTCCTGACTCCTTACTTGAACGCCGGATTCTCCGGCACCGCCGCGCCGTCCTTGCGCGGATCGGACGAGGCGAAGTGGATGCCGCCAGGGACGCTCATGACCGCTTGTCCGCCGCCCATGTGGCTCGAATACGGACCCGCCATCGTGATCTTATGGCCCAGAGTCCCGAGCTCGTGCACGACCGAAGGCGGAACACGCGACTCCATCTGAACGTCGCAGCCGTCAAACGTCAGCTTGGTAAACCGCGCGGCTTCGAGCGCGGCCTGAATGTTCATCCCGAAATCGGCCACATTGGCGACGAATTGCGCGTGCGCCTGGGACTGGTTCCAGGCCCCCATGATCCCGAAGCCGATGCGCGTCTCGCCCTTCTGCATGAAGGCGGGAATGATGGTGTGCAGAGGGCGCTTGCGCGGCGCGAGCGCGTTCGGATGGCCGCGTTCGAGCGAAAACAGCCCGGCCCGGTTCTGCAACGCGAACCCGGTACCGCCCGCCACCAGGCCCGAGCCGAAGCCCGCGTAATTGCTCTGGATCAGCGACACGATGTTGCCGTCGCGGTCGATCGCCGACATGTAGATCGTATCTGCGCCGGGAATGCGGGCGAGCCAGGCGAGCTCGGAGGGCGTTACCCGGCAGCTCGCGCGTTGCGGGTCGATGAGCTTGGCCCGCGTCACCGCCGTTTCCTTCGACAGCATGCCCGCCACCGGAATCTTGCTGTAGCGCGGATCGGCGACGTAGCGCAGCATATCGGCGTAGGCCAGCTTCTTGGCCTCGATCATCACGTGCAGCGCGCGCGTGCTGTTGTGTCCGTACTCGGCCAGAGGGAAGCGCTCCATCAGGTTGAGCATCGCCAGCGCGGCGATGCCCTGGCCGTTGGGAGGCAGCTCGGTGACGGTCCATCCGCGATAGGTGGTCGAGATCGGCTCCACCCACTCCGGCTGGAACTCCGCGAGGTCGGAAGGCTGCCAGACCACGCCGCCTTCGCCCGCTTCCTTAATGAGCGCCTGCGCCGTGGGACCTTTGTAGAAACCGTCGCGGCCGTTGGCGGCGATCAGGCGCAGAGTCGCCGCCAGATCGCGGTTGCGGAAAATTTCGCCCACGTGAGGAGCGCGGCCGTCGGGCAGATACGTCGCCTTGGCGTTCTTGGTGGCCGAGAGTTTCTGCACCGAGCCCTGCCAGGCGCCGCCGATAATCTCCGTCACCGGGAATCCGTTCTCGGCGTAGTAAATGGCCGGCGCGAGCACGCGGTCGAGCGGCAGAGTGCCCAAGCGCGCGTGCAGCTCGTTCCACCCCGCCACCGCGCCCGGCACCGTCACCGACCAGATGCCCTGCTGCGGCATCGACTTGATGGCGTGTTTTTCCAGAGCCTCGATGGTAAGACCGGTGGGCGCCCATCCGCTCGCGTTCAGCCCGTGAAGTTTTCCGGTCTTGGCCTCGTAGACGATCGCGAACAGATCGCCGCCGATGCCGTCGCTCATCGGCTCGACCACTCCCAGCACCGCGTTGGCCGCGATCGCCGCGTCAATGGCGTTGCCGCCCGCCTCTAGAACATGGGCGCCGGCCGCCGAGGCCAGGGTCTGGCTGGTGGCCACGATCCCGAACTTGGTGGTCACCATGGAGCGGGCCTGCCAGCGGCCGGGCTCGGATGGCTGTTGATCCTGCGCGGCCAGGGGCACCGCCAGCAGCAGGATCGAGGAGAGTACGCACAGGGTAATCGTCATCAGCAACACTCTAACATTTTGCGCGGTTCGCAAGAATAGCAACGTCTGACCCAGCCAGTATTGGCTGAGTTCCGTATCGCTGGATCTCAGCGTCCAAGCGTTATCGTCACGCTACTACTGGGCACGACGCCGCGGAAGACGGTCACATTGACGCTCCCAGGGGCCGCGTCAGAAGGAATCTGCGCATTGATCTGACTGGGCGAGACGTAATAAAGCGGAATATCCCGGCTGCCCACCGCCACCCGCGTGGGGCTGCATCTCAACTGCGCGGGCCACGGAACGATGTCGGCCGTGCAGGTGTCATTGGCCAGGTTGGCTCCGTAGATCTCAACAATCGTGCCCGGCGAGATCCCGGCGGTGCGGTTCGCGGAATTGACGATACCGCCCGAGAATACCGCTGGCGGAGAACCTTCATAGCCTAAGTTGGCGGTGCTGGTGTCGATTCCCCTGGTCCACCAAAGGGCTTGGTCCAGGCCGGGAATCCGGTAGGCTCTGATGCGCGCCTGAGTGGAAGGGAGCACAAGATACTTCTGGAGGGCCGTGGCTCCCGCCGTATTCGCTTGGGGAAACTTTTCGGGTTTCACGACGACGGAAACCATCGTCCGGCTGAGCACGGAGTCGTTCACCACCAAGGGCCGCAAGTCCACAGGATTCTGTCTCAGGAACTGGAGGAAGGGCACAAGTCCGAAAATCATGTAAGCGCCTCTTTGAGCCGCAGCTTGCTGCGCGCCGTTGTCGGCGTTTATTCCCAAGTCGATGTACCAGGCCTCCTTGGGTGGGCGCCCTGCAGCCTCCCAAAGAATGTCCTCGACGTACTTTGGAATCGCGCCGTTATTGACCACGTAGGGAGACTTACTCTGGCCGATCCGGCGAAAAGCCTCAACGGCATCCTGGAGATTCGCTACGTGCGCCGGATCGCTGGATGGTCCGATGATGGCCTGCTGATTAGCAAAAACCGGGGTTGGCCACAGACCTAAGCTATCCGTCATGAAAGACTCCAGGTCGGCGTGCCCGTAATGCGAGATAAGCAAGTCCACTTGCCCATTTCGGGCCCGAAGAATTGCGTCCGACCCCGCATAAAGGTCGACCCGAAGTCCCGTGTGGGTCTCGAAGTCCGGCAATATATCTTGAAGGAGTCCACTTTCCGCCGGAGTATTGACTACCGCCAGCCGGACGACGTTACTCTGTGCGCGCGCCTGTTGCACACCAGGCACGTGAAGCAGAAATACCAGGAGGACCGCCTGGATTACCGATTTCTTTTTCATACGTTCACCCCCAGGGAGATTGTATTCGACGCTAACACACCACGCACGTCCACTCGCCGTCCTCATCCTGAAAGCCGGAAAGAATCCGCCGCTGGGCGACCCGCTCGAAATCGGGCCGCATCCGGCCGATCACATCCTCGTTGATATTCGCCACGACGACGTCGAACGCCCCGCTCCGCACCGCATCCACGCTGCCGGTGAAAGACGGAACCACCCTGGCGGCCTCGGGATCGATGTCGCAGGCGGCCACGCGGGCGGCGCCCAACAGCTTCGCCGCCATCGCCAGAATTCCCGAGCCGGTGCCGACGTCCAGCACCGAATCCCCCGGTTGCACGATCCTCTCCATCGCCTCCAGGCACAGGCGCGTACACGGATGGCGGCCGGTGCCGCACTGCATGCCCGGATTGATCTCCAGGCGCAGGCGGCCCGGCGGCGCGGGTTCAGTGTTCCACGGCGCAACCAAAAAGAATTTCTCGCCCACCAGCAGCGGCGGCCAGGCGTCGTGGGTGTGCTGAACCCAATCCGTGTCGCCGGCCGCGTGAGGCTCGCCGAACCTTGCCGCGACTTGGGCGTCCTCGAAGAAAGCCTCCAGCCACCCGTCGTGCTCGATGATGCCGGCCGTGCCCGCCTCGTACAAATCGGCAAGCAGGTCGGGCGAGGCGGCGACGGAATACATCATCCCTGCACGCGTTTCTCCTTGCCCGTCCAAAACCGCTCCTTGAGGATGTTCTTGCGGATTTTGCCGGTGCCGGTCTTGGGAAGCTGGTCCTCGACGAACTCCACGATGCGCGGCAGCTTGAACTTGCCGAGCTGTTGCTCGAGGAACGCAAGCAGCTCCGTTTCGCTGAGGGAGGCGCCGGGCTTCAGCACCACCAGCGCGGCCGGCACCTCGCCCCAACGGTCGCTGGGCGCGGCCACCACGGCGCACTCGAACACCGAGGGGTGGGCGAAGATCGCCTTCTCCACCTCGATCGACGAAATGTTCTCGCCCCCGGAGATGATGATCTCCTTCTTGCGGTCCACGATGTGGAGGTAGCCCTCTTCGTCCCACACCGCCATGTCGCCGGTATGCAGCCACGGCCCGCTCATCACGGCGCGCGTGGCCTCGGGTTCCCGGTAGTAGCCTTCCATGACGTGATCGCCCATGGCGACCACTTCGCCGATGGTCTGCATGTCGCGAGGCACGTCGCGCATCTCCGCGTCGACCACCCGCACGGTGACTCCGGGCAGCGCCCACCCGGCCATGGCCTGCCGCCGCCACCGCTCCTCGACGGAGGCGTAGATCATGCCCTTGTGACGCGAGGAGGTGATCACCGGGCTGGTCTCGGTCAAGCCGTAGCCGGCGAAACATTCGCACGACGGGATCGCTCTCTCGACGCGCGCCACCAGCTCGGGCGAGGCCGCCGCGCCGCCGATCATCACGCGTTTCATGCTCGAGAGGTCCCACGCGCCCAAGTCCGGCGCGTTGAGCAGCGCATTGGCCATGGTGGGCACCACGCACATGTCGGTGGCCGCGTGCTCCTCAATCATGCGAAACACGAAGGACGGCTCGAAGCGGCGCACCATCACCTGCTTGACTCCGTGCATGGTCGAGGCTTGCGGCCGGCCCCAGCCGTTGGCGTGGAACATGGGAATGGTGTGGAGGTCCACCATTTTCTCCACGTCCTTGTACAGGCAGCTCACGTCGAGTGCGTGCAGGTAGAGGGAGCGGTGCGAGAGCGTGACGCCCTTGGGCGTTCCGGTGCTGCCGCTGGTATAGAACAGCTCGGCGATCGCCATCTCGTCGTAGGAGAAAATGTCGGCGCGCTCGGGACGCCCGCGATCGAGCAGCTCCTCGTAGACCAGATCCGCCTCCGGAATGTTTCCGTCCAGCGACACCCAGCGCTCCACCGCCGGACAGCATTTTCGCAGTCTCCCGGCCCCGTCCGCGAAATCGCCTTCGAACAGCAGCATCCTCGCGCCGGAGTGATTCAGGATCGCGGCTAGCTCGGACTCGGAGAGGCGCACGTTGAGCGGCATCACGATCCCGCGCGCCTGCACCACTCCGTAATAGCCCTCTAGCAGCTTGTGTGTGTTGAAACTCAAATACGCGACGCGGTCCGCGGCGCCGATGCCGGACCGCGACAGGGCCGACGCCAGGCGCTCGCACCGCTCGCCGAATTGTGCATACGTGAACTGGCGGTCGCCGCACACGACCCCGGTCTTGGAGCCGAAGATGTCAACCGCGCGGTGCAGACAGCGCAGGGGAGTGAGCGGAACCAGCATGGTTCACTTGGAGCCGCGCAGGTGTTCGATGCCCTGTGCCTTGTCGCGGTCGGCCTCGTAGCCCGCGATATCGCCCAGGTTGCGCCGGACGAACGAGCGCGCGCGGTAGAGGAATGGAGCCTCAGGCATGAGCGCAATCCCTCGATCATAATCGTCGATGGCCTTCTGGTGCTCGCCGAGGGATTCGTAGGTCTGCCCCCGTTCGTAGTACGCATTCACACCGGGTTCGAGCCGGATGGAGGCGGTGAACTCCTCCAGCGCGGCCTTGAGATCGCCGCGGCCGAGGTAAATCGCGCCGCGCCCGGTGCGCGCCTGCACCAGCTCCGGATCGAGGTCGAGCGCCCGGTTGAAGTCCGCCAGCGCGGCATCGGTCTCGCCCAGGATCTGATGCGCGGAACCGCGTTGCAGATAGGCGTTCGCGGTGTGCGGCCAGATCTGGATCGAGCGGTCGAACCTGGCAATCGCTTCGCGGTACGTTCCGGGGCCCATCCGTCGCACGCCTTCCTGAAACTGTTTCTCCGCGCGTTGCTCGGCGGAGTCGAGGTAGTAGTAAACGGGGCCGCCGACGGCCAGCACCAGGATGAGGCCGCCGGTGATTTTGAACAGCCTGCGCCGGCGCCGCCTCAGTTGCTGATCGTGCGCCTTTCGAGACGACTGTGCCATTTACTCCTGATGATATCCCGGTGGTTGGCGATCCTCCAACCCTTCCGGCCCTTCGGAGGAACATCGGCGCGGTTTGACTTAGTTCATTTTCTAGTCTATTATTGAACCATGAAGCGGGTGAACATGCACGACGCCAAGACCCACCTGTCGCGCTACGTGGCCCGTTTGGCGCCAGGCGAGAGTCTGGTCCTCTGCAACCACAACCGGCCTGTAGCGGAGTTGCGTCTGCTCTCCCGGAAAGCCCGCAAACCGCGGATCGGGGCGGCCAAAGGCGAGTTCGTCGTGCCGGATGCCTTCTTCAAGCCTTTGCCGGATGCGATGCTGAGGGCCTTCGGCGGGAAATAAAGGCCCCGTGAACCTGCTCATCGACACGTGTACTTTTCTCTGGCTGGCTTCCGGCTCCGGAAATGTGAGCAAGACCGCGGCGGCCGCCTTTCTCCATCCGGAGAACCAGAGGTACCTGAGCGCGGCCTCAGCCTGGGAGATCGCGGTCAAATACGCATTGGGACGTTTGCCTCTGCCCCGGAAGCCGGAGATCTACATTGCGCAGATTCGCGAGAAAAGCGGCATCGAATCGCTGGCGATCGATGAGGAGGCGGCGCTGTACACCTCGCGGCTTCCCAAGCTCCACGCCGATCCCTTCGACCGGATCCTGGTGGCGCAAGCCATCGTGCATGGAATGGTCGTCCTGACGCCGGACGAAGCCGTCGCGCAGTACGCGGCCCGCGTGTTGTGGTGAACGTTGATATCCTGATGGTTGGCGATCATCCAACCCTTC
Source organism: Bryobacteraceae bacterium (assembly GCA_041486445.1). Lineage (GTDB taxonomy): Bacteria > Acidobacteriota > Terriglobia > Bryobacterales > Bryobacteraceae > Palsa-187. The sequence goes on from JBGPLI010000048.1 coordinate 23,115, forward strand.
CGGCCCTTCCGGTATTCGGCCAAGGCCGGCGATCCGGGCCTCCTGCTCACCCAGCCTTACGACAAGATTAGCCCCGCCATGCAGGCGCGCTACCTCGCGGCCAGCCCGTACAATCTGGTGCGCGTGATTCTGGACGAGCAGCGCGACCACGCCCGCGCGGCCCGGCACCTGGACGATTGGATTCGCGGCGGCATCCTGGTCCAGGACGCGGCGCCGGGCCTCTACGCGTATTTTCAGGAGTTCCAGGTGCCGGATTCCGGCGAGCGCCTCCATCGCAAGGGCTTCATCGGGCTCGGCCGACTCGAGGATTATTCGGCGGGTGTCGTGTTCCGGCACGAACAGACGCTCTCCGGCCCCAAGAAGGATCGGCTGGAGCTGTTGCGTCGCACGCGCGCCCACTTCGGCCAGCTCTTCATGCTGTATCCGGACCCGGAGGGCGCCGTCGATTCCGTGCTCGACCAGGCCGCCCACGGCGCTCCCGCGCTCGACGTTGTGGACGAATACCAGGCCCGCCATCGCGCCTGGCCCATCACCGATCCGGCGCGCATCGCGAGCATTCAGGAGCTGATGGCGCCCCGGAAGCTGCTCATCGCCGACGGGCACCATCGCTACGAGACCGCGCTCGCCTGGCGTGACGAGAATCCCGGCGTCGGCGGCGCGCGATACGTGATGATGACGTTCGTCAACATGCACTCGCCCGGGTTGAAGATCCTGGCGACGCACCGGGTGCTGCGGAACCTGGACGGATTTAGTTTGGACGATTTTCTGCGTAAGATATCCGGGAAATGGAGCATCACGGAGGGTCCCGAAAGACCTGAGCCCTCGCGCGTTCGGATTGGAGTCCTGACGGCGAATCGGCGGGTGACGCTGGAGCGTCCGCGCCAGGACGGGGAGCTGGATGTCCCGATTCTGCACCGCGAGTTGCTGGCCGGAGGCCTCGGCATCGGCGAAGAAGCGGTGCGCGATGAGAAGCACATCCGATACGTCCGCGGCATCGACGCGGCGGCGGCCGAGGTGAGCGAGCATGGCGCGCAAGTCGCTTTCTTGCTGGAGGCGACGCCCATCGAAGACATGGCGCGGATCGCGTTCGCGGGCGGCGTGATGCCGCAAAAATCGACTGATTTTTATCCGAAATTACTGAGCGGCGTTACCATTTACCGCGTCGCTTAATGCACCCGCTCGCGCACGCGCTCGCGATTCACCAACTCCTCGAAAATCGCTAGCACCTGCTTGCGGTAGGCGTACACCCGCCGCAGCTTCTGCCGCACGGCCTGTTCGTTCCGGTGCCGCCGCATCAGTTTTTCGAGAAGCTTTTGGGGCACGTCGATATCGCGGCGCAGAGTCTCCGCCGAGTGCCCGCGCAGAAACAGCCCGTAGAACAGGGCCGCCTCCCGCTGGGGCGCTAACGGATCGAATTCCTCTTGAAACGTCTGTGCCACAAAAAAAGCAGTATAGACGCTCGGGGTCATCTTGGCAATAGCCCCCGCCGCAGCCGGACCCACTCGGGAAACAGCGGCGGATTCTCCAGCCAGGTGACCATCCACAGCGTCATCTCTTCCTTATCGGCGGACTCGCTCGATTTCCGTGCCGCCCACCGCGCATGGTCCTTGGCCGTGATCACCAGCCGCCGCACGCCGGCCCGCCGCGCCGCATCCCCCGATTCGTATTCGGCCAGCAGCCGCAGCAGGCTGGCCTCCAGCTCGTCGAAACTCCCCTGGCGCACGCCTTCGACCATGGGCGCTAGCGCAACGCCGGATTCGCGCAACAGCCTGCGCAGGTAACTCTCCGAGATCGGCGAAAGCAGGCCGAGCAGCTCGCGCCATTCTGCCTCGCGCACTTGCTCCGGCCGCGCTCTCTCCAGCCAGAGAGCCAACTCAAGCCGTTTTCCGCGCGGTTCTTCGGGCGTTCTTCGACCCATTCCGATACTGGCGGACGGCCCTCTCGTGCGCCGCTTCGCTCGTTGAAAACTGGTGGCCCGCGCCGGAAGGCTTGGCGACAAAATACAGGTATTCTGTTTCAGCCGGATGGAGCGCCGCCGCGATCGCCTCCGCTCCCGGATTGGCGATTGGACCCGGCGGCAGTCCCGGATTCCGATACGTGTTGTAGGCGCTGTGGCTCGCCAGATCGGACCGGCGGATCTCTCCGCGATACCGGTTTTCGAGCAGCGCCGCGTAGATCGTCGTCGGGTCGCACTGCAGCAGCATGCCCTTCCTTAAACGATTGGAGAAAACGCCGGCGATGATCCGCCGTTCCTCTGCCAGCCCCGTCTCCTTCTCCACCAGCGACGCCAGCGTTACGGCACGGTGCGCTTCCGCGGTCCCGCCGGCGGCGAGCTTCTTCCATTCGCGGCGGAACAGCGCGGTCATCTGCCTGCACAGCTCGGCGGCGGTGGTCAAATGCGAGAGGCGATAGGTTGCCGGAAACAGGTAGCCCTCCAGCGTTTGCGCCTCCGGATCGAGATCGCGGATGGAAGCCGGATCGGCCGCGGCATTCAGGAAGGCCTCGGCGGGCATGGCTCCGGCGGCCTCGAGCGAATGCGCGATATCGAACATGTTCGCGCCTTCCGGCACCGTGAACTCGAGGTAGTAGACATCGCCGCGGGCGATACGCCTGAATACATTGGAGGGCGTAGCCGGCTCACGAAATAGATACTCGCCGGCTTGCAGCTTGGCCCCCGGATGCATCGCCCGAACCATCCAGAATTGCCAGGGGTAACGAATCACGCCCGCCTGCGCCAGCGTGCGGGCCATGGCGGCGGAGCCCGCGCCGCGCTCGAGCACCACAAACGTCTCGCGCTCAAATCCGCGGTAGGAGACAAACAGCGACAAGGCCGCTGCGCCGGCCAGCAGGACGCCCAACGCCACCACTGCCCGTGCCGTGCGGTTCACCTGCCCGCCTCCGCGTCGAGGTAACTCTCGAGCAGGATCACCGCCGCCAGCCGGTCCACGGCGCCGGCGCGCTTCGCCGTGCTGATGCCGCTCGATTTGAGCACCCTCTGCGCTTCCACGGTGGTGAGCCGCTCATCCCAAAGGCGCACGGGCAGCCCGGTTCTCCGCGCGAGTCTCCCGGCGAAATCGCGTGTGTAGGCCGCCTGCCGGCCTTCTTCGCCGCTCATGTGCAGCGGATGGCCCATCACAATCAGTGCGACCTGGTGCCCGGCGGCCAGCCGCTCCAGCGCCGCCAGGTCCTCGCGAATGTTGGTCCGCGCGAGCGTCGGCAATCCCTGCGCCGTAATCCCGAGCGGGTCGCTCAGCGCCAATCCGATGCGCTTTTTCCCCAGATCGAGCGCCAAAATGCGCCCCTTGTCCGCATGCGTGTGGAAATCCACGGCCTGTCCAATTATAGTGATAACAAGTGGTCATTCCGGAAGACGCAACTACGCCGACGCCCGCGCCGCCCGCGACGCCCAGAAACATTCAGGTGGGCCTGGGCACTCTTGCGCTGGGCGCGGCGGTGCTGCTGCTCTACTACGGGCGCGTCTTTTTTATTACCGTCGTGATCGCCGCCATCATTGCTTTTCTGCTCGACCCGATGGTGGAGCTCTTCATGAAATTGCGGCTTCCGCGCGGGTTCGCCAGTTTCCTGGTGTGCAGCATCGGATTGATGTTCCTGTATCTGGCCGGCTTGGGCCTTTACACCGAAGGCCAAATGATGCTCGACGACCTGCCGGCCTACGGGCAGCGCATCAATGAGCTAGTGGACGGCGGAGCGGCGCGCATCGAGGCGTTCGAGCAAGGCGTCTACAAGACTCTTGTGCCGAAACGCTTTCAGGAGGCGGAAACGCCCGCACCGGAGCCCAACGACCCAGCCCCCGCCGGTCGCGGCAAGCGACGGCAGCCGGCGCCGCCGCCCACCCCGCCCGCGATCCAGGAAGTGCGCGTGCGTCCGGAGCCCACCTCGCTGATCAATTACCTCTACAGCTATCTCAGCCAGTTTTATAACGTGCTGCTGATGGCGTCTTTCGTGCCGTTCCTGGTGTATTTTCTGCTGAGCTGGCGCGATCATGTGCGCTCCAGCTTCCTGTATCTGTTCGAAGGGGACAGCCGCCGGGCAGCCGCCGACGCCTGGACCGGCGTGGGCGAGATGGTGCGCGCTTATGTGATCGGCAACTTTCTGTTGGGGGTGCTGCTCAGCGTCGCCAGCGCGATCCTGTTCGCCTCGGTGAAGCTGCCCTACTGGATGGTGGTGGCGCCGGCCAGCGGATTCCTTAGCCTGGTGCCCTACATCGGCCTGCCGATGGCGCTGATGCCGCCGCTGATCGCCGCGTTGCCCGGCCCGCGCGAGCCGGCCGTTTACCTGTTTCTCTCGGCCAGCGTCGCGCTGCTGCACTTGCTGGCGCTGAACCTGCTGTATCCGAAATTCGTGGGCGCGCGCGTGCATCTGAATCCGCTGGTAGTCACCATCGCGCTGATGTTCTGGGGCATGCTGTGGGGCGGCATCGGACTGCTGCTCGCCATTCCGCTGACGGCCGCCCTCAAGGCCGTCTGCGATCACGTCAGCAGTTTGCAGCCCTATGGAAGGCTGCTCGGTGACTAAACAATTCTGGATTTTCCTCGTGGTGGGGCTCGCCGTCGTCGGCGCTCTGGTCTACGGTGTGCTCCTGGGGACCAAAGGCGCCCACGTCGATCTCACGGGCGAAATCCTGAAGGTCCGCGTGCTGGCGGTCACGCCCCAGGCGTCACTCGTGGTAGTGGATTTCCGCGTCACCAACCCGGCCGATGTTCCGTTTGTGGTGAACGAGGTCCGGACGCTGCTCGACGACGGCGGAGCCGAGCCGCTGGAGGGCGCGTTCATCTCCAAACCCGATGTGAACATCATGTTCAAGTACGGGAAGCTGCTGGGCCCCAAATATAACGACGTACTCAGCATCCGCGACAAAGTCGCGCCCCATCAAACCGTCGATCGTATGGTGGGCACGCGCTTCGAGCTTCCGGAATCGAGAGTCGACGCGCGCAAGGGCATCCGCCTGCGCATTGAGGAAGTCGACGGCGCGGTGGTGGAGATTGGCGAAAAGAAGTAAAATCGGAAGATGATGTCTAACACATCAATGTATGATGTGCACTGCATCTAGCTGCTATGCTCTAAGCATGAGGACGACGATCACCCTTCCGGATACCCTCCTCAAGAACGCAAAGCGGCGTGCAGCCCAGCGGGGCGTCGCGCTCAGTTCCTTGCTGGAGGACGCGCTGCGCGGCTATCTCGCGGGCCCGCGGCCGTCGCCGCACGCACCCTTCCGGCTATACACGGTTCGGGGACGATTGGTCAAGCCGCATTTGGATCTGGATCGCACCTCGGCCTTGTTTGTCTCGGATGACGAAGCGGAATTTGCTCGCGGCCGGAGTTAACCGGGCATGCAGATGCCGGATGTCAACGTTCTTGTCTACGCACATCGCGAAGAGACCTCCCCGCACGCCCGCTACGCGGCGTGGCTGGTGGCGCTCGCCCAGGGGCCTGCTCCGTTTGCGCTGTCCGAGCTGGTTCTTCACGGCTTCGTTCGAGTCGTGACGAACCCGCACATATTCGACCCGCCTTCAACCACCAGGCAGACTTTCCAGTTCGTGGACGCGCTGATCTCGCGCCGGACCTGCTCGGTGATCCGTCCAGGACCAGACCACTGGAGCATTTTTCGCCAGCTCTGCCAATCGGGAGATCTGAAGGGGAAGATCGTCGCAGACGCGGTTCACGCCGCCCTGGCGATCGAGAATGGCTGTGAATGGGTTACCGCGGACACGGACTTTGCCCGCTTCGCGCCTATGTTGCGCTGGCGCCACCTTTAATCCGACCGTGGATCGAATTGTGGGGGCACGTTTCGAGCTGCCCTGAATTTGAAAATCGACGCGCGGAAGGGCATCCGCCTCCGGATCGAGAAAGTCGACGGAGCAGTGGCCGAGCTCGGAGAAAAGAAATGATTCCGAATTAACGTAGCCTCTGCGACTCCTCAGATGCCTGCGATTCTTTTGAAGTTGACGGAAGGGAGCGCACGGAGGTTGGTAGGTAAGCACTGGTGTCGATGTTGCTCGCGACATCCACCGCACTCGCATATCGGGCTCTCATGCGACGCTCCCAGTCAGTAACAGCATCGACTTCCCGGCGGAGGTACTCTGTCCTCGTGTCTAGATAAGTTGACATTAGAGCCGCAACCAGAAGGGAATCGCCCGACTTTCCGTTGAAAGTACCGGCTCTCGTGTAATCCACTTTACGAAGCTTTCCTCCTTTTGACAACTGCAGTCTGCGGCGGAGCCAAAGTATCCATCTGGCGGAGCA
>JBGPLI010000049.1:0-29099 GCA_041486445.1 Bryobacteraceae bacterium
GTCCGCGCCGATATACGCTGCCCCGTGTAATGCAGTCCAGCCGCAATCCTGGCTGACGGCGTTGACGTCGGCATCCATCTCCTCGACCAACATTTTGACCGCAGCCAGCGCGCCCTTGGCCTCCTGCGGCATGCGGTCGTCGGCCAAGCCCACCCCCGCGGCAGCCATGAGCGCCGTCACACCGTCGTTGGTGGTGAGCTTCGGATCCGCTCCCTTGGCCAGCAACAGGCGCATACTCTCAATGTCGCCGCTGGCGGAGGCAAGCAAGAATGGAGTCGCTCCAGCGATGGTGATCTTCACAAAATCGCTCTGGTGCATCTGATTCCTTCTGCCACCCCTTGAGATCCGGGCGTTCGGATCCGCCCCATGCGCCAGCAGCGTCTTCACTAACCCGGTCATGTTGTCCCGGAACAAATACGGCAAGCCGATCTGCCCGTAATGATCGTCGCGTTGGCCGGCTTTGAGATATGTGAACCCCTTCCTCAAGGCGTAGTGCAAGGGAGCTAACCCGTCGCGGTCCCCTGTGTTTGGATTAGCTCCACGCTCCACCAGAAATATGGCGAAATCCTCGTGCATGCTGTCGATCGCCATCAGCAACGCGTTGAGACCCCCTGGCGCGGCCTCATCGACGTCCGCTCCCTGGTCCACCAACAGGCGCGCGGATTCGATATCGCCCTGCCGGGCCGCGAAAAGCAGCGGCGTGAAACCGCCCTTCGACTTGGCGTGCACGTCCGCTCCATTCTCAATCAGAACTCGCGCAACCTCGGGATGGTATTCCTCCAAAGCCCACATCAGCGCAGTCTGCCCGCGCGCGGGTTCCTTCGCGTTCGGATCGGCGGCATTGTTCAGCAGCACCTTTACCGCCTCCGCGTTGCCTGTGCGCGCGCACCGCATGAGCACGGTCTCCCCGGTCCCTGTCAAGGTGGCGTTCGGATTGGCGCCGGCCTTCACCAGTTTTCCGACCATGCCGCTGCTCCCGTTGTTGCAGGCTTCCCATAGAGAAGTGGCGCCGTATTCGCTCGCCGCGTTCACGTTTGCGCCCGCGCCGATCAGGAGATCCGCCGTCTCCAGATCGTCCCAGTGGGCAGCCCAGATCAGCGCCGTCGAGCCATCGGGCTGAGGAGTGTTCACATCGACATGCTGCGTCAACAAAGCACGCACCGCGGCCGTATCCCTGTTCTCGACTGCGTCCACCAGCCGGAGGTCTCCGTCGGGGGCGGCGAAACTGACGACTGCCAAAGCAGGCGCCGCCCACCACATCAAGGTCTTGACTTTGAACTCCATGCCGGTCTCTCCTCACTCCGTCACTTCAATGTAGCCGATCTTACCCGTGCGATTCCCGGCCCACCAGACCCGGTTAGGATGGCTGCGGTCCACCTCGATGCGCCGCACGTCTGAATCCGCGCTGGGATGCGGAAACTCGACAAAACTGCCGGTGCGCGGGTCAAATCGGGCGATCCTGTCCGTGAAAGCTTCGCTGAACCAAACCAGGTTCCGTTGGGTGTCCACATCCACCGCATACGGACCGGAGTCCTCCGTGGGCGGACTGTATTCCGTGAAGTGCCCGTTGCGGGAATCCAACTTCAGCAGTTTTCCTTTTTCCGTTGCAACCACCCACAGGTTTCCCTCCCTGTCGGCAGCCATTCCTCGCAGGTCGGTTCTTTCCTTCTCTTCAATGGGCACGTAATACTTGGTAAGTTTTGCTGTGGCGGGGTCCAATTTCATGACCTCACTGGTAATCACGGAAGAGAACCAAGCCGAGTGGTCCTCGCCGATCACCAGGCCGAAAGGCAAAGAACCCTTGGGGACAGAGTACTCGACGATCTTGCGCAAGCCGAAATCCAGCTTCAGGATCCGGCTCGCCGCGATTCCAACTGCCCAGACGTTGCCATTCGAGAAGCGAAGTGTTTGCGTCCGGGCCCAACCCATATCGGGAGGAACGGGGAAGCGATACTCCGGCATGGGATAGATCGCGAACTCCTGACTCTTCGGATTGTATTGAATGATGCGGCCATTGGGGCCGTCATCCGCAAACCAAACCTGGTCGCGCGGATCCACCATAATCGCATTCAGCCGTGATGGTGTATTTTTCCCGGGAGGAACCGCTTTGCGGGTGTAAGCCAGTGAATTGGGGTCGAACCGGCCAAGCATGCCTGTATTTTTTTCGCTGACCCAAGCAATCCCCTGCGAATCCACAGCGATGTCGTGAGGCTCAGCGCCGGGCGGCAGGGAAAACTCCATCGCGACGTACTTGGCAGCCGCGCCTTTGAGAAGGGTCGACGGCAAATTTCTGTTGGGGTGGGAAGGACCGCCAGGCTCAAGAAGCTGTTGCTTGATCAGCTGTGGGTTCGGGAGGGCATCCGGTCCGAAATTTTTCGCGAGATAACCCAGGACCAAGTCACTGTTCTCACTGGGCTGGTGGTAGATCATCAGCTTGCGCATGTCGAACAGGTCGTCAAGCATTCGATCGTAGGACTCCTGCCACTGTTCCCGAGTCTTCCGGGCGGAAATCACCGGTAGAAGGCTGTGGCAGTTGGAACATTGGTCCGCGGCGAATTTTTTCCCGGGTCCATCCGGCAGCAACTTCTCAAGCTCCGCATCCGTCATCCGTTTCTCGCGTGGAGGGATTTGCAGGGGAGTGTTCAAGACCAGATCCGTCTTCACTGGTTGAGCGCCGCCGACCTCGACCGGTCGCGCAGCAGCGCTCTGATGACTGCCTCCGAAACCTTGGATCGTATACTTCCCGGGAAGCAATTTCGGGGTAAGGTAACGGCCTTGTTCCTGGCTGACTACCATGAAGCCGATGCCCGGATGCTCGCTTGTGATCTTGACCAATGCTCCCGCGACGGGTTCGCCCGCGGCGCTTTTTACCACTCCGTTCACGCCGGGGCTCTGAGCATGCAAGGGCGAGCGGCTGGCAACCGCCATGGCCAAAGCCATCATGATCGCAACGCTCCGATCTCTCTTTGTTGAATGCATTCGCTTTGACATCACTGCTGAATTACCGCACCTCCACCCTTACAATCTTAGATTGCGGTCGATAGGCAGGCAACCACACGGTTGGCCGGCCGGCGAACCGATCGACTGTGAGATCGCGGAGTTCATACGGCAGCGGCATGAAGAATTCCGTGAACTTCTCGGTTTTCATATCGAACCGGTAAATCCGGCTGCTGTTCAAATCTGTGGTCCACACCCATTGGTTCTTGTCGTCGACCGACGCGGTATACGGGGCGACGAAGGGCGATCCAAAAGGCTTCGTATCGAGCATCAGAGGAAATTCTTTGATTTCACCCGTGTTCGGCTCAAACATCGCGAGCCTCCCAGCCCAGTACAGGCTAAACCAGTAGCGGTCCCTCGCGTCGAATTCCCCGCGCCGCGGACCTGAGCCCGGAGTCGGCACGGGATACTCCGCAAATGTCTCCGTCTTGGGATCGAAAACTCCCATTTTTCCGGTACGCCATCCGTTATAGACAAACCTGTCCTTGGAATCCACATCGACATCGTAGCCGCCGGCATTCGGAGGAGCCGGGTACGATTTAACGCTGCCAGTCTTGAGATCGAGCCGGTGCAGGGCACGGTCCACATACCAAACATTGCCCGCGCGATCGATTCCAAACATGACGCTGCCAGAAGGCCATGTCCTGAATGTCTCCGTCCGGGGATTGAACAGGACCGTGCCTCCTGCCGTACCGATCACAAGATTTCCGTCGGGCGCGAGAGCGATCTTGTGCGACCCCGCTCCTCCCCCCGGATTGCCGGCCCGCGCATCCTCCGGGCCGGTTGGATCATCGGAACCGGAACCGTCCCTCCGGCTGCGGGGCGGCGGAACAAACGAAAATTCTTTCACTTCTCCGGTCTTTCTGTCGAGCCGGCCCAGGATGTTTGTGAAATGATCCGTATACCAGACATGCCGGCCATCCGGATCGATGACCACATCGTGCGGCCAGGCGAACCGCTGGTCTCCACGAGTGATGAACAAGTCGTACTTGCCGCCTCGAGGAATATCGAATTCAGTGACGATGATGCGCGTGGAGGCCTCCCCGGTCGGACGGGGACGGAGCCGGAATGGTAAATCTCCGGAGGAGCCCGGCCCCCGGATCGAGGCCAGGTAGTCCGTGGTGGGTTCAATGAACCGTTTTTGATCAAAGGCCCTGGTGCCGGGAGGGTCTTCCGCGGCCCGCCTCCCGCCCGCCATGCGCCTTACGGTTTGAAGCCACTCCTCTCTCGTGTGGGCGGCCCGCAAGGCAAATTGCAGAGAATGGCACTGGCCGCATTGAGAGAGCAGGAATTTCTGGTCTTCCGTACCTGGCATGGCCATCGCAATTTCCGATGCGGTCGCATCGCCGATCGTCGATTTCCGCGCTGACAACGCCAAATCCAGCCGCGTGGATTTCCCCGCGGAGAGCGCGACGGCTTCGCGTTTCAGTAATGCGAAGTCAGGAACCTCAATAGCAAGGGAATACGAGCCGGGAGACAAATCGGACCAAGCCGGAAACGAATACTCGCCTTGCGCGTTGGTGTAAGCACTCACCGTAATGCTGCCGTTGTCCCGATGAGCTCGCACAGGAATTCCCGCCACCGGCTGCCCGGCGACGGAAGTGATCCGTCCCGCGAGAAGCGGCACTTCCTCTGCAAACGACACCGCTGGAGACAAGCCAACGAAGGCAGCCGGGGCGATCGCAACCAAGGTCGCGATACTGAATCTCGCTTCTATTGGTGTATTCATCCTCTGTTCCTTCCGCCGTTCATGTCGCCAGCTAGAAGCTCACGCGGGCCGCGAATTGAAAGGCACGCGGCCCTCCCGAACCAAAGAGCTGACCCACGCGAGCGCTCGGCTGCCCAAACCCGCTGCCGTAGAGATTGCCGGCCGAATTCACATAGGTCACATTTGCGATGTTGAATATGTTGAACACCTCACCGATCAGGTTCAGGTTCACCCGTTCTCCTATATTGATTTTCTTAGAAAGTCGCACGTCCTGCGTGAGAAGCCCATCGCCCGTCCCGAAATTTGGGCGCAGAGTAACAGGTTGAATCAGGGTGCCCCGGGCGTCTCGCTTACCAGCGTAGGTTTGATTGAACTGCGTCACCAGCATGGTCAGATCCGAGGCCCCGGCGTCACGATTCACGCTGTTCAGCGCAAGCCCCGGCAACCTGTCGTTCGCTGTGCCGTCCGCGTTCAAATCGAGCCCGTTCAGAAAAGGGTTGAATGTCGGCTTGCCCTGCGCCTGACTAATTGCGGCGATCTCGAAACCCCAAGGCAGGTTTACGGTGGCGCCGACGGTTAGTTGTTGTGTTGGATTTGCGGAATCGTAGCCGAAGTTATTGGCCCGAACGTTATAGTCGACCAAAGTGGCTGCCGTGGACTTGTACCTGGAAAGCGTATAGGAAGCAGTAAGCTGAAACCGGTGCGTCATGCGTTTCCTCACGGAAAACAGCAGACCTTGATAAACTGTTCTACCCCCTGATTCGGCGATAAGGACCTGCCCGAGCGCGGGAATTACGCGGCCTCCTGCGCTCACCGGGCGAAACTGCCTGTTCGCATCCCAATTGAATTGCGTGTGATCGTTCAGGTTATAGAGGAAGCTGCCGTCGAGGAGCCAATCCTCGCCCCATTGGCGTTGTGCTCCAATGTTGGCTTGCAAGGAATAGGACGGAGAAAACTTGGAGGCAAAGATGGCGTTGGAGTTTCCTTTCAGGTAGTCGAAATTCGTGATCGCAAGGCTTTGATTATTTCCTGTGAAAACCGTCCGCGTGAGTTGATCGCGAATGCCGCTAATGTACGTCAGCAGATCCGTGAGCCGAAATATGCCGGCACTCGCGTTGGCCGCGGCGGAGCCAAATGACACCGTCCCTGTGCCGGTTTTCGGATTCGTGACAAACGTGCCGGGAACGATCGCATAGCCGTCTCCGAGCGGAGCAAGCTGGGATCGTTCATTAGCCGCCGCGCCCAGGCCGCCCGTCGCTCGATAAACTCCAAAACCGCCCCGAATCACTGTCTTGCCGCCGCCTGTCGGATCCCAGGCGAAGCCAAATGCCGGTGAAAATTGGTTGAGTTTCACTTCCGGGGCATTTAACTTCCCTCCGTCCAAGAGTGGAGCGATCGATGCCGGTCTGGGCAAATCCCGATTCTCGGCCGGCAAAGGGTCATAAGTGTATGACAACGAAAAATTGAGCGTCAGGCGCGGCGTTACTTTATAGCTATCACCGAGGTAGGCATAAACCTGGTGACTCCAGAGGATGTCATGCCCATCACCGTTGAACATGAACGGGAAGGTAGGTGTGGGACCGATTCCAAAGTTTAGCGAGGCTAACGGAAGCTGCAACAAATCGCCAATCGTTAAGAAAGTTGAGGGGACTGAAATTCCCGCCTGACGCGCCTGAGTCGGATTGAACACGGTAACTTGAAACGGACTATCCAGAGTCCTCGACTGCAAAAATCGGACGCCTTCATAAGAAACACCGAACTTCAATGTGTGCCGCCCGTGCGACGCCGTGAAATTACTGACGATCTGGGGGTATACGGCCAAGGCGTTATTATCCGAAGCATTGTTGGCTCCGAAAATCAAGTTCGTACCCGACACCGTCACTTCGCCCATCCGCGGCAATTGGGGCGCGTAGAGTCGAGCCTCCTGATATGCTTCCGGCGCGGCAACCTGAGTCACATGCCACCGCGGAAGACCGAATCGCAACTCTCCGACCAAAGTCGGGGACCAGACTGCGGTCCAGCCCAAAGTTCCGACGTACGCGCGATTGTGACGGGTGGTGTCCCAGGACGTATAGCTCGAGGGCAAGGTGCTGAGCCCCGAAACTCTGGATGAAAACCCGTCGCGCGAAAATCGCGCAAAGAGACTGTGCTTGTCCGTGGCCCGCCAGTCGAGCCGGTAATTCTGGAGAAGCCTGGTGCGGGGATAATTACGGATCAGATTGAACGCCGCCAGATCGGAACTGCCCGTGTCAAAGGTAACCGCTGCTACTTGCCGCGTCACATCCACCGAAGCCAGCCAAAACAGCCGGTCCTTCAGGATGGGGCCGCTGAGCATCCCGCCATACTGCCGGCGCCAGAAAGGAGGATCGACCTGGCCCGCATTGAAGGACGCGATGGCTGGGTCGTTGTTGGGATTGGGCTTCGGAACGGGTCGCCCCAGCCCGGGGAAGGCGGCATACTGGCCATCGCGGAAAAACCCGAACAAGTTGCCATGAAAATCGTTAGACCCCGAGCGAGTCACGATGTTGACGGCGCCCGACGAGCTAATGCCCACCGAGGGATCGTTGTTATTGATGCTGACTTGAAACTCCCGTACCACCTCCTGGGAGAAATTCATAGCCGTACCGCCGCCGCCCTGGATATCGTCAACGCTAATTCCATCCACCGAAACGCGCGTTCCGTCACTGGACTTGCCTGCGATCGAAATCAGCATTTCTGTATTTCGCGAGCCCCCTGTGGTTACCTGCACGCCCGGAACCAGTTTGGCCATTTCGTAAGCGCTGCGGCCGTTCAACGGCAGGCCGCTGATCTGGCTTTGCTCGATGATCGCATCCACTTTGCTGTCCACCAGGTTGATGGCGGAGGCCCCGCCGGACACGTCAACCGTCTGGGCTATTTCGCCGGTTTCGAGCGAGAAGTCCACCGTAATGTCACGCCCCACGTTCACGGTGGCTCGCTTGATGGTTCTTTTGAAGCCCGCCAACTCCACGGCGATTTCGTAATCGCCCGGTTCGAGCGAACTGAACCCATACGCGCCAGTTGCATTGGTTACCGCCGAGCGATGCACGCCCGACGCAGCGTTGCTGACCGCGACCGCCGCTGCTGGAACCCGCGCACCCGATGCATCCACAACAGATCCCACGACACTGCCGGTTGCCTGCCCAAAACCGAATGAAGCGCCGCTGATCACAAGTAGCGCCACGGTCAAAACCTTCATCGGCTCTTTCCTTTCCTCTTCGCGACCATCTCGCACCCGAGAACCGAGTGATCCTACTTGGCGCGTCCCTGGTAGCCTTGAACGATCGTATGGATCCTCAGGACTATGCCTCGGCCGACGATGTACAAATACTGCTTATCGGGGCCGCCAAAGCCGCAGTTCTGAGGCGGCTCATCGTAAGGAACTTCAATGTTGGCCAGGTGCTCGCCTTTCGCGTTGAATACCTGGACTCCCGCGGGCGTTGTAGCGTAAGTGTGGCTCTGGCTGTCTATGCACAGACCATCCGCTCCGCTCACAAGTCCCTTGTCTGTTTTCTGGGCGAGGTCGTACTTGCCGAAGTTCCGGCGATTTCTCAAAGTTCCGTCAGGTTGCACGTCGTAGGTGAGCAGATACTCACCGGCCCAATCGTTGACATAGAGGATCTTCTCGTCCGGACTCAAAGTAATGCCGTTCGGTCTGCCAACGTCATCGGCGACCCGGATCAGTTTCCCTCCAGGATTGATATAGTAGACGGCCTGCGGCAAGTCTGCCGGCTTGGCTGTTGCGCCGATTTGATAACAGTCCGTGAAGTAAATGCCGCCGTTCTTGTCGACGACCAGATCGTTGGGCCGAATGTAAGGTTTGCCGTCGAACATATCCGTCAGCAGCGCTTCACCGCCCTTGGGATAGACTACGCTGACCTTCCGGCTGTATTGGGTCGCGATCACACGCCCTCTCGAGTCTACGGCCAAACCCGCCGCATTCTCAGAGTTCTCCACCAGCGTGGACAGGTTCCCGTCCGCGCCGATTTTGATGACGCCGCCGTTCGCCGCCAGGATGACACTGCCGTCGCGCAAACCAACAAGACCGTCGCTACCGCGCAAGCCGTACTTGACCACTTCGATTCTTGTTCCTGCCTTAACCACACCGGGAATCTCCGGCGTAACCCGATCGGTCGCAGGCGGCGGTTGCGCGGTCCGGCCCTGGCCGAAGGTCATGACGGAACAAAGGAAAAACAACATTCCGGCTTTCATATACTGCTCCTCAACGCTCGACATTGATATTCGTAAATCGGCATCAATCAGAAATTCAATTTCAATCCTAGCTGTATCTGCCGGTTGTCGCCGCCGGTCGTCGTGATCACGCCCGCGGCTCCGGTGCGGCTGCCGTTGGCGTTGAATACGGTTCGCGCCGGCAATGTGAAGTTGGCGTGATTCAGGAGGTTGAAAAATTCCGCGCGGAATTCCAGGTTCGTACCTTCCTTAATGGCCGTATTCTTCAACAGGGTGAAATTGAACTGCTGGAATCCCGGCGCTACCACCGTGTTTCGCCCCAGATTTCCGAAGGTGCCCGGCGTCTGCAACACGAAGGCACAGGGATCAAACCACAAGCCCGGAGTTCCCAGCTTTTGACCCGGCGCGACTCCCTGGCAACCATTCGTAACTCCGCTCGTGGGGTTGTTGCTGAACCCAGGAGCCAGGTCGGGACGGTCCGTTTGTTGGGAATCGTTATTCCGGGAGTTGTTGAATCCCGTATTGATGTTGAACGGTTGGCCCGAGCTGGCGCTGAAAATTCCATTGATGGACCATCCGCCCAGAAGACCTTTGGGTAAACCAGCCTTCAGCAACTTGTCCCACGGCAATTGGTATCTGCCGTTTAGGACCAGCGTGTGCCGCTGGTCGAAAGTGGACAGCCCCCAATCCCTGCGTAGGTTGGTCCGGTCATAGGTGGTCGGAGCGACTCCGTTCGACTGTGCGGGACCGACTTCGTCAGAATCGGAAAGTGCCTTGCTCCAGGTGTAGTTGCCACTGAGCATCAGGCCGCCTGAAAGACTCTTCTGGACCATTGTCTGCAAGCCGTTGTAGAGATAATGAGCATCGGTGTACAATCCGGAGATGTCCTGGAACTTGGAATTGACGACGGGACCGCTGGCGGGAAAGGACAGGCGGCCATCCGGCAGCCGGGATGGGATTCGAAGGTTCTCTGCGACCAAGCGGCCCATGTGGTAGCCTTTGGACCCTATGTAACCTACCCGGACGCTCAATGTGGATGTGAGCTGTCGCTGCACCTCCAGGTTGTAATGCATGACTGTGGGTTCCTTCAGGCTGTTGTCAGAACCGAATGAGTAAGTTGAAACCGGCGCCCCGGCAAAATTGCTGGGAACTATATGGGGCCAAGGCGGAGCCGCCACGTTGATGCTACTCGAAAACAGCGACCCGGTAGTGGTTCCGGCACCCATATACCAGGTTCGCCCGTCAAAATAGTTGTAGAATAGACCTGCTCCCAACCGGATGGAAGTCTTTCCACTTCCGCTCGGATCCCACGCCAGTCCGAACCGTGGCGAAAAAGTCATTTTCGTCGAGTTAAACGGCGGCCCGACGGTTATTTGCGGGTCGGTCACATGGATGAGGTTGCCGGACCGCCCGCCCAGCTCACTGGGAGTGGTAAAGAATTCATGCCTCAGACCCAGATTCAGAGTCAGCTTAGGACTGACGCGGAAATCGTCCTGAACAAACCAGGCGAACAGATTACGCCGCCATGCGGTTTCGAAAGTAGGAGGCGTAAAAGTGAATCGGGTGGGCATGCCTGCCATTAAAGCCAGCAATCCCCCATTGAACTGATAGGTTCCCCCCGCGGTGCCGGCCGGAAAGTTCAACTGGATGCGCTCGAAGTGGACCCCAAATTTCAGAGCGTGAGCGCCCTGGACATGGCTGACGCTGTCCGTTTCCTGAAAGATATTCTGCGTGAAATGCCGGTCGGGCGCTCTGAGTTCAACTCCGCTGAGCTGCTGGGAAGCTCCGGAGCCTCCTCCGCCTCCCTGGTTTCCGGTACTGTAGGTGATGCCTCCAAATGGGAATCCAGCGACAAACCCAAGAGAATTCGGATCCCAATTGCCGACTGGAACACTCGTGACGACCGGGTCGGTCCGGTTGAACGCGATACGGAAGTCGTTCAACGTGCTGGCGGACAAAACGTGCGACTCACTGAGAAGGACAAAATGGTAGCCTCCGCCCTCCAGGTCTGCCGTCACGGCGCCAGGCCGGGGAAACGAGGATGTGCCGGTATCAACCATGTAGCGCCAATACAAGGTGTCTTTATCGGAAAGCCGGAAATCCATTCGCGCCATCCCATAATCTTCATTGGTGGGTATCGAGAGATCGATAATAGCTTGCGCGGTCCCGTCTCCGAAGATTCGGCCGTTCGGCACAGGATACAAGTTCAGGTACGGGATTGACAGCGGATTCAGAGGGACCGGTACCAGTTGTCCGGAGGCATTAGGTACCATTCCCTTCCGGGCATTGAGGTCCGGAACTGTTGAAATAAAGGTTTTTCCTTGCCGCTGCCGCAATCCCTCATAGTTTGCAAAAAAGAAAATCCGGTCTTTCTTGACCGGCCCACCTACTGCGCCTCCGAACTGATTGCGTTTGAAGGGGGGCAGCTCACCCGGATTGAAGAAATTTCGAGCATCGAACACCTTGTTGCGGAGAAACTCATAAGCGCTGCCATGAAAACTGTTGGTGCCAGAGCGCGTGACCATGCTGATCACGCCGCCCGAGTTCCGTCCGTATTCCGCGCCGAAATTATGCGTCAGCACGCGGTATTCAAGTATGCCTTCCACCCCCAAAGCATTTCCGCCGGCACTGTTGGGACCGTTCGCGGCGTGATCGTTGGCCACCGCGCCATCAATCAGGTAAACATTGGCATCCTGCCGGCCACCGTTCACCGAGATACGCATGCCCCGGCCCAGAGTCGAAACATTCTGGGTGTATCGGCTCACAAACACTCCGGGATTCAGCAGAACCAACTGGTCCAGGCTTCTGCCGTTAAGCGGCAAATCCCTCATCTGGTCCTGGCTCACCAGGCCGGAAATCGTCGCGTTGGTCGTTTCGATTGCAGCCGCTGCGGCGGTTACCTCCACTCTCTCCTGGGCGTTCCCCACCGCCAATTCGGCGTTGACCGTTATTTCGCTAGCCACCGACAAGACGATGCGCCGTTGCACCTGGGATTGGAAGCCGGTCAGCGTTACGGTGACATCATACGAACCCGGAGGTAGATTCCGGACCAAGTAGCGCCCCTCCGGATCTGTCTGCGCCGTCTGAGAGAAACCCGTCTCGGAATTCTGGATTTGGACCATGGCTCCCGGCAACACAGCTCCCGTGGAGTCGGTGACCCGTCCCAATATGCTTCCGGTAACTGCCTGGCCGAAGATGACAGCACTCGACAGAACCAGTAAACCCAGCAGCGCCCATATCCTTGCCTTCGGAGTGAAGCTGAACATCTTACCCTCCCGTTCTGTTCGGACCCCTCATTTTGAACCCTCAAGCCTGGCGGCAATCGCGTCGGCTTTAGCCTCAATCTCAGCCGCCTCCGAGCCGCGCTCCATCTTGCGTAAGACCACCGCGTAGTTCTTCAGGCCGCCAACCATGATTCGATTTTCGGGTCCAAAAACCTTCTCCTCTATCGCGAGTGATCGCTGGTAGAGCGGCCGCGCGTCCGCATACTTACCTTGGACGGTGTATACTTCCGCCAGGTTCTTGAGATCCTCCGCCAGCTTGGAATTCTCTTCTCTCAGCAGGCTCTCGTCGATCGCGAGAACCCGCTGGTAGAACCCCTCCGCTTCACTGTATTTGCGTTGGTCCCGATGGATCTCCGCCAATCTGCGTAGAGTGGCAGCCACCTCGGGATGCACCGAACCCAGGTCCTTCTCCTGAATCGACAGCAAGCGCTCCCAATACGGCGCAGCCTCCGCGAACTTTCCCAAAGCATCATACGTCTCCGCCAAATGCCTTACGGTGGTGATCACATACGGATGCTCCGACCAAAAGGATTTCTCAACGATCTGAAGCGTTCTCTGGTAAAGTGGCAGAGCCTCCGCGTCTTTCCCCAGATCGTGGTAAGCCATCGCGAGGTTATTCAGGTCGCCGGCGATATCGCGATGGTCCTTTCCCAAAGCCCTCTCGTCAATCGCCAGCGACTGGCGGTAAAGCAGCGCGGCCTCTTCGTATCGTCCCTCCGCGTGGTAGACCTTGGCGAGATCGTTGAGAATGGTCGCCAGGCGGGGATCGTCCATGCCGAATTTTTCCACTTCCTGGCGTGCCCTGAAAAACTGCTGCTCGGCCTCCGCAAAGTTATCCTGCTGATACGCCTCCAGCGCCGCTTGGTAATATTTTTCCCACTCCTGGAGCACGCGGCCATAGCGAGGATTGAGAAACTGGGCGGTCGCTTGTGTGCAGACCAAGAACGCACACAATGCTGGAAGCCAAAGAATACGGAAGACGCGTCGGCGGAGCCGTTCCCCTTGCCTGAAGTTAGCCGGTTGACTTGGCGATGGCCTCATGAACCCTTTCAGAACCGATTCAGACCCTCGGTCAATTCGATGGAAGTCCCCCACGGATCGGTGAATGCCGCGCTGGCAAAGCTCTTGTGACGCGACTTACTATAGGGCTGGTCGAGCTTGACCCCGCCGGCTTCGAGTTTCTTGCAGAAGGCCTCCAGGTTCTTGACCTCGAAGCCGATGTAGTCCAGCGCCCGTCCCTTGGTGGGCTGCAGGCCGGCATTGCGGGCCGTTCCAAACCTCAAGCGAATGCCTGGAAGGTCGCCGGCGGGAGTCTTGCCGCGGTTGTTCTCCCGCAGCGGTTTCGCGCCGAATAGCTTCACGTACCAGGCCTGGGCTTCTTCCACGGCCGATTCCGGCAAGAAGTAATGCAGATGATCGCTTGCTATCAGACCGTCGAGGTCTTTGCCGGAGAATGCAAGCAGAGAGCGCTTGCTCACATCGTTGTCGTTGCCCTGCATCTCGATCCTGAGGCCGTCCGGGGTGGAGATATAACCCGAGTCTGATCCCCTCCCCTCGATGGGATCGACCTTCAGACCCTCGGCTTTCAGCCTCCCTAGAAACGCCTCCCCGTTTTTCATGTTGAAGCCGGGATGATCCACCGCCGATCCTTTGTTGCCGGTTTCGCCGGAAGGCGAGCCTGGCTGCAAGAAGATCAGGACCCCGGGGAACCTCATGACCTCCGTTCCGTCGACTATGGCCGGAGCGCCCCCCACCAACATCCAGAACTTCTTGGTAGCCTCAACGTTCCGCACGATCGTGTGCCAGTGACCCATCGCCACACCCGCCTCGTTAGGGGCCAGCACTTGCGCCCGGGAGGCAGATCCAGGCCACACCGCGGCGAAAATCAGAACCAGGAAGAGCCTTCTTACAAATCGCTCCTCGTTTCGAACCAACCTTATCTCCCTGCCGTGCAGGCGCCAGACATCGGTCAAGGCTGGTACCGCTTTCCCAAATGTGTTTTTCACTTCGCCCCCACCGGCATCAAGCCGGTTTCCAGTTGCTTGTTCCATCTTTATCCCTTGCGCCGTGGCCCGGGAAGAGGATGGCATCGTTCGCTTACGCTGACCCGCTAGCCAGCGAACTCTAAGCAAGCTCCTGTGATTATACCCTGCTCGTCGGGCCGGAGCGGGCACCGCCTGAATTATATCTACGCACTTGCCCTTGCCGAGGATTCCCGTGGCCGGGCGTGGATCGTCTCAGGGTGAGATCAGGTGTGGATTACGCGTTCGACTTGCGCCTCCGTGCCCTTGATGCTCTCCAACTGGCGGTGGCACTGGAATTGCCCAGTCTTCGGGCGTCGCCACCACGCGCGCGCGGACCTTCGCGGCAGGTCTTGCTGACCGGCTCATTCGCAGGCTGGGCCTTCACCAGATCGCCGCTCAGCGCCACCGCCATGAGAACATGAGGCGCTCCTCATGATGAATCACTTCACGCGGCCATCCACACCGCGGTTGAGATCGCGAAACCTCGAAGCGTCGTCACGCGATTACTGTTTGGGAGCCTCGCCGGGAACCCGGCCCATCCCCTCGAAGGTCTTCCCGTTGACGACGATGCGTGCGATGCGGCCGATCGGCTCGCCGTTTTTGGCGGCGATCATGGTAATGGTGACCTCGTCGCCCGCCTTGAACATTCTCCGGCTCCAGCCGCGGTTGATCATATCCGGAGGATTGCTGACTTCGGCCGTCCAATGGACGCTGTTCCCCTTGTCGTCCTTTACATCGAACTCGAGCAGGCAATGCGGATTCGCCCACAGCCAGTCAGTGACGACGCCCTTTACCGTGACGGCTTTCGACTCATCATAGATGGCGTTGCCGTGATGCGCCGACACAACGGCGGGAGCGGCGAGAACGCCGAGAGCCAGGGCCACCCACATCAAGCGAAACCGTGTGTTCATGCCACACCTCCACCTAATTTTGGTCAGCTCCCAGTATATCAACTGTGTTGCCCTCAACTCGACACGAAATTGAAGCCCGAGAGATTTTGATCGGGCGGACTTTGAAGAGCAGCCGCGCTTGCAATCGCAGCGTAGTTACTTCACTGTAACTGCGACATCGTGGAACGCCGAAAGCGAACCGTCGCTGGCAATCGCCCGCAGCACGTAGACGCCCGGCACCCGCAAGGTTGCCTTCGTTGTCGACGTCACCAGTTTTTGGTTCCCGTTTGCGTCGGCTTCGGGACTGAGACTCACCGGGCCCGGACCGCGGTAGTAAATCCAGCGGACGGATAAACCTGGTGTTGACAAACCGTTCCCTCCCTCCACATCGCGAATCCGCCGGGGGCCCGGACGTCCATCATCCTGCGCAGTAGCGGTCAAAATCGCCGTATTCGGAAGGGTGATGGTTTGGGGGCCGGAGCCTGTAATGACCGGAGGCTCGTTCTCCAGGTCGGCGGCGCCCGCCGCATTCAGCATGATCACTTCTTTATCGATTTCCCATTCCGGCTGAAGCCACCCCTTGGCCACGTCGGTTCTGCCGTGAACGCTCAGAGTCCAGACTACCTTTCGCTCCCGTCCCCAGTCCTTGGGTACAACTACCGAGAACACCAGACGCTGCCGGCGGGGATAAAAATGAGTAGGCTGGCCCCGATCGCCGCCCGGCTCGATGTTGTTATCGGGGCCTACCGGAATATCGAGTTCTTCTTCGTAATTCCGGTTCATGTAGCCGAAATACAGGGTGAACGTCCCATTGGGGTTGGCCATCCATCCCTCAAAAGCCGGCGTGATATCTTGGCCGCGTTCCATGCGAACCGAACCATAGTACGGTGGTTGAGCCATCGAAAGGCTCGGCGCCATCGGGATCCACGTGGCGCCGCTCAACAAGACAATCCAGCGAATACTGGTGGCCATGGGGTTGTCCTTCGCGCCGGTTACTGATCCGAACTTCGGGACACCATGGTCTTCGGGTTCGGTTTTCGTTCGGAGACCGCTTGCCGGAAGTCGTCTTCGGGCATGGTGTAGTAAGTGATCCAGGCGACGCTCATATCATCAATCGAGCGCTGGCCGTATCCGATCCAATTGTCCGGATCCAGGTTCAATTTGTTGCGCGCGGTATTGTCATGCCAACCGATGAAGTGCAGAACGGAGCCGGCCGGGAGAAGCGGCTGCGCGTCCGCTGCATATTCGTAAACCATCATCCAATTGAAGTTGAAATTGTTGACACAGTTGATCGTTTGAACCTTGCTTCCATCCCGTTGCGCGGACTTTTCAGGGTAAATCACTTCCAGGCACATCGCCTTGCCGCGGGTGTGCATGTGGGGCGCGAAGGACAGCAAACGCGTGGGTTTGGTCAGCGTGAGGTAGCTATCGGTTCGGATATTGTCGCTGTTGGGCGGTAGGTCCAGTTCGTAATCATCGCCCATCAGCTCCGTGACCGCGGCATACTTGGGGACGTATCCTTTCGGGTAAAACTTCAACCCGAGGGCGACATTGGCGACCGTGGGCTCGCGGTACGGGTGAATATGGAGATTGAATAAGACCTTGGTCCCGGCTTTTATCAGAAAGCCCGAGCCGTCTTCAAAAAGGTTGCCGTTCTTCGCCTGCATGGCTGCGAGGTGGCCGTCCGGATAGATCAAGGTATTGCCGGTGTGGTGAAACACGCGGCGGCCTTTGGTCGGTTTCACCTCGACCGCCTGAAGATATCGGTCCTCCGTCAAACCCGGATCCAGAACGATGTTCTTCCACATATCGGGAGCATTGGCGGGGACGGTCAGATCCTCCGGCAACGAAACGACCAGATCGGGCGTGCCGATTTTCCACTTGTCGTCGTCAAATTTGACCGGCGGCGGCATATCGGCTGGATTTCCCTTCGGCGCGCCAGCGTCGACCCACTGGACAATGGTCGCGATCTCCTTCGTGGAAAGCCCGCCGTCGTTCTTGAACCTCTTGATGCCAACATTCGGATCGACATACCATGGCGGCATCATCCGCAAGGTGACCTTTTCTTTAATCGCTTTCGCCCACGGCCGAACCTCTTCATAGTTCAGCAACGACATGGGGGCGATGGCGTTTGGCCGGTGACACTCCTGGCACGAACGCTGCAGGATGGGCGCCACGTCCCTGGTGAAGCTCACGTCTCCCGTTAACGCAACAGGAGGCGTTGTCTGCGCTCGTAAGCCGCCGGCGGCAAGGATCATGAGCATCAGCGCCGGTGAAATGACGGCCACATCACAAAGCCGACTTCTCGAAGTCATCCTCATATCGATATCTCCTCCCGGCGATCCGGGAATCGCCTTCGTGGGTCCGAACTGGATCATGCGGCTCATGTTTGTCTCTATAATTATACCTGACGGATGGGTGATCAAGGGCTTCCCGGGCGCGCGAACCGCGAGGCGTCAACGCCCACATTGAGCTGCACGCCGGTCAGTTGAACGGTGGTGCGCCCGTCCAGCCAGGTCACCACGGTCTTAAACGGCAGCTTGATGCCTGCAATGTCGCGATAGTCTCCGTAATCCACCTGCATCGGGGCCAGGCCCACGGGCGAATCGGCGTACGCGACCGTTCGCGTCAACAGAGCCGATTCGTCATCGAAATACAGATTGACCGGAAACCGGCCGTTCATCGTTCCTTGCACCAGGGTGACGTCGCGGTCCTCGATTACCGCCGGAGGTCCGACTCTCCATTGTTGGAGGAGGCGTTTGATTTGTCCAGGAAAGGTCAGGGCAGCCGTGAGCTTGGCGTTTTCCACCTCTCCGCCGGTGCGCTCCTCGATGGGCAGAGGCGTCAACACGGCCGGCGCCACGGTCCACGCCTCGCGGCCATCGTAGGTGTCGATAGTATCTCCGCCGGCCAGCTCATGCACGATCACCGTCCGTTGGTCCGGCGCCTTGGCAAACATTTCCAGGGGGTATTTCTTGGGAACGCCATACGTCTGGAACGTGCCTTTGGCGGCGATGCTGGTCAATCCCGCCAGCTTCTCCGCGCCGCCAATCGACTGAATATATTTGTCGAGCACCTGTTCGGCGTCCGGCGCGCCCGGAAACGGACTGACGAACCGGTCAGGTTCCCGGTAGCGAAGCGTCGAGTAAAACTGCGTGAGATCCGGCGTCGTTTCCGGCGAGGTGCTTCCCCGATGGCAGGTGTAGCAGGTCAACACGCGCCGTCCACCAAAGAAATTCTTGTTCATCACGTTGACCATGCCGATCATCGCCCGGGTGCGGCGCTTCCGGTCGCTGTCGTCGGCATACTTGGCCCAATCGCCGCCGCTTTCCAGGGTGTGGCAGTCCGCACAACTGATCCCCAGGGAGGCGGAAAAGAATCCCATCGTCGACATGAACTCGTCCGCCGGAATTCCCTTCAGTACCTGGACGTTCTTGAACACCTGCTCGGCGGGCCGCGTGTCGCCGCGGGTTTGCCCTTGCGCCGCTGCTACGCTCAGCGCGCACGCCACAAGGTACGCGAGCTTACTTTGCGTTGTCACGTGAACCTGGATTGGCATGCCTCTTGTTGTATTCCGCCGTTTCCGACGGCGAGCATTCCATCTCCATGATGTCGAATCCGCGCGGCTGGAGCCGCAAAGGCAATTTATCCAGAGCCACCCACGGTTTGGCGTACATCTTCGGGTCGTCGATGGTGATCGTCATTTCCAGGTGGTCCCGGTCCACGCGGCGGTAGCGTTCCTCCACGCGCATCGCATCGCTGTGCGGGCGGCCGGCGTTATCGAGCCACGTCCGGTCGTCCAGCCCCACCGTCTGCGCGACGAACGTGTGGTCGTCGACCCACTTGCCTGCCGAGTAGCCCCACCACCGCGGATCGGGGTCTTTGGGAAGTGTCCGCCCGTCGGTCCAGATGACGCGCCATTTCTTGTTGAACTCGTACAGGATCAGCACCTGGTTCGGGGTCTGAACGATCTGGCTGGTTCTGAAATTGTGGAGAACGACGCGCGGCCACCCCTGCGGATCGCAGATGTCCATCGGATCATTGATGAGGGCGGTGGCAACCGCGGTAGTTCCAAACCCCGGTTTATGGGCTTTGAAGGCTGCCTCCCCGGCTGGCGTGAAAGGCAGAGCGTGCTCCGCCCTGCCGTCGGAAGGCATGGCCTTGGCGCCGTTGGCCTGAATCGCGTCCCCCGGCCCTTTCGCCGGTTCCCAGGTGCCGGAAATGTCGCGAACGGGAGCGGGCGCGGGCTTCTCGCCTTTGACGTCGAAGTCGTACACCGCGCCCGGCTGGCGCGCGGTTTGCGCATTCGCCAACGCCATGAGCAGAATCGACGAGGCTGCCAAGCCCTTGAGCGTCATCTCGAAAACTCCACTCCATACAATAGCACTTGGCGCTATCATACGATCCTGGAGAGCGCCACAGGGCCGGAGCGGCCCTCGCTGAGTTCGAAAACTCGGCCCGTCCGGCCGCGACAGGCTCCGTTGTGGCGCGAGTTTCTAAGGAGATGAGGATGTCTCGTTCGGTGCGCTTTGTAATTGGAATGGCTGCGGCGTTGATGGTAAGCTCACCTGTTTCCCGCGGTCAGACACCGGCCCCGGCTCCGCGCCACGACATTTCCGGGATTTGGACGCCGGCCCGCGGCGAGGGCGACGGAATCGGAGGGACGGGCGCTCGGGATTTTCCGGAAGACGGCAAGCCTGAACATCAGTTGCCCTATACGCCGCTGGCGTTGGAAAAAATGAAGTCCTATCGGCCCGGCAACGGAGCCAGACAAAATGTCCCCGGTCAGATTAACGACCCCGCGGTGATCTACTGTGATCCGCAGGGAATGCCTCGCCAGGACCTCTACGAGCTCCGGACCACGCAGATCCTGCAAACACCGCTCAAGGTAGTTGTCCTGTACGAATTTTCAAAAATCTGGCGGGTCATCTGGGCCGACGGACGGGAGCTCCCCAAAGATCCGCCCGATCCGAGGTGGTTCGGCTACTCGGTGGGCAAGTGGGTGGACGATTACACGTTCGTCGCGGAGACCAACGGAACCGATGAACGAACCTGGCTCGACAAAGGCGGCCGTCCGCATAGCGAAGACCTGCGCATGGAAGAGCGCTTCCACCGCGTCAGCCGCGATTTGTTGGAGCTGACCGTGACCATCGACGATCCCAAGATGTACACCCATTCATGGGTGGCGCTCAATAAGTTCCCCATGAAGCGTCTGCCCGACGATTTCGATGTCCGGGAGATGATGTGTTCCGTCTCCGAGTACATGCAATACAACAAAGCCATGGGATTCGGCAATCCCACTGCCGGTCCGGAGAGCAAGAAATAAGCCAGAAGGAAGGGCGACGCGGCGGTTTGCACGGATCGCGACTCCCAAGATGCAACTTGCTGGTTTATACTGAACCGTGCCGGGGAATCCGACAGAGAACTCCCGGCGCAGGAGCCTTCTCATGCAAAGACTGAAGCTTTCGGCAAAGGTATTCGCGAGTGGTTTTTTGTTTAGTGCGATTGCAGTAGCTCAGGTGACCACTGGCACGATTTCCGGGACGGTGAGCGATCCCACCGGGGCGGCGGTAGCCGGGGCCACCGTAAGCCTGAAAAGCGCGGAGACGGCCATCAGCCGAACCGTGATCACCGGTGCGGACGGGCGTTACCGGGCTCCCGAACTGGGACTGGGCAGCTACGAGGTCACGGCAGAGGCGGCCGGTTTCCAGACAGTCATCCGGAGCGGCATTACCTTGACCGTTGGCCGCGAGGCCGTCGTAGATTTCGCGCTTCAGATCGGTGCGATCGCCGAGAGAATCACTGTGACGGGCGAAGCGCCGCTGGTCCAGACTACCAACGCTACGGTCGCGGCTCTGGTGGATGAACGCGCTATGCGGGAATTGCCGCTGAATGGCCGTAGTTTCGCCGATTTGACGGGCATCCAGCCCGGTGTCATCTCGGATTTGGAAATAGCGGCGGCTCCCACCCAGGCGGTTTACACCGGCGGAGGAAGCGCCGCGCGGCGCTCCATCGGCGGGACCAAACCGCAGCAGTCCACATTCCTGTTGGACGGAATGGAGATCTCGACGCCGTCTGAAGGGATGCCGGCCAGCAGCGTTTTGGGACAGCAGTTAGGAGTGGAGTCGATCCGGGAGTTCGTGCTCTTGCAGAACAACTATGGAGCGCAATATGGCCGGGCGGCGGGTGGCGTGATTAGTGCCGTAACGCAATCGGGCACCAACGCCCTTCACGGAAGCGTTTTTGAGTTTCTCCGGAACGAGAAGCTGGACGCTCGCGATTTTTTCCTGGACCCGCAACTTCCCACGGCGCCGTTGAAGCGCAACCAATTCGGGGCCGCTTTAGGGGGGCCGATCCGAAAGGACCGCACTTTTTTCTTCTTGAACTACGAAGGGGTACGGCAGGCCGCCGGGACCAGTTTTCTCGGTACCGTGCTCACTCCTGAGACCCGGCAAGGGAAAATCACTGGTTGCCCGGCGGGGCGGTCCGGATGCACCCGGGAGGAGGCCATCGTCACACGGACCTTGCCGGTGAACCCCGACATGGCGCCGGTGATGAATCTTCTGCCTTTGCCCAATGGCCCCTATCGGAGGAACGGCGTGGCCGACTACACCGGGGTCCCCCGCTGGCAGGCGGATGAAAACTACGGCATCGTGCGGCTCGACCAACAACTCTCGCAAAAGGATAGCCTGTTTGGCCGCTTCACCAAGGATGAGAGTTCGCGCACGGATCAATACCTTGTATTAACGCCCAAACCCTTTACCGGTTTTCAAGTGGGGGGCTATGTGCTGGCGACCATATCGGAAACACATGTGTTCAGTCCTTCCGTACTGAGTGCCTTCCGGGTTGGTTTTACCCGGCGCAACGATCACCTGTTTTATAACTACACTCAGGGTGGAGACCAGTTCCCGAACGCCCCCGGCCTGGACCCCCGGCTTTCGCCGGTCAAAGGGGTTCCACTGGGACTCTATTCCATTCCAGGCATCAGCATTTACGGCGGCGCCAACAATGGCACGACGGTCGGTCCCAATCTGAGCGGTCCAGCGGTTTTTGTGGATAACACTTTCGATTTCGACGATTCGACGATGATCAACAAAGGACGCCACGCGATTGCGGTGGGCGCGAACTTCAAGCGGTATCACATGAACCATCTGAACGAACCATGGGTCTACGGAGGAACCTTTACGTGGGACACGATTGACAATTTTCTGACCAACAATCCCCGCAATACCACACAGCTTTTAGGTTTCACGACCCCGGGCAGCCAGAAAGCGGATGTGTACCGCGGCTGGAGACAGAGCTACGGGGCTGCCTATATCCAGGATGACTTCAAGGCGCGGTCGAATCTGACGCTCAATCTGGGGGTGCGCTGGGAGGGGGTTCGTTCCCCCAGGGAAGTCAACGGAAAGTTGGCCGTGCTGAAAGACATCTATCGGGATAAGGACTTCGTCCTGTTGACTCACAACGATCCCCTCTTTGGGATCACCGACGCCCTCAAAGGTTTGTCCCCCCGAGTCGGGCTGGCCTGGACGCCGTTTTCCGATAAAAAGACTGTGTTTCGGGCCGGATTTGGGAATTTTGAGGAAATGCCCTTGTCCTACATCTGGCAATTGGCCCTCGAGGCTCCTCCTTATTCGAAGCGATTCACGGTCAACCGGCCGGCATTGAAGTTCCCGTTCCCCTTTACGGATCCAGGCTCCTTGGCGTCCACCGGGGAGCCCTTGATGATGCCGTTCGTGGCTAAGATTCCTTACACGCTACAGTGGACGGCTTCGGTGGAGAGGCAACTGGGGCAGACTTTGGTCGTCAAAGCGAATTACGTGGGTACGCGAGGCGTGAACCTGTTTGCGATTTACAACCCCAACCAGAAGCCGACCATCATTCGAGACGGCCGGCAGTTCACTCCTCCGGATGCGCAAGTGCCCAACCCGAATTTCACCTCCTATCGCTATGTGGCTCCCATTTCCGACCAGATTTACAACGCCCTCCAACTGGTGGTGGAGAAACGTTCGCGCGCCGGCCTGACATTCAATACCTCCTATACCTGGGCGCGCAACATCGACGATGGAGGAGGAGCCGGCGTCAAGGGGGCGGAGCAGGTCTCCGGAGCCGCCAGCTTTGCTGTCTACAACGGGAGAGATCTGTCTTCCGAGAGGGGCCTTTCCTCGCTTCATATTGCGCACAACTTCATTCTTGCCTACGGCTACCAGTTGCCGTTCGGGCCCGGCCGTCATTGGGGGAGCCAGTCGAGCGGTCCCCTTTCTTACCTGCTGGGGGGATGGTCCGTGAACGGGATCAATACCATCCGGAGCGGCCTGCCCGTCAACATCATGATGACTCCGCGCCAGTCCGGATGCGTGGCGCAGAGCTGTAACGAGAGACCCGACCTTCGCGCCGGCGGGAACAATAACCCGGTACTCGCTCACTGGACCCCTGAACGTTATTTCGACCCCTCGAACTTTGTCGTCCAACCCCTGGGGTTCTTTGGCAATTTAGGGCGAAATACGTTAATCCGGCCGGGACAATTGAATCTCAATCTTTCTTTCACCAAGGACAACCGGCTGGGGGAGGGGAAGAACCTCGAGTTTCGGGCGGAGCTTTTCAACTTTCTGAACCATCCCAACTTTGGAGCGCCCAGCAATAATGTCTTTAGCGATGCGGCGGGAACCCTGGATCCCAATGTAGGGAGAATTACCACCACCTCCACGAAGATGCGTCAGGTCCAGTTCGGCTTGAAATTCGTTTTCTGATTTTGCGCTTCGAGCCGGAGGTGGCCCAGGAGTGTAGCGACGCTGGTACTTCGATTGTGCAAGAAGTGTTCAGCTTCGTCAAGAGAAACCTATCCGAAGCGCAGCGAAGCAAGGACGCCACTAGCGCAGAAAGGGGTGCGGGGAAAGGGGCGGCAGCCCTTGTCCCCGCCTCAGCTCACAGTGGCCCCGGAGCGCGAACAGCGCTCCGGACTCAAAAGTAACTTCCGGATACCCGACCATCCGGAAGCCATCCCGCTAGCGCGTTACACCTCCAAGTGACGGGAAGCGGACTTGTCAGGCGGAATGTTCGGCCAGTGATACGCCTACTTGTATTCATCGAGTGACTACAGCGGGTTACGGCACAAGCCACTTCACGGGTTGCGTCCGGAATGCTTCCGGATGCGGCGGCGGCAGACTGGACGCGGAACTTGGCGGCTTCCACTTCCTTGGTGGTGCTGACTTGCTTGTTTTCGGCCTGCTCTAATTCCCGCTGCGCAATGATGCGGTCTTTGGCCAGGGCGCGGGCGCGGTTTAGGTCGCGCTGTGCTTGCGCGTGATCCTCTTCCCAGCGGGCCAACTGCTTCTCGGCTTCCCGCTTCCGGGCTTTGGCGGCGGCCTGTTCTACCGGCTGATGAGCGGCTTCGTGTTCGACGCCGCGGGGGCCGAAGGCGCGAATCAGACGAGACGCTGTACAGCCAGACGACGCACTAATTATAATCGGGTGGTATGGATTGGCACGACCGCTCAGCCTGCAATCAGGCGACGCTCCTTGCTCTCGTTTTTTTGTCGGCGGCCTTCCCCGTACAGGCCGCAACTGGCGCCTATTTTCAAACCACCGGCCAGCAGTTTGTCGTCGGAAATCCCCTGATCGAGCTAACCTTCAACGCGGGGAACGGAAGCTTGTTGAATCTCGTGGACAAGGTCACAGGCCGAGACCTCATTTCGCGGAAGGTGGCAAACTACAACGGTTTCTTCTTCCGCTTCACCACGCCCACAAACTCCACGCCCCAGCAAGGCGGCGGATACGTGGGTCGCTTGCAGGCGCTAACCCCAGTGAGGGTCACGACCGGCATCCAGATAACGATGAAGTTCGGCCAGTTTAATGTGAGCGGAACCACGCTGAATCTTACGGCCACGCTGGTGATCACCGTCGATGACTCCTCGCCGCTGACAAGCTGGCAGCTCAGCATCAACAATCCCGAACAGATCACTATCGAATCCGTTGCATTGCCGTCGATCGCGGGCATTGGACAACTCAGCGACAATCCGGCCAACGATTACCTCGTGTTTCCGTCGCTCTCCGGCGTTCTTTTTCAGGACCCGGCGCATAACTTTGCGCTAAATAGGGGTTACGGAGGCGGAGGAAATTATCCCAACGGATACAATAACATGCAGTTTCTCGCCTACTACAGCACGGAATCGGGCGCCGGAGTGTATCTAGCCAGTGAAGACAGCGCTGGGTACACGAAGACCATGAACGCCGGAAAGCTCGGGACCGACTGGATGAATCTGGCCCATGCCTATGTGCCTCCATTTCGACTGGCAACCGATATGACAGTCCCGTACGTCGTAAAGCTCGGCGTGTTTCATGGGGATTGGTACGACGCGGCAATGATCTATCGGAACTGGGCCTTGCAACAACCCTGGGTGCAAAACGGCCCTCTGGTCGCTAACACTGATGTTCCGGATTGGTACAAGAACACCGGGATGATGGGCTGGAAGGATACGTTCGCAGCATTGGGGCCCGGAAATTCTTACGCGAGCCTTGCACAAGCGGCGGCGGTTTGGAAGCAGGAGCTTCAGTCCCTGCCAGTCATGGATTGGATCGCCTGGGAGAACCAGGGCCCTTGGGTGGATGACCCGGATTTTCTACCGCCCTCGCAGGGTTGGCCGGCGTTCGATTCCGCAGTGTCCGCGACACACGCCGCGGGCGGCAGGCTCATGGTGGAGCCTACGACAAACGTTGCCACCGTGGGAGCGCCAAGTTGGAGCACCCTTCAGGCCACGGCTTCACAACAAGCTGATGGGTCAATGTATCTCAACAAGATTACAACCTTGAATCAGAACTACCAAAGCGGGACTGAGACGAATGCGCAAATGGACCCGACCCAGCCGTGGCACGATGCCCTCCTAAGCTTCACGTCGCAATTGGCGCAGCATGGGATCGATCTCATTCATATGGACGGCAATCCGTTCCCCTATGCGCTGTGCTTTGCGGCGAATCACGCGCACCCGCCAGGCGGAGGCAACTGGTGGTTTCAAGGCCTAGCCCAGATCTACGCCGATGTCCGCAAGGCGGGGCGCGCTGCCAACCCAAACTTTGCGATGGGCGGCGAATGGTACGCCGAGCCATTCCTGAGTCTCACCGACAGCGGACAGGACCAAACTAACATCCTTGACCCAACAATTATCGGCGGCAGCGGAATCATCGATCAGACCAAGGTATCCTACATTCCGCTCTAGCAAGCCGTATACCACGACTATACGTTGACGTATTCGATGCTGGCGTCTATCGATGGCCGGGATATATCCTATTACCGGCGTGGATTGGCGCTCCCGCTCGTCTGGGGAGAAATCCCCATGATCGAAGCTGACGATGGCGCTCCGTACATGCTAGACGGGTTTAACTCGACTCTTGTGCAGTACCTCCGGCGAATCGTGAGCTTACGCACCACTTATGGCTACCCATTTGTCGTTCTCGGCCGGATGCTACGGCCACCGCAGCCCTCGGTGCCCGCCTACTACGTACCACCTGCTACACAGATTCCTTACACGGCGGAGAATAGCTCGGGCTTCTACACGCCTTCCGTCTTGAGTAGCGCCTGGAAGTCAACTCAAGGAGACGCGGCGCTCATCTTTACCAACATTTCCGACAGTACGGTATCGTTTTCCTGGACCATCACCGCGTCGGACGTGCCGCTGACGCCAGGTAAGCGATACGACCTTTACATTCTGAAGAACGGCACATGCGTAGCGGAGCAACAGAGAGTTTCTCTTCCGTATGCGCTGGCACTTAGCACGAACTCGACGGATATTGCAATGGCTGTCCTCTCGCAAGAAGCCGCCGATGGGGCGCCGCGATTTGCCGGCTGTGTAATCTCGCCAACGCCTTCGATTACCTCCGTCAGTACTGCGAATGGCGGCTCAGACATTGCCGAGAACACGTGGATACAAATCAAGGGGACGAACCTGGTGCCTTCGAGTACGCCATCGACCGATGTCGTTTGGAGCAACGCTCCAGAGTTCGCCTCCGGCCAAATGCCAACCGTGCTGAGTGGCGTCAGTGTTACGGTGAACCGCAAAGCTGCATACGTGTACTTTTTCTGCAGTGGCGCGAATAGCAAGCTCTGCACGGCGGATCAGATTGACGTCCTGACGCCACTCGACGACGCAGTAGGTCCAGTGCAAGTGATCGTAAAGAATGGAAACAGTACGAGTGCTCCCTTCACCGTGAATTTGAGGCCGGTGGCCCCCGCGCTACTCCTCAGCTCTGGGACCTATGTTGCGGCGACTCACGCCGACTATACGTTGGTAGGGCCGGCGAGCTTGTATCCGGGGTTCTCGTCGCCGGCTATACCGAACGAAACGGTTAGCATTTACGGCGTAGGTTTCGGGCTGCCCACGACCGCTCTCGTGGGAGGCACGTCAGCGCAGTCGGGACCCTTACCGGTGATGCCGGTCTGCAAGGTGGGCGGCGTGCAGGCGACGGTCAGCTTCGCGGCGGTGATCAGCCCCGGCCTGTATCAGCTCAACGTGACGATCCCCAGTTCTGCAGCGAATGGCGACAACGTGATCACTTGCAGCTATGGCGGTTCACAGACTCCACCAGGAGCTCAAATTACGGTTGCGAGTGGGCAATGATGCGTCGGGAGCATCTGCGATGGATCGCGATCGTCTGGGAGCCCTCCAAATCACAACTGATCTGTGGTTGGCCTCCAGAAACCGACCGCCATGCAAATAATTGATTTAACAGAGCTTCTTCATGTGAGGCGCGGTTAACTCCTGAATGACGGCGTAACCGGAAGTTATCTTACCAAAGGTAGACTCCCCCCTTGCCCGCGAATGAGATCACTTTGCGTTCGGCTTCCCCCGATTCTTGCGCATCGAGTCGCCGCGCATCTCAATGCGGTGGGCGTTGTGCACGAGCCGGTCGAGGATGCCGTCGGCCAGCGTAGGATCGCCTATCTGTTGGCGCCACCGCGCGACCGGCAGTTGCGAGGTTAGGATCGTCGAGCGCACCTGGTACCGGTCTTCACAGATCTCCCAGAAGTCCCGGCGCTGGGGTTCACTCAGAGATGACATGGCCCCGATCGCCGATCACCAAAGCGTCGATGCCGCCATGGATCACGGCCTTCATCCATTTTGGTGGCCCCAGGGCCATGCGGCACTCTCTGGCGGCCGCGGCTCAGAGTTCTCATCCTGCCCCGCTTTTCTACTATTTGACAGACGCAACCCGCGGAGGTAGTGTTGGTCAAGAGGCGATTCTATGCTAGTACGTCTGTTCATCGCGTTGACGATCGTGTCGGCGGGCGCGCAGGGACAATCTGCCAAACAGTTTCGAACAACCTGGGGCGAACCCGACCTGCAGGGCATCTGGAATGGCGAAACGCTGACGCCCTTACAGCGGCCGGCCAGGTTTGCGAACAAGCCGGTGCTGACGCCTGAAGAGGCCGCCAAGGTCGAGGCTGATGTCGCGGCGCGCCCGGGCCGCAATGCACGCGCCGAGCGAGGCACCGAGAAGGACGTGGCCGGGGCGTACAACCAGATCTATGCCCAGCGAGGCACGCGGCTCGCGGACGGGCGCACCTCGCTCATCATAGATCCACCCGACGGCAGGATCCCTCCTCTGACGCCGGAAGCGCAGAAGAGAAAGGACGCCGTGCGCGAGTACATGCAGGGGCTGCTTCAGGGGACATCCGGCGGCAAACCCGGACCGCCCTTGTCGCGGCATAACGAACCGCCCCCCTTCTATAACGTCGACCGCCTCAATCGCGCCGACGGTCCGGAAGATCGTTCTCTGATGGAGCGGTGTTTGGCCGGCACTTTGCCTAAGCTCGACGCCCACTATCGGATCGTGCAGTCGCCGGGGCAGGTCGGCATCACGGTTGACTGGGGACAGGGGTCGGGTTTCGTCCGCACGATTCCTGTCGACGGCAGCAAGCACCTGCCGGCGAGCATCCGGTTCTGGAAGGGGGATGCGCGCGGCCGGTGGGAGGGCGACACGCTGGTGGTCGACA
>JBGPLI010000050.1:0-28708 GCA_041486445.1 Bryobacteraceae bacterium
GCCACGTGCTCCACCGCCATCCGCGGCTCCGGCGCGATTGTGCCATTCGCCTGCACCACACCGTCTTTGTACTGATCGCTCATTTCGGTGATCGCGTTGCCGATGTCGATCTGGCCGCACGCGATGTCGAACTTGCGGCCGTCTAGCGAAATGCTCTTCGTCAGTCCCGTGATCGCGTGTTTGGTCGCGGTATAGGGCGCCGAATTGGGACGCGGCGCATAGGCCGAGATCGAGCCGTTATTAATGATGCGCCCGCCCCTGGGCCGCTGCGCCTTCATCATCCGCATGGCTTCCTGCGCGCACAGAAACGAGCCCGTGAGGTTCGCGCCCACCACCGCGCTCCACTGCTCGAACGTCAGCTCTTCCATCGGAATCGCCGGCGCGCCGATGCCGGCGTTGTTGAACAGCACATCCAGCCGCCCGAACGTCTCCCGGATCATGGCGAACAGCTTTCGCACCGAATCCGGCCGGCTCACGTCGGTGGGCACGGCGAGCACTTCGCCTCCCGATGAAATCGCCAGCGCGGCCGTCCGTTCCAGCTCTGCGGCGCGGCGTCCCGCGAGCACAACCGAGTATCCCGCCGATTGCAGCGCGAGGCTCGCTGCACGGCCGATGCCGCTTCCCGCGCCGGTCACCAGCGCGATCTTCCCCTGGCCGCTCACTTGAGCACGGTGAATGGGATCGAGACTTCCGTGTTTTCCCAGCTCATCGCCAGCAGCCCTTTATTGCCGCCGGTGCCCGACAACTGGATTTTGAAAACTTCCACCGGCGCCAGCAGCGTCTTGACGTTCAGCTTGGTGCGGCCGAAATCCCGCGCTGGATTGTAGTCGAGATGAAACTGGCCGGTCTGGCTGTTGATGATGAGCGTCCACTCCTTTTCGGTCGGAAGCGTCCAGATGCTGTAGCTTCCCTTGGGCATCTTCAGTCCGCCCATCTCCAGGTCGGCGTCGGTGGTGATCTTAGTGGCCCAGTTCGCGCCCGTGCACCACACCTCGTTGTAGGGCACCAGGCCGCCCATGATCTTGCGCCCGCGCGCCGCCGGCGCATAATAGTCGATCTTGATGTGCTTGCCGTCGATGACGACCGACGTGTCCGCCGGCGGGCTGGCCATCCGCTGCGCGCAGGCCGTCGCCGTGAATCCGGCCAGGACGAATCCGAAAAAGATCGCGTGTCGAAGTCTCAGCATTTGGATCACCTCGCTCTCCTGTTATCTTATACGGACCTGTGGTCACGCGGGGAGCACGTCCAGCTTCGAGCCTAGCGTCAGGAAATTCAGTGCCGTCGATGCCACCGCGCACCCGGCGATCACGACCGCCATCGGTAGAGCCGTCGAGCTCTCGATCGTCCCCAGCGCGATGGTCGCGATGGCCGCGATCGTAAACTGGTTGGTGCCGAGCAGCGCCGACGCCATACCCGCGATCTGCCCGTGCCGCATCATCGCGATCGCCGAGCCGTTCGGAAAAACGAACCCGCCGCTCGATACGTACACGAACACCGGCACGAAGATTCCAGCGAGTCCACCGATTCCCGTGAGAGCTGCCGCCAGTAGCACTAACCCCGCGGCAAGCTGGACCAGGTTGGCGATGCGCAGCACCCTCCACAGCGGCACGCCGTGCATCATTCGCCCGTTCACCTGCGAGGCCGTGATCACGCCCGCCGCAATCGCGCCGAACAGCCACCCGAACCGCTGCGGCGGCACCTTGTACAGATTGATGAACACGAACGGCGCGCTGGCGATGTAGGCGAACATTCCGGCGGAGCTGAATCCGCACACCAGCGACGCGCCGACGAAGGTCCGGTCGTGAAGCAGCCGCCCGTACGCCGAACGGATATGAGCGGCTTCGAGGGGCCGCGCGTCGGCCGGCGCCAGCGATTCGTGTAATCGGAAATGCACACCCACCAGGCACACCGCCCCCAGCAGCGCCTGCGTCCAGAAGATGGACGCCCATCCGGACCACAACAAGAGATAACCGCCGACCAGCGGCGCCAGCACGGGCGACACGCCCATCACCAGGATCAGCATCGAAAATACGCGGCGCAGCTCCTCCGGCGGAAACAGATCGCGCACCATTGCGCGCGACATCACCGCTCCGCCGCACGCTCCAATGGCCTGGAACAGACGGAACGCGGTGAGCGCGCCCACACTGGGCGACATCGCGCACGCCGCCGACGACACAATGAACAGCATCAGGCTGAAGTACAGCGGAGGCTTGCGGCCGAAACGGTCGGCCACGGGCCCGTACAGCGATTGCCCCAGCGCATATCCAATGAAGAAAGTCGCGAGCGTGGCCTGCACCTGCGCCGTCGAAGCCGCGAACACGCGCTCGAGCAGCGGCATCGACGGCAGATACATGTCGATCGACAGCGGCGCGAACGCCTGCAGCGAACCCATCAGGATCATGAGTTCCATGTGGCGTATCCGCGCCGGGTTGGCCTGCTGCGCAATCACGGGGCCAGTGTAGCAGGTGTATAATCGCCGATGATATGATGGCGCTCGCCGCAGTTCTCGCTGTATTCTCCGCGCCTCTCTCCGCGCAGTGGCTGCATTACCCCACCGCCGGAGTCCCGCGCCTGCCCAACGGCCAGCCGAATCTTTCCGCGCCTGCTCCGCGCGCCGCCGACGGCAAACCCGATTTCTCTGGAACCTGGGGCGCGGACACCGAGCGCACTGCCGACGAGTTCGCCGGCCCCGCCGTTCCGCGCACCCGCCAGTTCCGCGACATCGGCGCCGGACTTGAAGGTCGCCTGCCCTATCAACCCTGGGCCGCGGAGCTCCGCGACAAGCGCGCCGCCGACAAGGCCAAGGACAACCCCGACGTGCGCTGCCTGCCTCTGGGCATTCTGCAAATGCACACGCATCCGTTTCCCAGGCGAATCGTGCAGGCGCCCGGATTCCTCGCCATCCTGCACGAGCGCGATATGGAGTACCGCCAGATCTTCACGGACGCGCGGCCTGTGCTCAAAGATCCGTCGCCATCTTGGAACGGTTACTCGACTGGAAAGTGGGAGGGCGATACGCTGGTCGTCCAGACCAACGGCTTCCGCGACGGACTGTGGGCCGATTACGACGGCAGCCCGATGACCGACGCCGCCAAGATGACCGAGCGTTTCCGCCGGCCGAATTTCGGAAAGCTCGAGATCGAGGTGACGGTCGACGATCCGAAAGCGTACACCAGGCCGTGGACCATCAAGCTGAACCAACACATCGTGCTCGATCAGGATTTACTCGAGTACGTATGTCTGGAAGGTGAACGCGACCTCAACCACATGGTGGGCAAGTAGCAGGGTTACAGCTCCCTCACCGCCTCCTCCACCTGCTGCGCCAGCGCCGCGTGCGACTCGCCTTGCAACAGCATCGGCTCGCCGAACTTGACCTCAACCGGGCCCGGGTGCGCCCACTTCGCCGAACGATGCAGCACCCGCTCCAGCCCTTTCAGGCGTACCGACACCACAGGCAATCGCAGATGCGACGCCATCATCCCCACGCCGGGACGGAATCTTCGAATCTCGCCATGCTCGGTGCGATCGCCTTCCGGGAAAATCAAAATCGACCAGCCCTCCTCCGCCAACTCGCCCATGTAGCGAATGGATTGGCGCGTTCCGGCTTCGGTCTGCGGAATCGGGAACGCGTTGAACATCAGCGTCGCCAGGCGGTACTGAAGGCTGTTGATCCACCGCTTTTGCCACCCGTGACGGTCCGGATGAAAATGCGCGTCGAAAAATCCCTTCGACATCGCGGGTGCGAGGCGATACCGCCAGCGCGCCGGAAGGCTCGCCAGGATCGCCGGCACATCCATGTGGCTCTGATGATTCGATGCAAAGATCACGGGACCCCGCAAGCTTTCCAGATTCCCGACGCCCGACACTTGGATGTGCGCGAAGATTCTGGTGAGCGGCAGCAGCACACCCGGCAGCGCGATCCGCCGGAGCAGCCTCGCGGCCCGCGTGCGGTTGTAGGTGGGGAGCGGCGTCTCCTCGGTGGCCGCCATCGGCCGTGCAAGATCCGCGATCGTCCTCACCGACGCAAACGCCGTTTCGTCGATGCTGGCGTCGAGCCTCTGCTCCAGGTCCATCATCAGTTCCACGCGATCGAGCGAACTGAGCCCCAGTTCATCGAGCGTGGTTTCGCCGGTGATGGCCCGGCCCGGCGCGTACTTGCGGAGCAGCTCCGCCAGTCCGGTCTCCTCCTTCGGCCCGGATTCGCGCGCGCCCTTCGCGACCCAATCCGCAATCTCGGTGCGCCGCAGTTTTCGCGTGCTCCGGGTGCGCGGCAGCTCACCGTCCATCCACTCTGAGACCGAGCGAATCTTCTGATGCTCCTCCAGCCGCTGGTTGGCTTCGCGAACAATCGCGCCGGCGTCGGCGCCCTCCGCGAGAACCAGCACCGCGTGAACTCTGTCCGCGCCAATGACCGCCGATTCGCGCACGCCCTCCATCTGGTTCAGCACGGTCTCGACATCTTCCGGAAACACCTTCAACCCCTCGGGCGTGACGATCATCCCCTTCTTGCGCCCTCGAATCATCAGGTGGCCTTCGGCGTCGAGCGCGCCGATGTCGCCGGTGTGCAGCCAGCCATCCTCGATCGCGGCCGCGGTCTCGCCAGGAGATTGAAAGTATCCGCGGGTCACGTTCGCGCCCCGCACCAGGACTTCGCCGTCGCTGGCGATTTTCACCTCGACTCCGCCCAGCGGTTTCCCCACCGTGCCGCGGCGCACGTGAAACGGATGGCTCAAGCTCACGATGGGCGCCGTCTCAGTGAGCCCGTAGCCCTGCACCACCAGGAATCCGAGGCGCGACCAGAACTGCTCGAGCTCGGCCGGAAGCGGAGCGCCGCCCGCGATGAAGCACCAGAATTTCCAGCCCAGCAGACGATGCACTCTTCGAAATCGCCACCAGCGCACCGGCCACGGACCGCGTGCCAGCCTCAAATCGGCCGCCTCCGGGAACCGATGCACCACGAAGTCCCGCAACATTTCGAGCACCTTAGGCACCGCGACCAGCGCCGATACCTTCCGGTTGTGAATCTGCCGCACCACTTCCTGCGCGCCGGTTCCGGAGATGAACACCACCGAAGCCGGCACCAGCGGCGGCAGAAACAGCGACAGCGACTGTCCGAACAGATGGCTGAGCGGCAGCAGATTCAGAATCCGCAGCGGCAGAAACGGCCGCGCATACTTCCTGTACTTGGCGATCTCCGCCTCCACCGGCTTCACGTTCGCCAGCAGATTGCCGTGCGCGATCACCACGCCCTTCGGCTCGGTGGTGGTTCCGGACGTGAAAACGATTTCGGCGATATCGTCGCCCGTGAGCGTCACCGCCGCGAGTGGCGTGTCATCCCGATCCTTCTCGATTTCCTGCAATCGCCAGACCGGCGCCTTGCTGCCTTCAACCGCGGGCACGCGCTCGCCCACCAGAATCAAGGCCGGCCGCACTCTCTGCTCGATGCGTTGGAACAGCGCGATGGAAGATTGCGGGTCCACCGGCGCCAGCGCCACGCCCTCGAGCAGACAGCCCCATAGCGCGGCCACCCACCCGGGCCGGCTTTCGGACCAGATCATGGCCACATCGCCCTTGCGGACGCCCTGCGCCCGCAGCCGGACTCTCAAGGCGTGAGCCGCCTTCGCCACATCCGCGAAACGATACGTCCATCCGCGGTAGCCGTCGTCGTAAACGATGAACTCGGCGTCGAGCTGCGCGATGCGTCCGAGGAAATCGGTCAACCGGCTCGGCTGAGCTGCACTCATCACGCTCTTCATTGTCGGCGATAAGATCGTGAGATATGCAGAAGCCCGCTTTCGATCCAGGTTTGACACAACAGTTCACTGGCACGCTGCGGCGCGCCATCAACAAGGATGGAAGTTTCAACGTGCATCGCCGCGGCACCAGTTGGAAGGACACTCACCCATACCTGCACCTCATCAGCATGGGATGGACCAGCTTTTTGGCCGTCACCTTTGCGGCGTTTTTCTTGACGAATACGATCTTCGCGGTGATTTACTTCAACCTCGACCCCGCACAGCTTCAGGGTGCCGGCGCCCCGTCAACATTCGGCCGTTTCCTCAACGATTTTTTCTTCAGCGCGCACACGCTGACCACGGTGGGATACGGCAGCATCGCGCCCATCGGCGTCGCGGCCAACTTCGTGGCGGCGTTTGAGGCGATGACCGGTCTGATGGGTTTCGCCGTCATCACGGGCGTGCTGTTCGGACGAGTCTCGCGGCCCTCCGCCAGAATCGGATTCAGCGATCAGATGGTCATCGCGCCCTATCAGGACGGAACCAGCCTCCAGTTCCGGATCGTCAACCTGCGCTCGAACAGTCTGATGAACCTCGAAGCGAATGTGCTGCTGATGACCGTGGACGGCCCGCCCGGCCAGCTCAAACGGACCTATCAGCCCCTCCGGCTGGAGCGGGACGGCGTCTTCTTTCTGGCGCTGATGTGGACCATCGTGCACCCGATCGACGAGACCAGCCCTCTCTACGGGAAAACCGCGGAGGAGCTGGACCGGCTCCAGGCCGAGGTGCTCATCCTGATTAAGGCCTTTGACGATACCTTCAGCCAGACCGTGCACGCCCGCTACTCCTATCGCTACGACGAAATGGTCTGGGGCGCGCGATTCCAGCCGGCCTTCGAAATCGACGCGGCCGGCGATATCCACCTGGACGTGGATCGGGTCGGTAACCACGCGCTAGTGGAGTCCGCCGCCGGGTGATGCTACGCTCTCTAGTTATGAGCGCCTTCACTCTCGTTTTCGCCCTTGCCGCGGCCGCTGTGGCGTCTGCGGCCGATCGCCCCGCTCCCGTCGAGGCCGATTGGATCGCGAAGGACTTCAAGTTCGCGAGCGGCGAAACCCTTTCGCAACTGCGTCTGCACTACACCACCATTGGCAAGCCCGAGCGCGATGCCAGCGGCAAAGTCGTGAACGCGGTCCTGATCCTGCATGGCACCGGCGGAACCGGCCCTGGTTTCCTCAAGGAAACATTCGCGGGGCAGCTGTTCGGCGCCGGACAATTGCTCGATAGCGCCACGCATTACATCATCCTGCCCGACGGGATCGGCCACGGAAAATCCAGCAGTCCTAGCGAGGGACTGCGCATGCGTTTCCCGAAATACGCCTACGAAGACATGGTGCGCGCGCAATATTCCGTGGTGACCGAAGCCTTGGGCGTGAACCACCTGCGCCTGGTGATGGGGACCTCCATGGGCGCGATGCACACCTGGCTGTGGGGCGAGATGTATCCCGACTTCATGGACGCTCTTATGCCGCTGGCCAGCAATCCTGTGGCGATCGGTGGGCGCAATTGGATGCAGCGCCAGATGAGGGTCAACTGCATCAAGGGCGATCCGGCGTGGAAGGGCGGCGAATACACCGAACCGCCGGTCGCCGGGCTCACGTGCGCCGCATACGTCCAGGCCCTCGTGACCAGCAGTGCGCTCCAACTGCAGAAGGAGTTTCCCACCCGCGACAGCGTCATCGCGATGATGGCGAAAAGATTCTCCGAGCAGGTCATGAGCAAGGACGCCAACGACGTGATTTACGAGTCCGAGGCTCCGCGGTTTTATAATCCGGAACCGGGTCTCGCGAAAATCAAGGCGCCGTTGCTTGCGGTCAATTCGGCCGACGATGTGATCAATCCGCCGGAGCTGGGCATCGCCGAGCGCGCCATCAAGAAAGTGAAACGCGGGCGATTCGTCTTGCTTCCCATTACCAGCGAGACGCGCGGGCACGGCACTCACTCGCTGCCTGCGATCTGGGGCAAATACCTGGCTCAGTTGCTGGAGGAATCGAAGTGACGCCGTATTCAATCTTTGAAAACGCGACTGGGGTCTCGCGCTGCATGGACGACGTGCAGGACGGAAACGTACTCCGGTGCGTCGCGGTAGTAGTGAGCCAAGC
The DNA here is from genome assembly GCA_041486445.1 of Bryobacteraceae bacterium. Taxonomy (GTDB): domain Bacteria; phylum Acidobacteriota; class Terriglobia; order Bryobacterales; family Bryobacteraceae; genus Palsa-187. The sequence goes on from JBGPLI010000050.1 coordinate 7,898, forward strand.
AGAGGAAATCGAGACGTGAGTTCGTTCAAGTGACGGTTCGCCGCGTCGATGCTATCCCGCGCGATGTAGAGCCAAATCTCGTCGAGGTCGCGCTCCGCATCACGCGTGACGCGTACCCGTTTCATCGAATCGCGCTTGGATGATCTTTCTCAAGGCGCGCTCGGCCTCGTGCCTTAACGCCGCCGGCAAGTCTCTGCATGGAGCCTTCGTCGTACTCGGTAAACTCACCGCGCGCAAGTTGCTCGTCGGCGTGGTCCAGCTCCGCGCGAATCGCCTGGAAGTTCTCCCGCTCTGCAAGCGCATCCAACGCATCCTCCAGAACCTCAGTCGCACTTTGGTACGAACCGGACTAAAGGCGCTCGCGGATGAGTTGTTCAATCTTCGGTGTCAGTGGCGTATCCATTGGCCGGTTGTACTCTTCTATTAGGGTACCGCCTTCTCCGCCGCCACCGGCTCCACCTTCACGCCCTCGCGCGCCGCATCGCCCGGATTCGCGATGATTGTCTCGCCTGCCTGAATCCCGCCGAGCACTTCGAGCTGGGCCCCGAGATCCCGGCCGATCACGATCTTCTGAAGATGCACGGTGTGGTCGGAGCGAACCACGGCCACCTGCGTGCCTTCCGCGCGGGCGATCAACGCGTCCCCGGGGATAAGCAGAGGCGGGTTCGTCCGCGCGCTGCTCAGATCGACCTCGGCGTACATGCCGGGCAGCAGCGCGCCGCTCGCGTTCGGAACTTCCACTTCCACCAGCAGCGTGCGGCTGGCCGGATCGAGCGCGTTCGCCGTCCGCGCCACGGTGCCGGAGAACTGTTTCCCCGGAAGACTCGAAACGCTCACCCGCGCCGGCTGGCCCGCTCGCACGGAGCTGGCGTTGGCTTGCGGCACGTTGACGAACGTGCGCAGCGTGTCCGTCTGCGCCACGCGGAACAGCAGCGTCGTGCCGGTATTCACCAGCGCCCCCACATCCACGTTACGCAGCGTGATCACTCCGGCGAAGGGCGCCTTCACCACGCGGTAGGCCTGGATTTCGTTCAGGCGCGCTCCGTTCGCCTCCGCTGCGGCCATGTTTGATTCCGCCGCTGACACGTTGCTGCGCTGCGCCGCGATGGCCTTCTCGAGCGCCTGCACGCCGGCCATCTGCGCCTGGTATTGCGCCTGCGCCTGATCGTTTTCCTGGCGCGAGAAAATGCCCTGATTGACGAGGTTGCTCGAGCGCTGCGCCGTCACGCGCGCCAGCTCCAGATTGGTTTTGCCCTGCTCGTAATTGGCGAGCGCCTGCTCGAGCGACGCCTTGGCCAGATCGAGCGCCGCTTGGGTCTGGCCGTGCGCCGCCTTGGCCTGCCGGATCTGCTGGTCCATTTCCGGCGCGTCGATCTCGGCCACGGGCTGGCCGGCCTGCACGCGGTCGCCGATGTCCACCATCCGGCGCTTGATGTAGCCGTCCGCGCGCGCCAGGATGGGAGCCTCGGTGATAGCCTGAATGCTGCCCGGCAGCTCCAGTTCGCTGGTGCCCGAGGAGCGCCCGACTTCGATCACCTCCACGCGCGGCAGAGCCTGCTCCTGTTCGCTCGCCTCGCTGCGGATCAGCGTCTGGCGCTTCTGGAGCGGAGTGTAGCCGGCGAAAAACGCCACCGCGATGAGGACCGCCGCTCCCAGAAAAATACACGCGATCGTGATCCCCGACGGATGCCACGGCCTCACCGACGCCCCGCCATGCGATGCGCCGCGGCCCTGCTGCTCATGTAGCCGCTGCTTCAGATCCTCGATTTCCCGGCGCAGCCGTTCTTCGGTGGTCTCCGCCAGATCCGTGTCGCGTTTCATCGGACTGCTTCCCGCTCCTCCGCTTCGAGCCGGCTTTCGTGATCCACCGGAGGCCGGGTTCTCAGGTAACTATAGATGATCGGCACCACGAACAGCGTCGTCACCGTGGCGAACATCAGGCCGCCGATCACGGCGCGTCCCAGCGGCGCGTTCTGCTCTCCGCCCTCGCCCACACCGAGCGCCATCGGGAGCATGCCGAGCATCATCGCCGCCGCGGTCATCAGCACCGGACGGATTCGCGCGTAGCCGGCCGACAGCATCGCCTCGCGCGCCGACGGCACCAGCGCCCGCTCGTCATTGGCGAAGGTGACCATCAGGATGCTGTTCGCCGTCGCCACGCCCATGCACATGATCGCGCCCATCAGCGAAGGGACGCTCAGCGTGGTGCCGGTGACGAACAGCATCCACAAAATCCCGGCCACCGCGCCCGGCAGCGCCGTCAGGATGATGAACGGATCGAGCCACGACTGGAAATTCACGCACATCAGCAGGTACACCAACACCACGGCGAACGCCATGCCGAGCCCCAACCGGAAAAATGAATTCCGCATGGTCTGATACTGCCCGCGCAAATCGAACGAAGTGCCGCGCGGAAGATGGGCGCTCTCCTCTTTCATGATCTTTTCGACTTCCGCGCCGACGCCGCCCAGATCCCGCCGGTCCACGTTCGCGTACACGTCGAAAACCGGCTGGACGTTATAGTGGTTCACGATCACCGGCGACGTGCCCCGCTGAACCGTCACCAGATTGGAGAGCATCTGCGTGCTCCCCGTCATCGCGCCCGGATTTCCGTAAGCCTGCGACGCGCCGCTCGGAGCCGCGCCCACCCAGGCGTTGCCGGCCGCCGACGCGCCCGCGAGCGACCCCGGCGTGGTCGAGTTGACCACGTTGGTCGCCGCCGAAACCGGCGTGCGCAGCAGCGCATCGAGCGTGTCGATCTTGTACTGCGGCGTCTGCACGCCCACCTGGTAGTTGACGCCGTTGGACCAGTTCACCCAATAGTTCGGCGCGATCTGGCTGGTGCCGCTGAGCGAGATCAGCATGCTGCTGGTCACGTCGCGCTGCGTCAAGCCCAGTTGCGACGCCTTCACCCGATCCACGTTCAGACGGATTTCCGGCTGGTCGATCACCTGGTGCACGTGAACGTCGGCGGCTCCCGGAACGTGCGAAATTCTCTCGGCCAGCTTCTGCGCGATCCTGTAGTTGCCATCGGCGTCGCGCCCCACCACCTGCAAATCGATCGGTGCCGGCAGGCCGAAATTCAGAATCTGCGTCGTGATGTTGGCCGGGTTGAAGAAGAAAGTCATGTCGGGGAAACGCTCGCGCAGCCGTTTCCGGAGCATGACTTCGTAGTCCCGGGTCGAGCCGTGATCTTTCTTGAGCGAGATCAGGATCTCTCCGTCGGCGCTCGAAATCGTCGGGACTTCTCCCTGCGCCAGACACGCCCAGCAATTGACCACGCCAATGTTGTCGATCAGCGTGTCCAGTTCGCTCGGGGGAATCGCGTCGTGGATTTCGCGCTCGATCGCAGCGAATCTCACTTCGGTCTGCTCCAGGCGCGTGCCGGCCGGAGCGCGCGCTTCCAGGCGCATCTGCCCGGAATCGACGTTGGGAAAGAAATCCTCGCCCACCAGCCACGCCAGGCCGAGCGAGGCGATCGAAACCGCCATGAACGACATGAGGACCAATGCGCGGTGCCCCAGCGACCAATCGAGCAGGCCGATGTAGCGGAAGCGGAGCGCTTCAAACATCCGGTTGAACACATGGTGGACGGCCCAGAAGATTCCCCGGCCGCCGGCCGGTTCGCCTTCGAGGCCCTGCCGGTAGATCTCCACCTCGGACTTGAGAAGATAGTGCGCCATCGTCGGCACCAGCGTGCGCGACAGCAGGTAGGACGCCAGCATCGCGAACACCACCGCCATGGCCAGCGGCGTGAACAGGTATCTCGCCGTTCCGGTCAGCAGCAGCACCGGGACGAACACGATGCAGATCGCCAGCGTGGACACGAACGTCGGCACCGCGATCTGCGCCGCGCCGTCGATCACTGCGCGGACCAGCGGTTTTCGCATGCCGATGTTGCGGTGCGTATTCTCCACCGCCACTGTCGCGTCGTCCACCAGGATGCCGACCGCCAGCGCCAGGCCCCCCAGCGTCATCACGTTGATAGTTTGCCCCAGCAGGCTCAGGATCGACAGCGAAGTGAGAATCGACAGCGGGATCGAGATGCACACGATCAGAGTGCTGCGCCAGCTCCCCAAGAACAGCAGGATCAGCAGGCCCGTCAGGCCCGCCGCGATCAGCGCCTCGCGTACCACGCCCTGGATCGAGGCTCGCACGAACAGCGACTGGTCGGCGAGCGTCACCACGTTCAGCTCCGGCGGAACCATCGTGAGAATGCGGGGCAGCGCGGCCTTGACGGCGTTGACCACGGCCAGCGTCGAGGCCTTGCCGGTCCTGGTTATGCTCAGCATCACGCCGCGCGCTCCGTCCGTGCGGACGAGGTTGCTCTGGACGCCGAAGCCGTCCCGCACGTGCGCCACGTCCTTCATGTACACGGTCGCGCCGTTCACGGTTTTGATGGGCAGGTTGTTCAATTCGTCCAAAACCACGGGGCTGCTGTTGAGCTTGATCTGATATTCGGTCTGGGCCAGCTTGGCCGTGCCCGCCGGAAGAATCAGATTTTGCAGGTTCAAGGCGTTCGACACGTCGATCGGCGAAAGCTGCTTGGCATAAAGCTCATCCAGGTCCAGATCCACCATCACCGCCCTGTTTTTTCCTCCGAACGGGAAGGAAACGGCGGCGCCCTGCACGGTGGCGAGCGGGATCCGGATGAAGTTCTGCCCCAGGTCGAAAATTTCCTGCTCGCGCAGCGTCTTGCTCGAAAGACCCAGCTTCAGGACGGGTACGCTGCCGGCGTCGTATTTGAGAACGTTGGCCGGGAACATTCCGGGCGGCATTCCCCGAATTCCGCTGTTCATTTGCGCGGTCACCTGCGCCACCGCCATGTCGATCTGCACGTTGGGATGAAAGTAAACTCTCACCACCGCGATGTCTTTGTACGATTGCGATTCGATGTGCTCGATGTCGTTCACGCCCGAGGCGAGGTTGCGCTCGAAATTGGTAACGACGCGCTTTTCCATCTCATCCGGCGGCAAGCCGTAGTACGGCCACACCACGCTCACGATGGGAATGTCGATGTACGGGAAAATGTCGACGGGCATGGTGAGGATAGCCGTCACGCCAAGGATGGCGATCAGAACCGCCATCACCACGAATGTGTAGGGGCGGCGCAGAGCGAGCCGAACAATCCACATGGTGTCTTAACTCCAACTCAACCACTATCCTCGCCAATTCACAGGTCGCGGGCCGATGGCCCTTTGGGGCTAGGGCGGCGCTACCTGATAAAATTCCTGGGTGGGGAGGCTTGGAATGCGAAATCGATACCTCTTTATATGGATCGCGCTGGCGGGAGCAGCGGCCTCGGCGCACGGCCAGTGGTTGAACTACCCTGCTCCCGGCACTCCCCGAACGCGCGACGGCAAACCGATCCTTTCGGCGCGCGTGCCCCGCGCCTCCAACGGCAAGCCGGACCTGTCGGGCATCTGGCTGGCGGAATCCGCCAGCGGCGCGGAATTGCGCAGGTTTTTCGCGGACGGCACAAATAATCTGGGAGAAGATCCGCCCTCGCGGTACTTCATGAACATTCTGTCCGATTTCAAACCCGAGGATTCGCCTCTGCGGCGCGAGGCCGTCCCGGTCTTCGAGCGACACCGGGCGGGTCTGGCGAAAGATATTTCCGGCACGCGCTGTCTGCCGTTCGGTGTGCCGCTGATGGATGCCGCGCCCCATCCTTACAAGATCGTCCAGACGCCAGGCGTGGTCATGATGCTGTACGAGCAGAATATGGACTTCCGCCAGATCTTCATGGACGGGCGCAAACACCCCGAGGACACGCAACCAAGCTGGCTCGGTTACTCCATCGGCAAGTGGGACGGCGACGCGCTGGTGGTCGATACGATCGGGCTCAACGATCGAAGCTGGCTGGACGCCTTCGGCCACCCGCACAGCGAGGACATGCGCGTGACCGAACGGTTTCACCGGATCGACTTCGGCCACATGGAAATTCAGATCACGGTGGACGATCCCAAGACTTACACCCGGCCGTTCACGATCACGCTCAAGGACCGGCTGTTGCCCGATACCGACCTCATCGAGCACTTCTGCGCGGAAAACGAGAGAGACTTCGCGCACATGCCAAATTCTCGCTGAGCCGCGACTGTCAAGGAGCGGTAACGGCGCTCGCTAATGAGGTACTTCATCACTTTCGCTTGCTATGGGGCGCATCTGCACGGCGATGCATCCGGTTCTGTGGACAGGCACCACAATGTGCCCGGAAGCCGCTTGGCGGAAGCCAATCCCGAACGTGTCGCGATGAAACGCCAGCAGATGGACCAAGCGCCCTATTTGCTCGACCGAGACCGCCGTGCGACGGTACTCGATGCTCTCCGCGGAGTTTGTTTGCACCATGGCTGGAATCTCTGGGCAGCACATGTGCGAACCAATCACGTTCACGCAGTGGTGGAAGCGAACGTTCGACCCGAGAGAGTCATGCACGCTTTCAAGTCGTACGCGAGCCGCAACTTGAACCGTCTGCGGATCGATGAGCTGGATCGAAAGCGTTGGGCACGCCACGGCAGTACACGCTGGTTGTGGACGGATGAGGACGTCCAGAAAGCCATCCAGTACGTCGTCTCGGGCAAGGCGAACCGATGGAGGTTCACCGGGCGGAGCGGTGTAGCGTACCGCTCCTTCACAGTCGCGGCTCTGCCCTCACACCTGCAGGTGAATAATCCCGCGCTGGATCGCCGCCGTGGCCGCCTGGGTGCGGTCGTCGACGCCGAGCTTGCTCAGGATGCTCTTCACGTGGTTCTTGACGGTATGCTCGGCGATGCCCAGCGTGAAGGCGATCTGCTTGTTGCTCAGACCCTCGACGATCAGCCGCAGAACGTCCGTCTCGCGGGCGCTCAGGTCGGGCCGGGGCAGTTGCGCGGCCAGCGCAGCGGCCACCGGAGGCGGGAGGTATTTCTGTCCGGCATGGACCGCGCGGATCGCCGCGATCAGCTCGTCGTGCAGAACGTCCTTGGTGAGATAGGACTGTACGCCGGCCATCAGGGCGCGGCGGATATCCTCGTCGCCGCCGAAGGTGCTCAGCGCGACAATGCGCGCATTGGGAAAGTCGTTGCGGATGGCCGACACGGCGTCGAACCCGGTCATCACCGGCATGCGCATGTCCATGAGCGTGACGTCCGGGCGATGCTCGCGATAGAGCGCCACGGCCTGCTGGCCGTTGGTGGCCTCGGCGACCACCTGCATGTCCGGCTGCGCGTTCACGATCGCGCCGACGCCGGCGCGGGCGATCATGTGGTCCTCGGCGATCAGAATGCGAATCATGTGAGCGGCACCGTCACTTCCACTTGCGTGCCCGAGCCGGGCTCGCTCGAAAGATCCAGCTCGCCGCCCAGCCGTTCGGCGCGCTCGCGCATTCCCAGAATCCCGAAATGCCCGCCGGCGCCGTTGAGCACGGTGGCCGGTTCGAATCCGTGTCCGTCGTCCTTCACACGCAGCCGCAAGCGGCGATTTTCCATCTCCAGCTCCACCCAGATCATGTGCGCGCCGGCGTGCTTGAGGGCGTTGGTCACGGCCTCCTGCGCGATACGCAGCAGATGCTGCTCCACGTCTTCCGGCAGCTCGCGGTTGTCTCCGAAAACGTCCACTTGCACGTGCACGGGACTTCCGGCCACCCACTGCCGCGCGGCGGTGGTGAGCGCCGAGGGCAGGTCGTGATCCTCCAGAGCCGAAGTTCGCAGATCCATCACCGAGCGGCGCGCTTCGGTGAGGCTGTGCCGCGCCATTTTGCGGGCCAGATCCAGGTGCTGGCGCACCACGCCCATATCGCCGTTCAGCTTGAGCGCCAGCGCGTCGAGCTGCGAGGAAATCCCGACGAAACCCTGGGCCAGCGTGTCGTGGATTTCACGCGCCAGCCGCACCCGTTCCTCGAGCACCAGCGAGAAGCGGCCGCGGATCTGCCTCATCCGGAGCTGGTAGGAGCCGTAGACGATTCCGATAAACGAGACGATGCAGAGCCAGGCAAACCACGTCATCTCGTAGAAGTGGGGCAGAACCTCGAAGCTGAAGGAACTCTCGCTGGTCGCCTGCCCGGGCAGCGCCGCCAGCACGCGGAAGCGATAACGGCCGTGGGGCAGCGTATTGTAGTTGACCAGGCGGCGGCCCGCGGCGGGAATCCAGTCGCGGTCCAGGCCCTCGAGTTTGTAACTGTAATGAACGCGCTCAGGCGCGCTCAAAAAAATTCCGGTGTAGCGGAACTGGACGTGGTCGATTCCCGGCTTGAGTTTCTCGAAGCGGCTGAAGTCGACCTCCCGGCCGTCGGCGGCGACGCCCACCAGTTGGGCGAGCGGGGCCATCACGCCCTGCTCGGGCGTGCGCGGATCGATGGTCGCCAGGCCGCGGCTGGTGGGGAACCACAGACGCCCGTCGCTGGTCCGCCCGCCGCCGCCGCCGGTGGGAGCGCCCGGAGCGATTTGGGCGCTGCGAAGGCCGTCGTCGACGCCGTAGTTGTCCGGCGTCAGGATCTTGATCCGGCCCGCGGCGAAATCGCGGAGCTGCTGCTTGGAGACGCGGCAAATCCCGCGCGTGGTGCTCAGCCACAGGCTTCCCTTGCCGTCGTCCTCGACGTGGGCGATATTATCGCTGAGCAGCCCGTCGCGCGCGGTAAATCGGGAAAACGCGCCGTCGCGAAGAGCGGTCAGGCCTCCGCCGAAGGTGCCGATCCACAGCGTGCCCTCGTCGTCCTGATGGAGCGAGCGGATCTGATCGCTGCCCAGGCCGTCGGCGGTCGTGTACCGTCGGGGTTTGGAGTTCGGGTTACGGACCTGCCACAGTCCTTCGCCATAGGTCCCGGCCCACAGGCTGCCGTCCCGGCTCTCGCCCAGCACCACGGGGAAATCGTTCAACAGCGGCCCGCCGGGAATCAGATTGCGCCAGCCGTTTCCCACGCGTTCGTACACGCCGCTGGGCGTGGCCGTCAGCAGGTGCCCGTGCGAATCCTCCATCGCGTCGAACACGGCCCCGCGTTGCAGGGGATCGTTCATGGCGTAGTTGACGAAACGTCCTTCGTGCATGCGGCTGACGCCCGACCGGGTGGAAATCAGCAGGTCGCCGTTGCGCGCCTCGCGGATTTCAAAGATCTCGTTGTCGGCAAGACCGTCGCGTGTCGTGTAGGTGCGGAATTTGCCGGGGACAAACGATACGATTCCGGCGTCGTGGAAGCCGACCCAGATCTGGCCCTTGCGGTCCTGATGCACCGCGATGGGCGAATCGCTGGGCAACCCTTCAATGCGGCCGTAGGTGGTGAAGCGGTCGTCGCGAAACCGGTTCAAGCCGCTGTTCATGCCCACCCACAGGTTGCCTTCCCGATCCTCGAACAGGCAGCGGACCCAGTCCTCATCGTCCTTCCGGTCGAAGCGGACGAAGCGGCCGTTTTCGAAACGGCTCAAGCCGTCGTTGGTGCCGGCCCAGAGATCCCCCTCGCGGTCTTCCCACAGCGCGCGGACGAAGTTATCGGGAAGACCGTCGCGCCGGTCGAATCGTTTGAGCCTGCCATCCGGCGAGCGCAAAATCAGCCCCTTGGTTCCGGCGATCCAGAAACCGTGGTTGCGGTCCTCCAGCATCGCCGTGACCAGGTCGCCGCCCAAATCCCGGGACGTCAATACGGTCGTGAAGGTCTCGCCGGTCCGTTTCAAAACCCCGCCTACACCGGCCACCCAGAGCTGCTGCTCGCGGTCTTCATAGACCATGCGAACCACGTCCACCGGGACCAGGTGCTCGGCCGACACCGTGGCAAACTTCTCGTTCTCAAAACGGCTGAGAAAAATGCCCGCGGCGATCCACAGCACGCCGCTGTGATCTTCAAATAAAGAGGTGATGGCGTTGTCCGGCAGTCCGTCCCTGGTGGTGAAGGTGGTGAAGCGGCGGTTGGCGTAGCGCGTGAGTCCGTTGGGCGTACCGATCCAGAGCGCTCCGCCATGGCCGGCCCACAGCGCGGTGATGGAGTTGCTCGGCAGCGAGCCGTCGTCCTTGGTGAAGATGACGAAATCGTAGCCGTCGAAGCGCGCCAGGCCCTCATCGGTGCCGAGCCAGAGGAAGCCGTCCCCGGTCTGGGTGATGGCGCGGATGGTGTCCTGCGGAAGGCCCTGCGCCTGCGTCCAGACCGTGCGCGTGTACTGCGTGAGCGCCTTGTGGGGATTGAGCGCGAGCAACTCGCCCGATCCCAGACACAGGCTCAGCGCGAACCCGAAGATCACCGGGGAGCGGAACCGCAGCGCCATGGTGCGATTCCTCACTTTTTCTTTTCCTTGGTGAGCCATTCCGCGATCCGCTGGGGAGGAAACGCCATGAGGACCACGGCGAGAATCGCGATGAAAAACATCAGGAGCAGAAAAAACAGCGCCACAGCAGTCCTCTCTTCTTCTGGGTGAGTCTACACCCATTATCGCTCAACGCCGGCGGCACTCAGGGAATGGCAGCACAAGTGCACCTGCCTTGCCGGGAGGCAAGTATGACCACGGCAAGGGTTCCGGCAGTAGAACCGCTCCTCGACGAGAGCATTCACGAGATGCTGCATATCGGTGGTCCTTGTATCAGCCTGTTCCTGCCGCCGTACCGGCAGGGGGCACTGTCGGTTGCGGCAACCGGAGCTTTGAAGAGCGAGATCCAGGACGCGGCGCGGCTGCTCCGCGAGCGCAAGGCCGGCGATGCCACGATCGCCCAGGTGCTGGATCCGCTGGAAGAGCTGGCGAAGGATCCGGAGTTGGCAGGGGGACACCAGTGGGCCCGTGCGGTTTTCGGCGCACCCGAGGGATTCCGGCAATTCCTGCTGCCTGAGCCTGTGAGCGGTCCGGTCACGGTGGCAGGCTCCTTCCTGATCCGCCCGCTGCTCGCCCAGCTCCATGTGCCGCGCGCGTTCTACATGCTGGCGCTTTCCAAGAAGGGCGTGGCGCTGTTCCGCTGCGCCGGCGCTCATGCGGAGAAGATCGCGCTACCGAAGGGCGTGGAGGAAACGATCGAAGCAATGGAGGCTCTGGAGCCGCCCGATCACGATCTGGAAAATCGCTCGGCCGCAGGCTCCGCGCCCGGGGCAATGCGGAGGGTGCGGTTCGGCACCGGTTCGGGGCGCGAAACGCAGAGTACGTACCTGGCCGACTATTACAAGTCGGTCGACCGCGGCATGAGTGTCTTCCTGCACGCCGAGGGCCAGCCGCTGGTGCTGGTGGGCGTGGAGCAGGACATCGCGATTTATCAGAAGGTCAACACGTATCCGAATCTGCTGCGGGAGGTGGTCCAGGGCAGCCCGGACGGCTTCCTCGCGGAGGAGGAGATGGTGCAGGGCGCTTACGCGATCGTGCGGGCCGACTACATGGGGCGCGCGGCGAACAGCCTGGCGGAGGCGAACGAGCGCACTTCTTCGGCGCGTTTGTCGACCGAACTGGAGGCGATCCTGCACGCGGCGTTCGAAGGCAGGGTGAGCCGGCTTTATATCAACGAAGACGCGCAAAACACAGGGATATTCGAGCGAGGGTCGTACCGGAGCTGGGGCGCCGAGGATCTGCTGAACCTGGCGGCGGTGGAGACCTTGCGCCGGGGAGGCGACGCCTGGGTGTTGCCCGGCGACCGGATGCCGAAGCAGGTTGCGGCGATCTTTAGGTACTGAAAAGAGTCGTGGGATGCCGCAGGCGCCTGGGTAGAATGACCCAGGTGAGCAGGTCCGAAAACGGCCAGACGCGAGATCGCGCACCGGTCATAATCGAAGCATGGATGTGGAGGTATGCGAGCGAGCCCGGCTGGCGCGTGACGCTCGATTCGACGGACGCTTCTTCATCGGTGTGACGTCGACGGGGATTTACTGCCGCCCGATTTGCCCTGCGCCTTCGCCCAAATCGGCGAACGTGCGCTTCTACCCGTCGGCCGCCGCGGCGGCAGAAGCGGGATTTCGTCCATGCCTGCGCTGCCGTCCGGAAGCCTCGCCCGGCACGCCGGCCTGGCTGGGGACTTCGGCGAGCGTTTCGCGCGCGCTGAAGCTGATCTCGGAAAGCGCGCTCGACGACGGCGGAGTGGAGACGCTGGCGGAGCGGCTGGGGCTGGGGTCGCGGCACCTGCGGCGGCTGTTCCTGCGCTACCTGGGCGCGACGCCGGTCGCGGTGGCGCAGACGCGGCGGGTACACTTCGCCAAGAAACTGATCGACGAGACGCATCTGTCGATGACGCAAGTCGCGATGGCGGCGGGCTTCGGCAGCATCCGGCGGTTCAACGCGACGTTTCAGAAATTGTACGGGCGTACCCCTCGCGAGCTGCGGCTGGCGGCGGCGCGGGGCCGCAACGGCCATCCGGCCGAGCACTACGTTTTCAAGCTCGGCTACCGGCCGCCGTACGACTGGAAATCGCTGATCGAATTTCTTGCGCCGAGGGCCACGCCGGGTGTGGAGACTGTGCGGCCGGAGTTCTATCAACGCACGATCTCGCTCGACGGGCGCGCGGGTTCCATCATGGTCCTGCCGGCGGCGAAAAATCATCTCGAATTGCAGATTCAATTTCCCGATCCGGCGACGTTGTTCCGCATCGTCGAAAGGGTGCGGAAGATCTTCGATGTGGGGGCCGATCCGGCGGAAATCGCGGGCCATTTGAAACGCGACCGGCGACTGAAGGCGATCGTGGGCGCCTATCCGGGGCTGCGGGTGCCGGGCTGCTGGGACGGATTCGAGATGGCGGTGCGAGCGATCCTGGGCCAGCAGGTGAGCGTGAAGGCGGCGACCACTATGGCGGGACGGCTCGCGAACGAGTTCGGCTCGAAATTGTCGGACGACGGCGCGGTTCTGTTTCCACCGGCGGCCGAGCTGGCGGGCGCCGACCTGACGCGAATCGGCGTCACCAGGCAGCGGGCGAATTCGATTCGCGCGTTGGCCGCGGCGGTGGCAGGCGGCGAAATTGTGTTTGACGGCTCGCTCGCGCTCGAGCACTTCGAAGAGAAGATCACCGCGATTCCGGGGATCGGCCCGTGGACGGCGCAGTACATCGCGATGCGGACGGGAGAACCGGATGCGTTTCCGGGGAGCGATCTGTACCTGCGCGACTTCGCCCGAGGCGCCGATGCGTGGAGACCGTGGCGCGCCTACGCCGCAATGTACTTATGGAAGGAACACGTATGAACTACACGTATCTCGACACGCCCATCGGGCCGCTGCTGATCGCGGGGGATCAGGAAGCCGTCCGGCACATCGAATTTCCGAAGAATGGAAAAGCGCGGCGGCCGGAGCCGGAGTGGAGGGAATCCGCACATGGGCCGGTGGGGGAAGCGGTGCGCCAGTTGCGCGAATATTTCGGCGGCCGAAGGACGGAGTTCGATGTGCCGATGGCGCCGGAGGGCACCGCGTTCCAGCGGACCGTGTGGCGGCACCTGCGGGACATCCCCTATGGCGAGACGATTTCCTACGGCGAGCTGGCGCGGCGAACGGGGAATCCGAAAGCTTCGCGCGCGGTGGGCGCGGCCAACGGCGCCAATCCGATCCCGATCGTGATCCCGTGCCATCGCGTGATCGGCGCGAACGGAAAGCTGACCGGATTCGGCGGCGGGTTGCCGATCAAGGAGAAACTGCTGGCGCTCGAATCGAGACAACTCACCCTTTTGACCGGCAAAGCACACGTCGCGCGACGATCTGTCGCTGGAACCACCATATGATCATCGCCGGCGACAGGATCGCCGGCGCCACACTTTGAGAGTAGGGAGTGACGAGTTGATGGGGCGGCGGGTCGAAGCGGGAAGTTGTTGAGGTGGTGGGGAAAATGTATTAGAGTTTGAACGCGACTACCGCCAGGGGCGGCAGCGTGACGCGCAGGCTGAAGGGACGGCCGTGGAACTTCACCGCCTCGCTCGCGACCCCGCCCAGATTGCCCACGTTCGATCCGGCGAACATCTCCGAATCCGTATTGAAGATTTCCCGATAAAGGCCCGCCTGAGGGACGCCGATGCGGTAGCCGCGCCGCGGCACAGGCGTGAAATTGCAGCAGAAGACAATGAAGTCGCCGCGGTCGCGCGCGAATCGGATAAATGCGATGACCGACGCCTCGGCGTCGCGGAAATCGATCCATTCAAAACCGGAGAAGTCGTCGTCCACCTGGTGGAGCGCCGGCTCGCGGCGATAGAGGCCGTTCAGCTCCTTCACCATGGTCTGCAATCCCGCGTGAACGGGCAACTGGAGCAGCCACCAGGCGACGCTCTCGTCGTGATTCCACTCCGAAGTCTGGCCGATCTCGCAGCCCATGAACATCAGCTTCTTGCCGGGATGGCCGAACATGTACGCGAGGAAAGCGCGGGTGTTGGCGAAGCGCTGCCACTCGTCGCCGGGCATCTTCGACACCAGCGCGCGCTTGCCGTGCACGACCTCGTCGTGCGAAACCGGCAGCACGAAGTTTTCAGTGAACGCGTACAGCATGCTGAAGGTGATGTTCTGCTGGTGAAACTTGCGGAATACAGGGTCCTTCTCGAAGAAATCGAACATGTCGTGCATCCAGCCCATGTTCCACTTCATGGTGAAGCCGAGGCCGTCCAGATACACGGGCCGCGAGACGCCGGGCCAGGCGGTGGACTCCTCGGCGATGGTGATGGCCCCCGGCTCGCGATGCGCGAGCTCGTTGAAGCGGCGCAGGAAGTCGATGGCCTCCAGGTTCTCGCGGCCGCCGTAGCGGTTCGGTATCCACTCGCCGGGCTGGCGCGAGTAATCGAGATAGAGCATCGAAGCCACAGCGTCCACGCGCAGCCCGTCGATGTGAAATTCGCGCAGCCAGTACAGCGCGTTCGACAACAGGAAGGTGCGGACTTCGTTGCGCCCGTAGTTGAAGGCCAGCGTGCCCCACTCGCGGTGCTCGCCCTGGCGCGGATCTTCGTGCTCGTAGAGCGCGGTGCCGTCGAAGCGCCGGAGCGCGTGGGCGTCGCGCGGAAAGTGGGCCGGCACCCAATCGAGGATGACGCCCAGGCCGGCCTGATGGCAGCAATCGACGAAATAGCGGAAATCGTCGGGGGTGCCGAATCGCGAGGTGGGCGCGTAGTAGCCGGTGACCTGGTAGCCCCAGGAGCCGGAGAAAGGGTGCTCCATCACGGGCAGCAGCTCCAGATGCGTGTAGCCCATGCGCGTCGCGTACTCGACCAGACGGTGGGCCAAGTCGCGATAGGTGGGCCACTCGCCGGCAGGGCGGAGCCAGCTTTCCAGATGAACTTCGTAGATGGAGACGGCTTCGCGCCACGGCTGCCGCAAGCCGCGCGCGCGCATCCATTCCGCATCGTTCCAGACGTAGTTGGAGAGGCGCCAGACGAGGGACGCGGTTCGGGGCGGCACTTCCGCGAAAAAACCGTAGGGATCGCTTTTCTCCTGGCGCGAGCCGTCCTGCGAGAGCACCGAGTACTTGTAGTGCGCGCCTTGCGAGAGACCGGGCACGAAAATTTCCCAGACGCCGCCGTCGCGCAGCCACATGGGATCACGCGCCGGATCCCAGCCGTTGAAATCGCCGATGACGCTGACCATCTCCGCGTTGGGGGCCCAGACGGCGAAGCGGACGCCGGCGACGCCTTCGCACTCGATCTCGTGCGCGCCCAGAGTGCGGTAGCTCTCGTAGTTGGTGCCTTCGCCGTGGAGGTGCAGCTCAAAGGAAGTGAGCAGCTGCATGGCCGTATTATGGCAAGTAATGACACCTAAGGCCGAGCTGCACTTGCATCTGGAGGGATCGGTCGAGCCGGAAACGCTGCTCGAGCTCGATCCGTCGCTCACGCGCGAGGAGATCGCGGCGGCCACCTCTTATACCGTTTTCGACGGCTTCATCCGAAGCTACATCTGGGTGAACCGGCGCCTGAATTCGCCCGAGGATTACGCACTGGCTGCGCGGCGATTGTTCGAACGCCTGGAGAGCGAAGGCGTCACGTACGCGGAGGTCAATCTGTCGGCGGGGATGATGTTGTGGAAGCAGCAGGAGTTCGCGCCGATTTACCGCGCGGCCGAGCGAGAGGCCGGACGAAGCCGCGTCAGGGTGCGCTGGATTATCGACGCCGTTCGCCAGTTCGGCGCGGAGGCGGCGAAGCCGGTTTTCGATCTTGCGGCTGAGCGCGTGAATGATGGCGTGGTGGCCATCGGACTGGGCGGCAGCGAGGAGCGAGGTCCGGCAAGGTGGTTCGCCGATCTGTACGCGCAAGCGCGCGACCGCGGGCTGCGGCTCACCTGCCATGCGGGGGAGACGACGGGTCCCGAGAGTGTCTGGGACGCGCTGGCCATCGGCGCCGAGCGGATCGGCCACGGCATCCGGTCGATCGAGGACCCACGGCTGCTCGCGCACCTGCGCGAAAAAAACATTCCACTCGAAATTTGTATCACGAGCAATGTGCGCACGGGCGTGGTCGCGTCGCTGGCGGAGCATCCCGTACGGCGGCTGTACGACGCGGGGGTGCCGATCGTGCTCAACACCGACGATCCGGCGCTGTTCGGATGTACGCTCACCGGCGAATACGAGCTCGCCGCGAGGGAGTTCGGGTTCACGGGAGATGAGTTGGATCAGCTCGTGCAGAACAGCTTCAGGTATGCTTTCTAATGTCTGCCATGACCGCACCCTATCGAGCCGAACAAGTCGGCAGCCTGCTGCGGCCGCCGGAGCTCCTCGAAGCCCGGCGGAGCTCGCACGCAGATCTTCGGTCCCTCGAAGACCGGGCGATCCTCGACGCTCTCGAACAGCAACGGCGCGTGGGTCTGGACGTTTTCACCGACGGCGAGCTGCGGCGCGGCTCCTGGCTGACCGACATGGCGGATGCGGTGGAGGGGTTCGTCCCGCAGAAGGTGATGCTCGAATGGAAAGGGCCCGGCGGCGGAGTGGAGGGGAGCACGGCCAACGCCGTCGGCGCGAAACTGCGGCCGGTCCGCAAGCTGACCGCGCACGAGCTGCCGCTGTTGAAGAAGGCCGCGCCGGGACCGTTCAAGATCACGCTGCCCGCGCCCTCGAACTTCATGCTGGTGAGCTACAAGCCCGGCTTGACCGACGTGTTCTATCCGGCGCAGGCGGATCTGCTGGCGCACCTGGTCGAGATCATCCGCGATGAAATCCGGTGGCTGATCGCGGAGGGAGTACGCTACATTCAGCTCGACGCGCCGTACTATTCGCATTACCTCGACTCGCGGCGGAGGGAGCGGATGCGGCAGGGCGGCCAGGATCCGGACGCGGAGCTTGCTAACGCGATTGCCGGAGACAACGCGTCGCTTCAGGATGCTTCGCGCGGCGTCACGCTGGCCCTGCACGTCTGCCGCGGCAACAGCCGGAGCCGGTGGTACACCGAAGGCGGCTACGACGCCATCGCCGAAAAATTGTTCGGCACGCTGCACGTGGACAAGTTCCTGCTGGAGTACGACAACACCCGCGCGGGCGGGTTTGAGCCGTTGCGGCTGGTGCCTCGCGGAAAGCGCGTGGTGCTGGGGCTGGTCACCACGAAGGAACCGGCGCTCGAATCGCAGGACCAGTTGCGGCGGCGCATCGATGAAGCGGCCCGCTATGTGCCGCTCGAGGACCTCGCTTTGAGCCCGCAGTGCGGCTTCGCGTCGGTAGCGGCGGGCAATCTGCTCACCATGGACGAGCAGTGGCGCAAGCTGGAGCTGGTGGTGGAGACGGCCCGGAAAGTGTGGGGTTAAAAATCAGCGGTCCCCAGGCGTTCAAGCAAATGCGCCCGATCCGCGGCCGACATGCCGGGGTTCTTGCGAATATCGTCGCGCGCGGCGAGCTTGCGGCGGTAGCGGCCGAAGTATTCGGGGATGTCGCCGCCGTACTGGAAGCTGTACATGATGTCGTCGAACTGGCTGGTGTGGCGCAGGCCCAGCGCGTGACCGGACTCGTGCAGGCAGGTCAGGTAGACGATGGTGTCCCGAAGCAGCGGGTCGTTGCCCGGAGGCGGGCTGATGACGACGAAGATCTGCGCGCCGCGGCGGCCGTTCACTTCGATGGGCATGGTCTCGCCGTACAAGCCCCCTCGGGGACTGGCCCACACCAGGCGAATCAGCGCACGCGAGCGGTCCTTGGTTTCGACGAAGTGAAGGCGTCCGGAAGAGGCGGCTGCCCAGGCTTCGAGGGCCCAGCGGGCCAACTGCACGTCGCCGGCGACGCACGAGGTTTCGGGATTAGTGCACGGCTCGACCCAGTACGGCGTGTCTTCCGCCATGAGCGCGCCGGCGGCAAGGAAACTAACGCTTAGCAGAAACTTTTTCATCGAGCAGAGCCTTTATCATAGCTTCGAGTTCGCCCACGCGGCGGGAGAGGTCGTCGATGGCCTGCCCCTCGGGATCGGGCAGCTTGCCGTGCTCGAGCGATTCGGGGTCCGGGTGGAGGCCGCCGACCACGCGTCCGGGCACGCCCACCACGGTGGAATAAGCGGGCACGGGCCGCACCACCACGCTGCCCGCGCCGACCTTGACGTAGTCGCCGATGCGGATGTCGCCGAGGATTTTCGCGCCGGTGCCGATCACCACGCCGTGGCCGATGGTGGGGTGGCGCTTGCCGGTGGCCTTGCCGGTGCCGCCCAGAGTGACGCCCTGGTAGAGCAGCACGTCGTCGCCGATCTCGGTGGTTTCGCCGATCACGACGCCCATGCCGTGATCGATGAAGAAGCGGCGGCCGATGCGCGCGCCGGGATGGATTTCGATGCCGGTGACGGCGCGGGAAAATTGCGAGACTACGCGAGCGGTGGTGAACCAGCCGCGGCGGTAGAAACCGTGCGCCGAGCGATGCAGCAGGATGGCGTGGAAGCCGGGATAGCACAGCACGATTTCGAGCACGCTGCGCGCGGCCGGATCGCGGCGGAAGACCGTGTCGATCTGCTCGCGGATGGAAGCGAACATCGTCTGAACCGCGCACAACGCTTCGCTGTGCGCTCTTCTGCAGCCATTATAAGGCAGTGTTTGGAAAGACACTAACCGGATTTTGTCGCAGACAGTTAGGCTAACGTCTTCCAGTGGCGATACACCAGCGCCAGAGGAAGTCCCATCACGTTGAAGTAACACCCTTCGATGCGGTCGGCGAACTTCGACGCCAGCCCCTGGATCGCGTACGCTCCAGCCTTGTCCATCGGCTCGCCGCTCGCCATATAGTCGTCGATCTCGCGCTCTTCGAGCGGGACGAAATGCACGCGAGTCGATGCGCTGTCCACTACCGCGCCGCCGGCGTGGCGCAGGCAGATGCCTGTGATCACGGTGTGCTCGCGTCCCGACAGCGCGCGCAGCATGGATCTGGCGTCGGCGGCATCCTCCGGCTTTTCGAGAACGCGATCACCCAGCACGACGACGGTGTCGGCTCCCAGCACGATTTCGTCGCGATTCTCCCACGCCGCCTCGGCTTTCGCGCGGGCCAGGCGTCTCGCGTAGTCGGCGGGCGCTTCTCCCGCCCCAAGAATTTCCTCCACCGGACGCGAGCGGACTGTGAAGCGGAAACCCGCGGTCGCCAGCAGTTCGCGCCGCCGCGGCGATTGAGATGCGAGAATCAGTTCCGGCATTGTGTTGATGATACAATCAAGACTTCCCCCGGCAACCACCATGGAACACGCCGGCCGTCTCATCGGAAAATTGAAGCTCTCGTCCAAGCAGGCCGATCCCGAGTCGCTCGCGCGCGCGGCTTGGCCGGCGGCGGCCGGAGCAAAGATCGCCCGGCATACGCGCGCGACGGCGCTGGTCCGAGGATCCCTGGTGGTGGAAGTCGAGGACATCGTGTGGCAGCGGCAACTCACTCCGCTGCGCGCTTCTTTGTTGCGGAACCTGGCCGAGACGCTGGGCGGACCACTGGTGACCGGCCTGGATTTTCGTCCCACGCCGCCGCGTCGCATGCCGCAACGGGCCCTGAGCGCACGGCCGGGCGCGGAGGGAATCGAGGACCCGTTTCTCGGCACGCTGTACCGGGCTGGAAAAAGGAAACGCGCGTGAAGATCACCGAACCGGAAGTTCGCCGCGTCGCGGAACTGGGAAACCTCGCGCTCAGCGACGACGAAGTCGCGCAGATGGCGCGCGACCTGGACGGCATCCTCACCCACATAGAAAAGCTGAACGAGCTCGACACCAGCGGCGTCGAGCCCATGGCGCAGGTCCTCTATGACGCCGGCGAGACCGCGACCTTGCGCGAGGATCGCGAGCGGCCGCCGCTTTCGAACGCCGATGCGCTGGCCAACGCGCCGCTGGCCGGAGGCGGCTACTTCAAGGTGCCCAAGGTGATCGAGCGATGACGCCCGCGGATCACTCGATCGATTCCATCCGCGCCGGCCTGCTCGCAAAGAAGTTCAGCGCCGAGGAGCTCGCCCGTTCCTCCCTCGCCTTCGCCGAGGCCGAGAATCCCGAGACTAACGCGTATCTGACGCTGGCGCCCGATCGCGCGCTCGCCTCGGCCCGCGCCGTCGACGCCAAAATCGCCAAAGGAGAGGACCCCGGACCGCTTGCCGGCGTGCCCATCGCGGTGAAGGACGTCATCCTGACGCGCGGGCTGCGGACCACGTGCGGATCGCGCCTGCTCGCCAACTACGTTCCTCCCTATGACGCAACGGCGGTGGTGCGCCTGGAGCAGGCGGGCGGCGTCATCCTCGGCAAGACCAACTGCGACGAATTCGCCATGGGCTCGTCGAACGAGAACTCGGCGTTCGGGCCGGTGCGGAATCCCGTGGCGCCGGACCGCGTGCCGGGCGGCTCGAGCGGAGGCTCGGCCGCAGCGGTGGCGCAGGGCACGGCGGTGCTCTCGCTCGGCTCCGACACCGGAGGGTCCATCCGCCAGCCGGCGTCGTTTTGCGGCATCACCGGCGTGACGCCGACCTACGGGCGCGTGTCGCGATATGGATTGACGGCGTTCGCCAGCTCGCTCGATCAC